>NZ_JBEXIA010000015.1:0-142020 GCF_040608335.1 Micromonospora sp. NPDC005194 | reverse complement strand
CCACCCGCCCGCGCGGCGCAGCGCCTCGGCCACGGGGCGCGGCCTCGCGTCCGCGCGGTGGAACGGACCGCCGGCCGGCTCGTCGCGGCCGCCGCTGAGGCGCACCGACGTGACCCCCCGGGCCGGGGCGCGGTCCGCCTTCTGTCCAGCAACGACCATCGGCGGCTGGGTGTACCGCCCGGAGCACCCACCCCCTGGCCGGGACCTGAAACGCCGTACGGCGCTGGCGCATTTCCGACATCCAGGGAGCAGTGCCGCGATCTTTCGCACGAACATCGGGAACTTTTGATGTATCGATGCAAAGGCATGGACAGCCCTATCGAAACCCCTTAATGTCTCGACCCATCAACCCGGTGTTTCCGGAGCGTCACTCGTCGGCGTCGAGGACGTTACGGACCGGGCCGGCGGCCACCGCCTCACCATCTCTGCACGCCGGCCGTCGGTCATTCCTATCCTCTGTGGAGGAACGATGGGCACACCGCTGCTGCGCCGATTCCGCAGTCCCGTCCTGGGCGCGCTCGCGCTCGTCCTCGCGGTCGGCTTCTGGGCCGACCCGGCCGACGCCGCCCCCGAGCAGGAACCGGGCGTCACTCTGCGCGTCTATGACGTCCAGGTGCCGCTCTCCGAGATCTGCACGCTCAAGCCCGCGCAGACCCCGAACGTGGACAAGCTGATGTCCACGATCAACTGGACGTCGCCGGCCGACTTCGGCTTCGACGACAACTTCGTCTCGCAGGTGCTCGGCAACATCACGATCACCCAGGCCGGGAGCTACACCTTCCGGCTCAGCAGCGACGACGGGTCCAAGCTGACGATCGACAACACCGTCGTGATCAACCACGACGGCCTGCACGGCGCCACCCCACCCAAGGAGGGCGCCGTCACCCTCGCCGCCGGGCTGCACCCACTGCGCATCGACCACTTCGAGCGCGCCGGTGGCCAGCAGATCACGTTGGAGTGGCGGACGCCCGGCTCGTCGTCCTTCGTGGTCGTACCGACCTCGGCGCTGAGCACCGACGCCGGAGTCGTACGGGTGACCGCACCGGGGCGCAAGGAGTGCGAGGGCGTCACCGACTCCCCTGGCGACGGGTTGCCGCTCACCGGCGTGCACCCCGGCTACACGCTCACGAACCTGCGCCCCTCGGGCTTCCAGCCGAAGGTCACCGGGATGGACTGGCTGGCCGACGGCCGGCTGGTCATCAGCACCTGGGGTGGCAGCGACCAGTCCGGCACCTCCCAGGACGGCGAGGTGTACATCATGGGCAACACCGGCGGCGCGACCGGTCCCGGGTCGGTGACCACCAAGAAGATCGCCGGCGGCCTCAAGGAGCCGATGGGGCTCAAGGTCGTCGACGGCGTGGTCTACGTGTCGGAGAAGCAGCGGCTCACCCGGCTCGTGGACACCACCGGAGACGAGGTGGCCGACCGCCTCGACACCGTCGCCACCTGGCCGTACGGCGGCAAGTTCCACGAGTTCGCGTTCGGTCTGCTCTACCAGGACGGTTCCTTCTACGTGAACCTGTCGGTGTCGATCGACTACGGCGGCGCGACCACGGTGCCGCAGCCCGCCGCCAACCGGGGAACCACCATCAAGGTCAACAAGGACACCGGTGCGGTCAGCTACATCGCCGGCGGCCTGCGGACGCCGCACGGCATCGGCTGGGGCCCGGAGGGCGGCATCTTCGTCACCGACAACCAGGGCGGCTGGCTGCCGTCGTCGAAGCTGGTGCACATCAAGCAGGGTCGCTTCTTCAACCACTACATGACCCCGGCGGGCCCGTTCGACGCCAACCCGGTCACCCCGCCGGTGCTCTGGATGCCGCAGAACGAGATCGCCAACTCCCCCAGCACGCCGCTCTACCTCACCACCGGGCGCTACGCCGGGCAGTTCGTGATCGGTGACGTCACCTACGGCGGCCTCCAGCGCGCGTCGGTGGAGAAGGTCAACGGCGAGTACCAGGGTGCGCTGTTCCGGCTCACCCAGGGTCTGGAGGCGGGCGTCTCCGAGGTCAACCTCGGTCCGGACGGCGCGATCTACGTCGGCGGGCTCGGCGCGGGCGGCAACTGGGGGCAGACCGGCAAGCTGACGTACGGGTTGCAGAAGCTCACCCCGAACAGCACCAGCACCTTCGAGATGCTGGCCATGCGGGCCACCACCGCCGGTTTCGAGGTGGAGTACACCCAGCCGGTCTCGGCGGAGACCGCCGCCAACCTGGCCGCCCACTACAAGGTCAAGCAGTGGCGGTACGAGCCGACGTCCAACTACGGCGGCCCGAAGATCGACGAGGAGACGTTGACCGTCAGCGGGGCCACCCTCTCGGCGGACGGCAGGAAGGTCAGCCTGACCGTCGACGGCCGCAAGGCCGGCCGGGTGGTCTACCTGCGGTCACCGCGCCCGTTCACCTCCACCAGCGGGCAGTCGTTGTGGAGCACCGAGGCGTGGTACACGCTCAACGCCATCCCGGGCGTCACCCCGCCGAGCGGCGGGACCAACCTGGCGCTCAACAAGCCGGCCACCGCGGACAGCTCCTGCTCGACGACCGAGGGGCCGGCCAAGGCCGTCAACGGCAGCGTCACCGGCGGAAACAGCGACAAGTGGTGCTCGAAGGGCACGTCGAAGTACCTCCAGGTGGACCTGGGGGGCAGCTACGCGGTGAACCGGGTGGTGGTCAAGCATGCCGGCGCCGGTGGTGAGGACACCGCCTGGAACACCCGGGACTTCACGATCGCGTCCAGCCCCGACGGCACGAGCTGGACCACCCGGGCCACGGTGACCGGCAACACGGCGAGCACCACGACGCACGACCTCACCGCGCCCGGTGCCCGTTACGTCCGGTTGGCCGTCACCACGCCGACCAGCACCAGCGACACCGCGGCGCGCATCTACGAGTTGGAGGTGTACGGCAGCGCCGCCAGCGGCGCGGGCAGCATCACCGGCATCGGCGGCAAGTGCCTGGACGTGGACAACGCCGGTACCGCCGACGGCACCAAGGTGCAGTTGTGGACCTGCAACGGCACGGGCGCGCAGTCGTGGAGCCGGTCCGGCGACACGTACCGGGCGCTGGGCAAGTGCCTCGACGTGGACAACGCCGGCACCGCCGACGGCACCAAGGTGCAGTTGTGGACCTGCAACGGCACCGGCTCGCAGGTGTGGCAACCGCAGTCCGACGGGTCGATCCGCAACCCGCAGTCGGGCAAGGTGTTGCAGGCCGCCGGGGGCGGCACCGCCGACGGCACCCAGATCCAGATCGGCACGTACGTCGGTGGCGCACACCAGAAGTGGGTGGTCACCGCCGGCTGACACCCGTCGGGGCGCGGTCTGGCCGGCCGGTCAGACCGCGCTCCGCGCCGACCGTCGGTCGGCCAGCCCGACGGGACACGGCTTCGGTCAGGGACCCTGCGGCAGGGGTTGGGCCAGTGCGCGCAGGTCCGCCGGGAGTTGGGACAGGGCGTCGGAGAACTCGCGGTGCCCGACCACCCGGTGCATGGTCTGCAGAACCGCCCGTACGCCCCGTTCGGCCCCGGGCCGGTCGGTCCCGGCGCGGTCGGCCACGCGGCGCAGGAACTCGTCGTACCCGAACGCTTCCGGCGGCTCGGCGGCCTTGACCAACAGTGGGCTCAGCTCGACGGCCAGGTGGGGAGCGAGCGCGGCGGCCTCGCCGCCGCTGAGGCGCTCGGTGAGCGTCCGCAGCACGGCCTCGGTCAGCGGGCGTGCCTGCGCGGGCGGGATGCCCGCCCGCGCCGCGACCTTGTCGACGAATCCCAGATCGGCCATGGTCCCGCCCTTTCCGTTGCCGAGACGCGTGGCTACCCCGGCCCACCGGCGGCAAACCCGGGCGCGACGAGGTCGCTTCTGTCGGTTGCCCCGCGCCCGGCCAGCCCCGTCTCGTACGGTGAGATCGGACCGGGTTCACGCCGGCCGCCCGGCGGCGGCCCGTGCCGCAGGAGGAGCAGATGGCGGTCGACCTGCCCGACGTGATCGACAGGTACTTCCGGGCCGTCCGCGACGGCGACCTCGACGCCTTGGTCGCCTGCTTCGCGGACACCGCGAGCGTGGCCGACGAGGACCGGTTGTACGAGGACCGGCCGTCGATCCGCTCCTGGGCGCAGCGGACGATGGCGGCCTCCTCGTACACCGCCGAACCGCTGCGGGTGACGCCCCAGGCGGGCGACTCGTACCTGGTCATCGCACGGGTGTCGGGGGAGTTTCCGGGCAGCCCGATCGAGCTGCGGTACCGGTTCACCCTGCGCGACGACCTGATCGGCGCCCTGGACATCCGCCCGTAGCGACCACGCGAGTCGCCCGCCAGGAGAGACGTCGTGCCACGGGTCCGTCGCGTTCGAGGCGACGCCCTGACCTCATCGAAGGGCGAATCGCCGACCCGCGCCCGACGCTCCGCGTCGCGTCGTCGGGCCTCGGAAGCGGACCGGAACGGCTTATGGTGATCACCCGCCGAACGGACGACGTGGTCGGTCGGCCGACGGATGACATGATGTGCCGACAACAGCTGACGCTACGAGGAAGGGTGCTGCTGTCTGATGGCGCACTTCGAGGCCCGCACGTCCACGACACCCGGGCGGATCGTGGTCACGTTGACGGGTGAGTGTGACCTGGCCGCCCAGGCTGAGCTGACGGCCGTGCTGTCCGCGGCGGTACGCGCCGCGCCGGTGGTGGTGGTCGACGTCGGCGAGCTGCGGTTCCTCGACTCCACCGGCCTGCACGGCCTGGTGACCGCCCATCAGGAGGCACGCGCGAACGGCCGACATCTGTACGCCGTGAACGCCGCCGGCCCGGTCGCGACAGTCCTCGACATCACCGGCATCGGCAACCTGCTGCGCCCACCCGCCGACGACTCGCGGCTGGCGGGCTGATGGCGGCCGACCGGCGGGAGACCCGCGGCGTGACCGAGCAGCCCTCGCCAGCCCTGCGGACGGACACCATGGCGTACGAGGTGGCGACCGACCTGCGGGCGCTGCGCGCGTTCGTCTGCTCCGGCGCCATCGCCCGGGGCCTGTCGGCCGAGCGGGTGGAGCTGCTGGCGCTGGCGGTCAGCGAGCTGGCCACGAACACGTTGCAGCACACCGCCGACGGTGGCCGCGTCCGGCTCTGGGCCGAGGGTGACCAGTTGTTCTGCGACGTCGTCGACCAGGGCCCGGCGCGGGCGTTCGGTCGGGCCATGCCGGCCGCCGACGCGGTACGGGGTCGCGGGCTGGCCATCGTCGAGCAGATCTGCGACGAGGTGGCCGTGCTGGCCGCCAGTGAGGGCACCGTGGTCCGGATCCGGCTGGCGCTGTGAGCGGGGCGGCTCAGGGCAGCACGCGCACGGCCAGGGTGCACGTGTCGTCGTCCGGGTTGGGATGGTTGAGCAGGTCACGCAGCCGGGCGAGGGGCTGCTCCCCCGGCGTCGCGGTGAGCGCCGAGAGGGTCGCGCGCACCTGCGGCAACCGGTCCTGCTCGGGCGCGCGTCGCTCGATGAGGCCGTCGGTGTAGAACAGCACGAGGTCGCCGGGGCTCAGGCGCGGGGAGAGCACCGGGTACACCGCGTCGTCACCGGCGCCCAGCAGCAGACCCGGGGGGCGGTCGAGCGGCTTGGTCTCGCCGGCGCGGGACAGCAGCGGCACCGTGTGCCCGGCGCGGCCCCAGCAGAGCACCCGGGTGGCCGGGTCGTACACCGCGACCACGGCGGTTCCGGTGATCGAGAGCTGCCCGCAGAGCCGGTTGAGGTGCCCCAGCAGCACCGACGGGTCCCGGATGCCGATCGACAGCCAGGCCACCAGGGCGAAGCGCAGGTGCGCCATTCCGCTCGCCGCGTCCAGCCCGTGACCGGTGACGTCGCCGACGGCGAGCACGACCTTTCCGTCCGGCAGGGACTGCGCGTGGTACCAGTCCCCGCCGACCCGCGCGGCGCTCTCGGCCGGCAGGTAGTTGACCACCGCCTCCATGCCGGCCAGCGGAAACGGGTCGCGGGGCACCGGCTGGATGAGGTTCTGCAACTGCCCGGCCAGCCGGTGCTCGGCGAGGGCGGTCATCTCCCGCGTCCGCAACTGGTCACTGAGTCGCTCGATGGCGGTCCGGGAGTCCACCCGGGCGGTCACGTCCTGCACCACAGCGTGGATCTTGAGCGGTGCGCCGTTCGCGTCGCGGGAGACGTCGGAGAGGATCCGCAGGTACCGGACCGCGCCCGCCGCCTGGAACCGGACCGTCACGTCCGAGGAGGCACCGCTGTCCAGCGTCTGCCACGCCGTCTCGCGCAGCATGTAGTCGTCGGGGAGCAGGGCGGCTGCCTGCTCGGCGCGCGACATCGGGCCGAGCGCCGGATCACGCTCGAAGATGCGGTACATCCCGGGTGACCACTGGCTGACCCCGCTGACCAGGTCGTACTCCGCCCAGCCGAGGTTGCCCAGCAGCTCGGTACGGTCCATCCGCCGGCGGTCCTCGTCGAGGCGCTGCCAGGACACCAGCAGGCCGCCGAGGACGCGGTGCACGTGGACGTCGAACAGCGAGTCGGCGACGACGCCGGTGCGTTTCTCCACGTACCGGAAGTCGGCCAGGCGGCCGGACGAACCGGTGGCGAGCACCTGCTGGTACAGCTGCCAGAGGGGTCCGCCGACCATGCTGGGGTACAGCTCGCTGAGCCGGGCGCCCACCCGGTCCACGCCCCGACCGTAGATGTCGTGGCTCTGGCCGCTGGTGGCCGCGATCCGGAAGTCGGCGACCGCCCGGTGGTCGTCGGGCACGGGCAACAGCCACGTACACCCGGCCGGGACGACCGCAAGGATCTCCCGGACGACCGCCTCGACCGGCCGCGTCGCTTCGGCGGCGTGCGCGCCGGGACCACCGTGGTCCGCCATGGCACGAAGCCTAGTCACCGACCGGCGAACGGCACACAGCCGGCGCATCGAGGTGGCATTCCGGCCGGGTGGGACCCACGGTGGGACGAGACGCGCCGCGGCGCCGATGCGCCCCCGTCGAGGCGTGCCGACTGCCACAATGCGGTCAGTCCGGACGGTGGCGTCGGACGGAGGAGACCAGGAGGACGGCCATGCCGGACAGCGAACGCGAGGCGGAGCTGCTCGACGCCGAACGCACCCTGCAGGCCGCGCAGCGCGCCGGTGACGTCGCGGCCCTCGATCAGTTGCTGGTCGACCAGCTCATCGCGATCGGCCCCGACGGCCGCCAGCACGGCAAGGCCGAGGACCTGGCCGCGCACCGGGACCGGACCTCGGTGATCGAGGAGCTGATCGAGGAGGAACTGGACCTGCTCGTCGTCGGACGGACCGGTGTGACGTTCTTTTTGGGCCGGGTGGCCGGGGTGTTCAACGGCGAGCCGTTCGCCGCGCGCCTGCGCTACACCCGGACCTGGATCCACGACGACCCGCACGGCTGGCGGATCCTCGCCGCACACATCAGCCCGGTCTGACCCGCCGGGCCGGGCTGTCCCGCTTCAGCTCACGGTGGCGTCGATCGGGCCGACGCGCAGCAGACCGTCGTTGAGCGGGGTGCAGCGGATGCCGCCCGTGGTGCGCAGCGCCTTCCAGGCGCCCGGACCGACCGTGACGTCCATCCAGGCGCACGGGCGGGCCGCCCGGTTCACCCGCAGGCTGACCGGGCCGTCGCCGGAGTCCAGGATCAGGACCCGGCCGATCAGCTCGTCCACGGCGATGCCGGCGGTGAGGATGTTGCGCCGGACCTGCGCCAGGCCGATGCCGGCCGGCAGGGACTCCTGGGCGATCACGGTCACGCTGGCGTCGCGGTGCGCCGGCTTGCCGAAGTAGCGGTCGCCGACGATGCCGAGGCCGGCGCGGAGCGCAACGGTGTCGACCAGCTCGCCGGGCGGGGCCGGCGCCGGGCCGTCGGAGGGCCGGCCCCGAAAGCGGTGCACGGGCGAGGCCAGCAACTCGACGATCTGCGGCATGGCACGGATTCTACGAACCGGACGTGCCCTGCGGGCCGGCTCGACCGACGGGGTGCAGCGCCGGGGACGACCGCACGAAAGGCCGCCGTCCCCGGCGGGTCTCAGGCCGGGGTGCCGGTGACGGTGAGGTTGCGCAGTCGGCCGACGTTGTCGAACGAGCCGAAGCCCACCCGCCCCGAGCCGAAGGTGGTGTCCTTCGCGGTCAGCAGCGGGTCCCGGTGCCCGTCGACGTAGACGGCGATCTCGCCGGTGGCCGGCAGGTGCACGAGGCGTACGCGGTGCCAGTCGGCGTCGGTGACCGCCGGGTTGGCGCCACGGGAGCGGCCGTTCCACTGGTGGTCGATGCGCTCCCGGTCGGCGTTGTTGACCTTGAAGATGCCGTTGTGCGGATAGATCGTGTTGTCGGTGGAGAGGTGGGCGTAGTAGAACTCGGTGTCCGAGCGCCAGCCGAAGACGATGATCACGTCGCGGTTGCTGACCTCCACCGGCGTGTCGAGTCGTACCCGAGCGTCGAGGAGGACCGACGACCACGCCGGGCCGGCGGTCAGCACGGCGTACTCGAAGGGCCGGCGCGGGCCCGGCCGGCTCTCGCCGGCCTCGGCGAGGATGACCTGGTCGCGGGTGAACTGCCACTTCGCGGGCGTCACCGGCGCCCAGTTCGCGGCGCCCGAGGTGTGGCGCAGCGTGGTGTCGCCGACGTCGCCGCTGGCGAACTCCCTCGTGCCGGTCACCTTCCAGATCGTGCCGTTGGCCTTGGCGACGAGGTACAGCTCGCCGGCGGCGTCGGTGCCGAAGCGCAGGTCGACCCGGTTGGGGTCGCCGGGGGCGCCCGGTCCGGAGAGGTCCCGCATCCGCACCGGGCCACCCGCGGCGTCGAAGAGCGCGAGCTGGTGGATCGGTGCGAGGCCGTGACCGCGGCGCATCTCGTTCGCCTCGGTGTAGAGCACCCGGCCGTCGACGAGGTCGCCGAAGACGTACTTGCCGCGTAGCGCGGGCACCGCGTGCCCGCGGTAGACGAACCCGCCGGCCACCGCGACGCCGACGTCCGCGGTGCAGTTCCAGTCCGCGGCGGGGTCGTGGTCGTACGCGGCGACGGGGTACGTGTAGCCGTAGCGCTCATCGTCGGCGGGCAGCGGGAACAGCCGGTCGCAGGGGTTGGTGGCCGCCTTGTCGAAGACGAAGGAGCCCTCGCGCTCGCTCCAGCCGAAGTTGTCGCCGGCGCGGACCTCGTAGATCGCCTCGATGGCGTGCTCACCGATGTGCCCGAGGTACATCCGGCCGGTCGCCCGGTCCCAGCTGAACCGGTGCGGGTCGCGGAAGCCCACGGCGTAGATCTCGCCGAGCGCGCCGGCCTGCCCGACGAACGGGTTGTCGGCGGGAATGCCGTACCGGCCGTTGGCCGAGTTGGCGCCTCGCGGGTCGATGCGCAGCAGCTTGCCGTGCGGCAGGCCCAGGTTCTGCGGGTCGGTGTTGCGGACGCCCAGGCCGCCGTCGCCGACGGCGAGGTACAGCAGGCCGTAGTCGCGGTCGTGGCGCTTGGCCGTCGGGTTGAAGTTGATCTCCTGGATGCCGTGCACCTGCCCGCCGAAGCCGATGCGCAGCACCTCCCGGCGGGTGCCGGCGAAGGTGTCGGCGGCCGGGTCGGTGGCCGTCCACTCGGTGATGACGCCGTGGTAGATCGTCCCGGCCTGGGCGTAGTCCGGTGCCGTGGTCGCCGCCGACGCCAGCTCGGTGTGGATGGTGTAGAACCGGCCGTTGACGCCGAACTCGGGGTGGAAGGCGACGTATCCGAAGCCCTGGCCGAGCCCTCGGCCGGAGAAGAACCGGGGCGCGAACGTCGCCGCCACGTCGAGGTAGACATGCGGCACGCCGTTCTCGACCAGGTAGAGGTTGCCGTTCAGGTCGGGCACCGCGCGCCGGCCGGAGCCGTCGGGCAGCTCCATGATGGTGTTGATCCGGGCGGTCCGCATGAGCCGTTGGTCCGTCGGCGCGGGGGTCGGGTACGACTGCGGGAAGCGGGCGTACTCGCTCAGGACCAACCCGAGGCGGGACTGGATCGGCATCTCGGGGATCGGGTCGTAGACCGCGCCGGCGGCTCGGGCGGGGCCCGCGACCAGGGTGGACAGCACCACCACGAGGGCGGTGAGGCCGGCCGTCAGCGCGGACCGGCGGACGCGGCCGGGGCGGCGGTGGAGGATGCGCACGCGTGTCTCCTTCTCGGTGGGACGGTGCCGAGGGTGGTCAGCGGGCCATGCGGTCGTACTGCCTGCGCACGTCGCGCGCGGAGACCACGCTGTCGAGGAACAGCAGGCCGTCCATGCGGCAGTCGCAGGGGTTGCGCTCCAGCGTGTCCTGCGGGAAGCTCCCGCCGATCTTGATGCCCCGGGGGTCGGAGGCGGTGGTCACGTGCGGGCCGGGCCCCGACACGAGCCACGGGTCGTCGGTGCGGGTGTAGAAGCCGTCGACCGGTTCGCCGTTGCGATAGAGGGCCAGCGCGCCGGTGCCGAAGTCGAAGGTGGCGGCGAGGTGCACCCACTCCCCCACCGGCAGCAGGTCCCGCCAGTCCCGATTCGCGGCGAAGGTCTGCGAGTTGCCACCGTCGAGGCGGCGGCCGAGCGCGACGAGGCGCAGTTCGCCGTCGACGTCGATCAGCTCCAGCAGGGCCCGGACGCCGTGGCCGTCGGAGTCGCCGGTGAGCAGGCCGGCCAGCCCTATCGCGTTGTACCGGTCGTTCGGGTCGGCGTTGGTGGAGTTGAGCGCCGGGCTGTCCATGTTCAGCTTGAACCAGCCCATGATGGTGGTGCCGCCGGTGGCGCTGAAGGCGCGCAGCGTCCGCACCCCGCTGGCCGACCACGTTCCGGCCTTCCAGTCGTCGTTGCCGGTGGTCGCCGGGTCGACCTGCCGGGTCTGCACCGCGTTGCCGCTGCCCCGGTAGGCGTGGTCGGGCACCCGCATCGCCGCACCGCCGTTGATCAGCTCGATCTCGGTGCCGGAACGGCCCTGGTCACGCTCCAGGGCCGGGTCGCCCGGCACCGGGTGGTCGAAGTCGTACGCGGCGACGAGGTGCGCTCGCAGAGCCGGGTGGACGTCGTGCGCGGTGCTGCGGTCCGCCTGGGCCGGCGGCCCGCCGACGCCGGTCAGCACGCCGACCACCAGGAGCGAGACGGCGACGATTCGGGCTCTGGACATCGTTCACCTCGTTTCGCGGCACGCCGGTGCCCGCTACGTAAGCGCTTACGTAAGCGCTTACGTACCCTAGGCTTCGTCGAACGTCACTGGCAATAGATCCGGTGACATGGATGTTTTCGGGGAGTCGCGGATGCCCAGGGCTGGCCAGCGGCCGCGCCTCGTGGAGGTGGCCGAACGTGCGGGTGTCTCACTGGCGACCGCCTCCCGGGCCCTCGCCGGCCGCGAGGGGGTCAGCACCGAGGTGGCCGACCGGATCCGGCGGGTCGCCCACGAGCTGGGCTACGTCGCCAACCCGTACGCCCGCACCCTGGCCGGGGGCGCCCGGTCCACCGTCGGGCTGATCGTCCACCAGGTCGACGACCCCTACTTCTCCGAGATCGCCGCCGGGGTCATCCAGCTCGCCGCCGAGCAGGGGCTGCTGGTGCAGATCTGCCAGTCCGGCCGGGACCCGGGCTACGAGCTGCAACAGCTGCGCCACCTCATCGCCCAGCGGGTCGGCATCATCCTGATCAGCGGCTCCGGGTACGACGACCCGCGGGTCGAGGCCGAGGCCCGCGCCGAGCTGGCGGCGTTCCAGGACCACGGCGGCCGGGTCGCCGCCATCGGCCGACACGCGCTCGGCGTCGACGCCGTCCTGCCGGACAACGAGGCCGGCGGCCGCGCGCTCGCTGCGCACCTGATGGACCTCGGCCACCA
This sequence comes from Micromonospora sp. NPDC005194, assembly GCF_040608335.1. NCBI lineage: Bacteria > Bacillati > Actinomycetota > Actinomycetes > Micromonosporales > Micromonosporaceae > Micromonospora > Micromonospora sp. NPDC005194. Next base: position 130,219 of record NZ_JBEXIA010000015.1, on the reverse strand, counting down.
CCGCATCGCGGTCGCCGCCGGCAGCGCCGGCCTCACCACGGTCGCCGACCGGCTCGCCGGCGTGACGTCCGCGCTGCGGCAGCGTGGGCTGCGCCCCGCCGACCTGACGGTCGTGCACGGGGACTTCACCCGCGGCGGCGGACGGGCCGCCACCGAGCAGATCCTCAACGAGCACCCGGAGACCACGGCGATCATCGCGCTGAACGACGCCATGGCGATCGGCGTCCTCTCGACGCTGCGGTCGCGCCGCGTGCCGGTGCCCGCGCGGATCTCCGTCGTCGGCTTCGACGACGTCTCCGTCGCCGCCGACCTCGCGCCCAGCCTCACCACCATCCGGCTGCCGATGACCGAGATGGGCCGCACGGCGCTCACCCTCGCCCTCAAGCCCCGCTCGGCGCGTCCCCGCCGCCGCGCCACCGGCCACCTGCTGGTCGTCCGCGACTCGACCGGCCCCGCCCCGACGACCTGACCGGCGGCGGGGGTGCGGTCAGACCGCCAGGGCCGCCCGGACGTCCCGCTCCGCGGTGACTCCGCCGTCGCCGTCCGAGGTGACCCGACCGGATTCCAGCACGTGGTAGCGGTTCGCCACCCGCAGCGCGAAACCCAGGTGCTGCTCGACGAGCAGCACGCTGAAGCCGGGCTGTCGGGTCAGCTCGACGATCCGCTCCTGGATCTCCGCGACCACCGACGGCTGGATGCCCTCGGTCGGCTCGTCGAGCATCAGCAGCCGGGGCCGGGTGATCAGCGCGCGGGCGATGGCCAACTGCTGGCGCTGGCCGCCGGAGAGCAGCCCGGCCCGTCGGCGCAGCAGCGGGCGCAGCGCCGGGAACAGGTCCAGCACCTCCGCCGTGGCCACCGCGCCGTCGCGCCGGCCGTCGGCGACCAGGCGCAGGTTCTCCGCGGCGGTCAGGTGCGGAAAGCACTGCTGGCCCTGCGGGACGTACGCCATCCCGCGCTCCACCCGCTCGTGCGGCGCGAGACGGGTGACGTCCTCGCCGTCCAGCTCGACGGTGCCGGCGCTGGGTCGCAGCAGACCCGCCGCGACCCGCAGCAGGGTGCTCTTGCCGGCGCCGTTGTGCCCGAGCACCGCGGCCACCCCGTCGGGCGGGACGGCCAGGTCCACCCCGTGCAGCACCCTTGAACGCCCGTATCCGGCGTGCACCCCGCGCAGGGTCAGCATCATGCCTCCAGAGGGCTGGGGGCCGACCCGGCGGCGACCGGGTGGCCAAGGTAGACCTCCTGCACGCGCGGGTCCGCCTGGACCTGCGCCACCGTGCCCTCGCTGAGCACCTTCCCCGCGTGCAGCACCGTGACGCTGCGCGCGAACCGGCGCAGGAAGTCCATGTCGTGCTCGATCACCACCACCGTGCGGTCCCGGCTCACCGTCTCCAGCAGCGCGCCGGTGGCGTCGCGCTCCTCGTGGCTCATCCCGGCGACCGGCTCGTCGAGCAGCAGCAGCCGCGCGTCCTGCACCAGCAGCATCCCGATCTCCAGCCACTGCTTCTGGCCGTGCGCGAGCGTCCCGGCGAGCTGGTCGGCCCGCCCGGTCAGGCCGATGGTCTCCAGCGCGGCGGCCACCTCGTCGGGGATCCCCCGCCGGCGCCGCGCCAGGGTCACCCAGCTCCGCCGGGCGCCGGCCGCGATGTCGAGGTTCTGCACGACCGACAGCTCCTCGAACACCGTCGACGTCTGGAAGGTCCGCCCGATGCCCAGCCGGCTGATCCGGTGCACCGGGCGGCCGAGCAGCTCCTGGTCGCCGAACCGCACCGAGCCGGTGGCCCGCACCAGGCCGGTGACCGCGTCGACGAGGGTGGTCTTGCCGGCGCCGTTCGGGCCGATCAGGAACCGGATGTCGCCGGCCGGCACCTCCAGCGAGACGCCGTCGACGGCGGTGAAGCCGTCGAAGCTGACCCGCACGTCACGGACGGACAGGCCGTCCAGCCGCTCGCCGCTCATGCCGCGCTGGCTGGGCATGCGCTCACGGCCCTCGCTGCGCTCGGTGCGTTCGCTCATGCCGCCGGCACCTCCGTCCGCTCGACGCGACGTCGACCCAGTGGTGACCACCCGCGCCGGCTCGGCTCCGGGCCGCCGTCGCGGCGGCGGGCCAGCGCCCACAGCGACGCCAGGCCGCCGGGAAGGAACGCCACCACGACCACGAAGAGCAACCCCTGCAGGTACGTCCAGGTGCCCGGGAAACGCTCCGACAGGGCGGTACGCGCCCAGGCCACCGCCACCGCGCCGAGCACCGGGCCCAGCAGCGTCGCCCGGCCACCCACCGCGACCCCGATGACGAACTCGATCGACGGGACGATCCCGATCAGCGCGGGCGAGATGATGCCCACCGCCGGCACGAACAGCGCCCCGGCCAGCCCCGCCATACCGGCCGCGACCACGTACGCCACCAGCTTGACCGACGCCGGGTCGTAGCCGAGGAAGCGGACCCGCTCCTCGCCGTCGCGGACCGCCACCAGCAGCTCGCCGTAGCGGCTGTGGATGAGCTGACGGGCCAGCACGAGCAACGCCAGCAGCGCCCCGGCGATGATGAAGTACACCATCCGCTGGTTGACCGGGTCGTCCAGGTCGTAGCCGAAGAAGCCCTTGATGTCGGTCAGCCCGTTGGTGCCGCCCGTGGTGCCCTGCTGGCCGATCAGCAGGATCACCATCGCGGCGGCGAGCGCCTGACTGAGGATGGCGAAGTACGCGCCGCGGACCCGCCGACGGAAGACCAGTGAGCCGAGCCCGAAGGCGACCACCATCGGCAGCAGCACCGTGGCGGGCAGCGCGAACCACGGGCTGGCGAACGGCCGCCACCACAGGGGCAGCTCGTCGAGTTGCCCGTACAGCTGCATGAAGTCGGGCATCCCACCCGGGCCCGCGTCGGCGAGCTTGAGGTGCATGGCCATCGCGTAGCCGCCGAGGCCGAAGAAGACGCCCTGGCCCAGGGTGAGCATGCCGCCCCGGCCCCAGGCGATCCCGATGCCGACCGCGACCATGGCGACGCAGAGGTACTTGGCGAGCAGGGCCAGCCGGAAGTCCGACAGCACCAGCGGCGCCACGGCGAACAGCAGCGCCGCGCCGAACGCGAAGCCCGCCGCCGCGCGCAGCCGCGACCGTCCCCCCGGCGGGTTCGGCGGTACGGCGCCAGCGGGTGCCGGTCGCACGGCGATGTCCGGTGGGGCGGGCGTCACGGCGGTCATGCGAGGCTCCTGGTCCGCAGGGTGAACAGGCCCTGTGGCCGCCACTGGAGGAACGCGACGATCGCCACGAACACGATCACCTTGGCGACGCTGAGGGTCGTGAGGTACTCCCCGGTGGCCTGGAGCACGCCGAGGGCGAAGGCGACGATCACGCTGCCCTTGAGCTGGCCGATCCCGCCGACCACGACGACCAGGAAGGCGTCGATGATCAGGTTGGTGCCCATGGTCGGGCCGATCGGGCCGAGGAGGGTGAGCGCGACCCCGGCGAGCCCCGCCAGGCCGGAGCCGAGGAAGAACGTCGTCCGGTCGACGCGGGCGGTGGGAATGCCGGACACCGCGGCGAGGTCGCGGTTCTGCACCACCGCGCGGATCCGGCGCCCGAGCGGAGTGAGCCGCAGCGCCAGGGTGAGCGCCGCGACGGCGGCCAGGGCCAGGGCCAGGATGAACAGCCGGTTGTTGGCGATGGTCAGCCCGCCGGGCAACGCCACGTTGCCGGTCAGCAGGTCCGGTGCGCGGGTCTGCACGTTCGGGCTGCCGAAGACGTCGCGGGCGAGCTGTTGCAGCATCAGCGACACACCCCAGGTGACCAGCAGGGTGTCCAGCGGGCGCGCGTAGAGCCGGCGGATCAGCAGGATCTCCAGCAGCACACCCATCGTGCCGGCGACCACGAACGCCACCGGCAGCGCGACCAGCAGCGACAGGCCCGCGCCGGTGATGCTCTGCTGCAGGACGTACGTGGTGTACGCGCCGGCCATGATGAACTCGCCGTGCGCCATGTTGATGACGTTCATCTGGCCGAAGGTCAGCGCCAGCCCGAGCGCGATGAGCAGCAGCACCGCGCCGATGCTGATGCCGGTGAAGAGTTGACCGAAGAGGACTGTCACGGTGGGTACTCCGTATTGCTCGTCGGGTGGCCCGGGCGGGCCGCGAGGCGCGCGCCGCCCGGGCCGGCGTCGTCAGCTCAGGCCGCTCGCCCACGGGTAGGTCTTGAGGTACGGGTCCGGCGCGACCGGCTTGCCGGAGTTCCACACCTCGGTGATCAGACCGTCGGCGCCGATCTTGCCGATCCGGGCGGTCTTGGCGATGTGCTGGGTCTTCCCGTCGACGGTGACCAGGCCCTCCGGCGCGTCGAAGGTGATCCCGTCGGAGGCGGTACGGACCTTCTCGACGTCGAACGCGCCGGCCTTGGTGACCATCGCCTTCCACAGGTACACGCTGACGTACGCGGCCTCCATCGGGTCGCTCGTCGGCTTGTCCGCGCCGTACTTCGCCTTGTACGCGGCCACGAACTTCTCATTCGCCGCGCCGGGCGTGGTCTGGTAGTAGTTCCAGGCGGTGAGCTGGCCCTGGAGGTACTGGGTGCCGATGCCCTTGACCTCCTCCTCGGCGATCGACACCGACACCACAGGCATCGCCGCGGCGGTCAGGCCGGCCGACTTGTACTCCTTGAAGAAGGCCACGTTGCTGTCGCCGTTGAGGGTGTTGAACACGGCATCCGCGCCGGACGACTTGACCTTGTTGACGATCGTGCCGAATTCGGTGGACCCGAGCGGCGCGTAGTCCTCACCGGCGACGGTCATCCCGTTCGCGGCCGCGTACGCCTTGATGATTTTGTTGGCGGTACGGGGAAACACGTAGTCACTGCCGACCAGATAGACCGACTTCACCCCCTCGGCCTTGAGGTAGTCGAGCCCGGGAACGATCTGCTGGTTGGTCGTCGCTCCGGTGTAGAAGATGTAGGGTGACTGTTCCAACCCCTCGTACTGCACCGGGTAGAACAGCAGCGCCTTGTTCTTCTCGAACACCGGCTTGACCGCCTTGCGGCTCGCCGACGTCCAGCAGCCGAAGACGGCGGCGACCCGGTCCTCGGAGATGAGCTTCTCGGCCTTCTCCGCGAAGGTCGGCCAGTCCGAGGCGCCGTCCTCCCCGACCGGCTGGATCTTCTTGCCGAGCACGCCGCCGGCCGCGTTGATCTCCTCGACGGCGAGCATGATGGAGTCGCGGACGGTGACCTCACTGATCGCCATGGTGCCGGAGAGCGAGTTGAGCAGGCCCACCTTGACGGTGTCGCCGGAGACATCGGCGGTGACGCCGGCCGCGCCGCCCTCGTCACTGGTCTTGCTGCCGCACGCGCTCAGCGCGGCCGCGGCGACGACGGTCATGGTGCCCGCCAGGATGCGGCGGCTCCAAAGAAGTGACATCTATTCTCCCTGCGGTGCACTCACGTGACGAATGGACGGTCGGTGCGGTCCGGTGGAGCTGAGTGGGCGATGCCGAGGTCGACGGGTGGACGCCGCCTGGGGTCATCGCATCGGGTACGGGCACGCAAAGCGTCGACCGGCTTGATTGCGTGAGTGTTTCCCAGTCCTTAATTGACTGTTTCCCGCGCCCGTTCGAAGGCGCACACCACAATGGCCGACACCGTCAGTCGGAGACGGCGCCGGCCTTGGGAAATTCCGAGGAAGAATGGCCACCACAATGGTCGGCGAACAGATTGCGCCAACGGTGGACACACATTCGCGGTATCCGGCCCTCGGCCAGATACTTCACGCAGGAAGCATCTTAGGGTCGAGCCGGGTGGGGCTGTCAAGGGCCGGAGGCGGCGGTCAGAGCTGGGCGAGCACCGTGAAGTCGAGACCGTCTGCCTCGGCGAGGTAGATCCGCTGACGCACGTGCCGCCGTCGCAGCCGCAGCCGACCGCGCGGCCCGTGGTACGCCACCGTGTCGGCGGCCGTCTCGATCGCCCGCACGTCGAGGGTGCGGGCCTGCCCGATCAGGGCGGCGAGCAGCATCACGCCCTCGTAGCAGGACTCCCCCAGGCTGCCCAGCGGCGGCGCCTCCACCCCGAACCGGCGGGCGAACTCACCGTGGAAGTCGAGATTTTCCTGGGTCACCAGGCCGGCGAAGAAGCCCGCCGTGCTGTAGAGCCGCCGCGTCGCCCCGACGCCGCTGGCCAGCAGCATGTTCTCGTCCATGAGGGTGCTCAGTCGCAGGCAGCGCTGATCCATCCCGACGCGGGCGAACGCCCGGTTGAACCGCACCGCGTCGGCGCCGACGAGCAGCATCACCACCGCGTCGGCCTCGCTGCGCTCGATGTGGCGCAGCACGTCGTCGAAGTCGTGCGTCTCCAACGGCAGGAACGCCTGCCCCACCACCCGCCCACCGCCGCGCACCGCGTACCGCTGGGCGGCCCGCGCGGTGCGCCGTGGCCACACGTAGTCGTTGCCGACCACGAACCAGCGGCGTACGCCCTGTTCCCCGGCGAGCAGCCGCATCGCGGGCCACAGCTGGGCGTCCGGTGTCTCGCTGGTCAGGAACACTCCCTCGGTACGCTCACCGCCCTCGTACAGGGCGGTGTAGACGTACGGCACCCGGTGGGCGACCCGGGGCGCCAGCGCCTGCCGCACCGAGGAGATGTGCCAACCGGTCACGCCCTGCACGGCGCCCACCGACACCAGCGCCTCGACCTCGGCGGCCACCTCGGCCGGCGGGGCGCCGCCGTCGACCGGCACCAGCCGCACCTCGCAACCCAGCACCCCGCCACAGGCGTTGATCTCCTCGACCGCGAGCTGGGCGCAGAGTTCGCAGGTCGGGCCGAACATTCCCGCCGGCCCGCGCATCGGATAGACCAGCGCAATGCTGACCACGGCCCGATCGACGGTGAGCCACGGCGGTGCCGGCGCGGACATGAGCACATGATTGCCCGGCCCACCTCGGAAGACCAGAGCTCACCACGGACCGGGACGACTCGGTACCATGGCAGGGCCACCGCACCAGGGAGATCCATGTCAGACGTGCCCGGGGCGCCAGCCGACCTGCTGCGCTCGCTCACCCGCGCCGAACGGCTGCTCTCCCGCCGGTTGGGCGCCGTCCTGGCCGACGACGAGCTGACCACCGAGGCGTGGCGGGTGCTCTGCCTGCTCGCCGACGGTCAGGGTCACCCGATGAGCGAGGTGTCCGTTGAGGCGTCGCTCCCGCCGGGCACCCTCACCAAGCTGGTCGACCAGCTCGTCGACCGCAACCTCGTCTTCCGGCGGATCGACCCCCTGGACCGCCGACGCATCCGGGCCTACCTGACGGCCCGGGGCCGCGGCGAACACGCCCGCCTCGACGAGCGGATTCGGGCCAGCCTCGCCGACCTGGGCGTACCGGCCGACCCCGCCCTGATCGACCACCTCGACGACCTGATCGCCCGCCTCGACCCGACCCGTCGCCGCGACCACGCCGACGCAGCCGGTCCGCGCCACTGACCCGATCTCGGCGGGTCACTCCACCTTGGTGAGAAGCGGCTTACCCTTCTCGACGACGTACGTGGCCAGTTCGACGGCGACGCCGTCGCCGACGTTGCGTGCCTGGTGATGGACGCCGTACGGCACGGTGAGAGCGTCACCGACGTTGCACACCACCGGTGGCTGGCCCTCAAGGGTGTACTCCAGCGATCCCTGGAGTACGCAGATGATCTCTTCGCCGGGATGGAAGTGCTTGAACGGCGGTGAGTCCGGCGTGAATTCCACCCGACTCTGGATGACCTCGCGGCCCTCGATACTGAGATCGTGTCGCTGGAGATCGACACGCCACAGCCCGGGCGCGCCCTCCACGGCTGTCGGGCTGATGCCCTCGGGGCGATCTTTCCCACTCATCACGGCCTCCTGTGAGCCGTCATCCGAACGGCGGTCGCTCCGGTTGGCACATCCCCTCGAGGATAGGAGGCTGCCCACCCCTGATGGGCCGAGATGCCGAACAACAGGGGTCCACCTACCCGCTGAGGTGGGCGCGCAGGGTGTGCGCGTCGGGGGCGGTCGCGGTCCACAGTGTCGCCGGGCCCCCGGCCAGCGGCAGTCGGGCGACGGTCCCGTCGACCGTCGCCGGCTCGGCGGGCCGCGACGGGTCCACCAGCAGCAACGAGCCGGTGGCCGGCGCCCCGCCGAGCACGGCGGGGCCGGCCCAGCCGGGCGCCTGCGGTCCCACCGCCAACGACTGGCGCAGCAGCGGCCGGCCGTCGTAGTCGACCCGGGTGTGCACGACCGCACCGCCGGGCGACTCGCCGTACCGGCCGCAGATCAACTCGTCCCGCCAGCTCAGCCTCGCCCCGGCGGCCAGCTCGATCCGGGATTCGGCCAGGTGGGCGCAGCCGGCCGCCGCGATGAGCTGCTCGGGCAGCCAGTGCAGCGCGGCGCCGTCGTGCACCACCGCCCGCACCGCCATCCGCGACACCGCGCCGGGCCGGCCGGGCAGGGCGACCGACGCGGCGACGCTGTGCACCCGTACCGCCGCTCCCGGCCCCACGTCGATCTCCAGACGGAGGTCGTCGCCGGCGAGCGGGCCGGCGGCCCCGCCCACGACGTGCACGGTCGCGACGCCACCGTCGCCCGGCGTCTGCCGCAACAGCAGCGGCGTCTCGCCGTGCAGCTCGGTCAGGACAGTGCCGCCCCGGCCGTCGGCCCGGGCCACCAGCCGGGCGAACGCTCGCATCAGGCCGGGCCGGCCGGCGGGGCGACGGGGTGCAGGGCCGCGTGGTGGGCCAACTCGTGGCGGATCCAGTCGGCGACCCGACCCGCCGTCGGGTCGCCGACGATCGACAGGAAGACGGTCGGGAGGTCGCCACGCCGGGCCCGCGCGTCCCGGTCCATCACCGCGAGGTCGGCGCCCACCATGGGCGCCAGGTCGGTCTTGTTGATCACGAGGAGGTCGGCGGACGTGACCCCGGGCCCGCCCTTGCGCGGCACCTTGTCCCCGCCGGCCACGTCGACCACGAAGATCTGCCGGTCGACCAGGCCCCGGCTGAACGTGGCGGTGAGGTTGTCCCCGCCGCTCTCCACCAGCACCAGGTCCAGCGGACCGAGCGCCTCGGCCAGTTCGTCCACGGCGTCGAGGTTGGCGCCGATGTCGTCGCGGATCGCGGTGTGGGGGCAGCAGCCGGTCTCCACGGCGCGGATCCGGGCCGGGTCCAGGACGCCGGCCCGCTTGAGGAAGTCGGCGTCCTCGGTGGTGTAGATGTCGTTGGTCACCACGCCGAGCCGCAACTCGTCGGCGAACGCCCGGCACAGGGCGGCCACCAGCGCGGTCTTACCGGACCCGACCGGCCCGCCGATGCCGACCCGCAGCGCTCGGCCCGACCGTTCCAGCTGCGGGTGCGGGTCCACCCCCGGTTCGGGATGGGTGTGCGGAACGGTCTCGTCGTGCGGCGGCCCGGCAGCGGGTGCAGCGGCGGATACATCGGTCGGCTCAACAGCGTCAGGACGCAAAGAGACGCACCTCCCAGGTGGCGTGGACTTCGGCAGAGATGTCGGCGAGCGGGGCGGCGGCGGCCGGCAGCCGCTCGGGTGGGTCGTCGGCGGCACGGGCCGCGTCGGCGGCTGTGCCGTCGCAGAGGTCGGCGAGGCCGACCAGCAGGGCCTGGACCTGGTACGGGTCGAGGCCGAGCAGACGTACGCCGGCACTGGCCGCACCGGTCACCGTCCCGTACGCGGCGACCGTTGCGGTCTCGGAGCGGCTCAATCCGGCGGCGGCGCAGAGCAGCCCGAGCACCAGCGGCTGGTGCGCTCCCCCGGGTGCAGCGGGCAGGTCACCGAACGGCGCCTGCGGCCAGATGGCCCGTCCGGCGCGCAGCAGCGCCCGTCCCTGGCGGCGGGACACCGCGCGCAGCGCCGGGGCGGCGGTCCGGGCGTCCAGCTCCGCGTCGAGCCGGGCCAGGGCGTCCGACCGCGCGGCCGAATCGGCCGGCGCACGCGACCGCACGGCGGAATCGGCCGGCGCACGCGACCGGTCCGCGGAATCGGCTGGCGCACCCGGCCGGGCGGCGGGGTGGCCGCGTCCGAGCGACCGTGCGGTGGCCTGGGCTGGTTCGGTTGCGGTGCCGCAGGCGGGCAGCGCCACCCGGTGTGCCGCCGCCGCGAACGCCGCGCCGACCAGCCCGGCGGTGGTCAGCCGGCCGACCAGAAACGACTCCAACGAGGCCAGGTCGCTGACCCGGCCGGCGGCGACGGCCGCCTCCAGGCCGCCGGAGTGCGCGTGCGCGCCGGCCGGGAAGCGCCCGTCGGCCAGCAGCAGGAGCAGGCTCGACGTCGCCATCAGAACAGGAAGTACCGCTGGGCCATCGGCAGGTGGGGCACCGGGTCCGGCTCCACCACCTCGCCGTCGATCCGCACGGTGAAGGTGTCCGGGTCCACTTCGATGTGCGGCATCGCGTTGTTCTCCGGCAGGTCGGCCTTGCCCCGGGACCGCACGTCGGCGACCGGCACGACCCGCCGCCGCACGTCCAGGCGCAGTCCGGCGTCCAGGGCCGCAGGCGCGACGAACGTCAGACTGGTGGCGGCCGCCGCGACCCCGTACGCCCCGAACATCGGGCGCGGCAGCATCGGCTGCGGGGTGGGGATCGACGCGTTGGCGTCACCCATCTGGGCGTACGCGATCATGCCGCCCTTGAGCACGAGGTGCGGTCGTACGCCGAAGAACGCCGGGTCCCAGAGCACCAGGTCGGCGAGCTTGCCCGGCTCGACCGAGCCGATCTCCCGTTCCAGCCCGTTGGCCATCGCCGCGCAGATGGTGTACTTCGCCACGTACCGTCGCGCGCGGTGGTTGTCGGCCGCGCCGTCGCCCGGCAGCGTGCCCACCCGCTCCTTCATGACGTGGGCGCTCTGCCAGGTCCGCAGGATCACCTCGCCGACCCGGCCCATCGCCTGCGCGTCCGAGCCGATGATGGAGATCGCCCCGAGGTCGTGCAGCAGGTCCTCGGCGGCCATGGTGGACGGTCGGATCCGGCTCTCGGCGAAGGCCAGATCCTCCGGCACGGACGGGTTGAGATGGTGGCAGACCATCAGCATGTCCAGGTGCTCGGCGAGTGTGTTGCGGGTGTACGGGCGGGTCGGGTTGGTCGACGACGGCAGCACGTTCGGCTCGCTGGCGACCGTGATGATGTCCGGCGCGTGCCCGCCTCCCGCTCCCTCGGTGTGGTACGAGTGGATCGCCCGCCCGCCGATCGCGCGCAACGTGTCGGCCACGAATCCGGCCTCGTTGAGGGTGTCGGTGTGGATCGACACCTGGACCCCGGAAGCGTCCGCCACCCGCAGGCAGGCGTCGATCGCCGCCGGGGTGGTGCCCCAGTCCTCGTGCAGCTTGAAACCGCCCGCGCCGGCCCGTAGCTGCTCCCAGAGCGCCTCTTGCGAGACGGTGTTGCCCTTGCCGAGCAGCAGCACGTTGACCGGCAGCGTGTCCAGCGCCTCGTGCATCCGGGCCAGGTGCCAGGCGTTGGGCGTGACCGTCGTGGCCCGGGTGCCCTCGGCAGGGCCCGTGCCGCCGCCGACGAGTGTGGTGACGCCGCTGGCGAGCGCCTCGGTGACGATCTGCGGGCAGATGAAGTGCACGTGGGTGTCGACGGCGCCGGCGGTGAGGATCCGGCCGTTGCCGGCGATCACCTCGGTGGCCGGGCCGATGACCAGGTCGGGGTGGACGCCGGACATGGTGTCCGGGTTGCCGGCCCGGCCGAGGGCGACGATCCGCCCGTCGCGCAGCCCCACGTCGGCCTTGACCACACCCCAGTGGTCGAGCACGACGGCGCCGGTGATGACGGTGTCGAGGGCTCCTTCGGCGCGGGTGGCCCGCGACTGCCCCATCGACTCGCGGATCACCTTCCCACCGCCGAAGACGGCCTCGTCGCCGCCGACGCAGTGGTCGGTCTCCACCTCGATCAGCAGGCTCGTGTCGGCCAGCCGGATGCGGTCACCGGTGGTGGGCCCGTACAGGTCGATGTAGCGGTCCCGCCGCACGGCGCTCATCGCGCCGGCCTGTTGCTAGTCGGCGCCTCGCTCGTCGGCGCCTCATTTGTCGGCGCGTCTGTCGTCGGCGCGTCTGTGGTCGGCGCGGCCGGGAACGCCTCGTCCAGCGGCCCGGCGCACTCCCCGCGCAGGCCCGGCACGACGCGCGCGCCGCCGAGCGGGACCAGGTCCACGCTGCGGCTCACGCCCGGCTCGAAACGGACCGAGGTGCCCGCCGGTACGGCAAGGCGCTGCCCCCAGGCCGCGACCCGGTCGAAGGTCAGGGCCGGATTGGTCTCGGCGAAGTGGTAGTGCGAGCCCACCTGCACCGGCCGGTCGGCGGTGTTGACCACGACCAGGGTGGTCACCGGCCGGCCCGCGTTGATCTCGACCGGGTCGGCCGCCGGCAGGATCTCCCCCGGGATCACGGGATCGGGTGGTGCACCGTCACGAGCTTGGTGCCGTCCGGGAACGTCGCCTCCACCTGCACCTCCCTCAGCAGCTCGGGGATGCCGTCCTGGACGTCGTCGCGGCCGAGCACGCTCCGACCGGCCGACATGAGGTCGACCACCGACCGACCGTCGCGGGCGCCTTCGAGCAGAAAGGCGGTGATCATCGCGACGGCTTCGGGGTAGTTGAGGCGCAGGCCGCGTTCGCGGCGGCGGCGGGCGACATCGGCCGCGACGTGGACGAGCAGGCGGTCCTGCTCGTGCGGGCTGAGGAACACGGGACTCTCCGGTGGGGATCGGCGTGTCCGGCTCGCCGTCGGCCCCGTACGGAGCCGCGCCGGGCAGCAGTCACCCGGGGACGAGCTGGAGTCACACGACCGCCGGAACCACCGTCGACGGGGTGGCCCGGGACTCCACCATCCCGGCCCGCGCGACGGGCATCCGGCGGTGTCCGGTCGGATGCGGACCGCACCGCCCACCGCTTGAGCAGACCGTAGAGGATTGTCACCGGCAGGGGCAACAGTCCGTTCGGGATCAGCGGCGACGCCACGGCCCGTCGGATAGCCGACTCGCCCCCCGCACATGCTCGCGGTGTGCGGCGCCTGGCGCACGAGCGCGTCGATGGGATCATGACAGGGCGGGTCCGTCCCGTCGTCCCGCCCGCTCCCGCGCAGTCGCGCGACGTCCACAGTGGAGGCACGTGTTGGGAGAGTCGGCCACGCCGTCCGCAACGAGTGGCAGCGGCAGCGGCGATCACCGGATCCGGACGCTCGCCGTGATCGGCGTGGCGGCCAACGTCCTCGGTGTGGTGACCGCGGTGGAGAGCGTGCTGCGCCGGGACGTGCTGCTGTTCGTCCTCACCCTCACCGCGGTCCTGCTGCTCGCCGGGTTCTGGCTGTGGTATCGGCGGACCCGTCTCGCGGTCGCTCTGCTGGCGCTGGGCTGCCTGCTGCTCGGCGGTGTCGTGGCGACCCAGCTCAACCGCCAGTCGACGTCGCCGCCCACCGCCGGCTCCCCGACGGGGACGTCGGCCGCCGCGCCCCCGCCGGCCACCGACCCCGCCACGCCGTCCGCGGGGCAGGCCACCCCGACCACCGGGGGTACGACGGCGACGGACCCGGACGCGCCCCGCACCCTCGTGGACCGAAACGTCGTGCTGCCCCGCGCCGCCGCGGTCGACGTCGACCAGCCCGATCAGCAGGTCGTCGCGCACCACTCGAACGGTGCGACCGATGGGCTGGACCTGTACCACGACTGGGGGCAGGTGCGCTCGGACAACATCCAGGTCGCCAACGCGCCGAACGTGTACCCGTACTCCGGCGGCAACCCCGCCCAGGCGTACGCGGGCTGCGTCGCGTCGGCCACCGGGTCGGCGCGGGACTCGTTCACGGACGGCGCCGACTTCTGTTTCCGTACCTCCGAGGGGCGGTTGGGGTTCGCCACCATCACCACCACCCGGGCGGATCAGGCGTTCGTCGTCCACGTCGTGGTGTGGGACGCCACGGGGGCCTGACGCCGGGCTGTCGACAGGTACGCGTACTCATTCCCGCGCGAGTCATTGCGGGAGATGATCGCCCGATGACGGCGATGAGGCGTACGCACGCACTGTTCGGTGCGCTGTTCCTGGCGGTGGCCACGGTCGGGGTGTGGCTGCTCTGGCTGGGCTGGGACACCGGTTACACGGTCGACGCGCGGACCGGCGCGACCAGCGGCCCGTACGAGCCGTGGCAGGTGATCGGCTGCGTGCTGACGCTCGTGCTGCTGGCCGCCCTGGCCGCGTGGCGACTCAGCCCGTGGCTGGTGGCCCCCGTGATGACTGTCGCCTTCACCGCTGCCTGGTCACGCCAGGCCGCGTCGCGCGACGACAGCGGACTGTGGGTCGTCGGGGCGGTCCTGGTGCTGGTCGGGATGGCGGTGGGCAGTACGGCGGTGAGCCTCGCCGCACGCCGGGTCGCCCGTGGTCGGGCCGGCCGTTCCGACTAGGACGTGTCCTGTCGACCACGCACCGACTCGTCGGTTCAGTGCCGGTGGGTGAACGCGCGCCCGGCCACCGCGAACAACGACACGCTGATCGTGGCGACGAACACCCGCATCGTCGGGTCGAAGTTCAGCGCCGAGCCGAGGTCACGGGAGATGTGCACGCCGACGAAGGTCGGCACGGCGCTCCACACCGTGACCGCGAGCAGCAGCAGGGCGACGCTGGCGATGACGGCGGCGAGCAGGCACTGGCGCACGTACCGAGCGGACCGCCTGCCGCGTACCCACAGCCGGGCGATCGCCGACGTCGGTGGCCGACGCCAGCTCCCGTGCCGTACCCAGCTCTCCTCGTGGTCGTCGAGGGAGTAGCGGTTGACGATCGCCTGGATGAGCAGGTAGGTGCGCAGGAGCAGGTAGACCTTCGATGGAGCGCCGAACGCGCACCACCGTTGCAGCTCCCGGGTCTCGGCGCGGATCCGGCCGGCCCAGGCACGCAACTGCCGGTCGGTGACGTCGACACCCGTCCGGTTGACGCGGTGCCACGCGAACTCGAACGTGGTGGCGGCGCGGTCCAGGGCCTCCACGGCACGACGCCGGTCCTCTGTTGCCGGATTCAACTCGACCCAGTCGGCAAACTCCAGGAGAGCGGCGATCAGGGCCACGTCGGGACGGGTCCAGTGGTCCCGCTCGATGCGCCACTCCCGCACGATCGGCCACAGCGCGACGAAGAGCAGCCCAGCACCCGCGAACGCGAGCCCTACCAGGACGTCGTACCAGCGAGTCCCGTGGATCGTCGGGACGGTCGACACCGCGACGCACGCCGCGGCCACGGCGCCGCCGACGACGGCCACGCCGCGACACTGGATGGCGAGGCGCGAGACGACCAGCGCGACGATGAACCCGAACAGCAGGCTCGTGGCGAAGGCCACCAGCCGGTGAGCCAATGGCCCACCGACGATGCCGAACGCCGCGACGGCGGCCACCACCGCGCCGAACAGGAGCGGTAGCAGTCCTGGCGTCCACAGTGAGCGCAGCGCGCAGTGCCGCCAGGCCAGTGCGAGCTCGGCGGCTCGTACCGTGGGGACCACGAACATTAGATCATCGTCGACGTGATCCCAGAATGTGTCGTAGCCGACGGCAAAACCGTGCAGCCTGTGCCCACGCTCCCTCTTGTGGTTGGACAGCGTCGTCGCGCTGATTTGTTCCCCTCGGGTGACCCACCACGGCACCGCATCCGGCTTGTCGGCGACATCTACCGCGTCGACCGGGTTGCCGGCGTCCGACCAATCGACGTCGGCCCGCGTGCTGTCAGGCTCTTCGTCACCGAACGGTAGGTCCTCATCAGCGGGTGGTTCAGACCACCGACGTTGATACGGCGGGCGTTCGTCCGCGACCTCGACCAGGTCGTCGTCGAACACGTCCGCCAGCCGCGACCGCGCTCGTCGCGGCAGCGGCGGGTCTACAGGTGCGGGCGCGTCGGCTGCCCATTCGTCCACGCGATCACCACCAGGTCGCGGATGTGCCTCCGTCTTAGCACGCCACGACAAGCCGACGATGCCCGCCGGGGCGCCCACAACCGCGGGTGGGCCGGTCAGCGGGCCGCCGCGGGCTCCGGCGCCGGGCGGGGTGTCGACGTCCCGGCGAAGGGGATGTCGACGGCGTCCGCCGGACCCGGCTGGCCGTCGGGGTGCCGCCACAGTCCGCGCTCGCGCAGGATCGGCAGGACGCCCTCGCCGAACCAGTACGCCTCCTCCAGGTGCGGATAGCCGGAGAGGATGAACTCGTCGATGCCGAGCGCGTGGTACTCGGCGATCCGGTCGGCGATCTCACTGTGGCTGCCGACGAGCGCCGTGCCCGCGCCGCCCCGGACCAGTCCGACGCCGGCCCACAGGTTGGGTGAGACCTCCAGGCTGTCGCGGGAGCCGCCGTGCAGGTCGAGCATCCGGCGCTGCCCCTCGGACTCACTGCGGCGTAGCCCGTCCTGCACGGCCCGGATGTCGGCCTCGGCGATGCCGTTGAGCAGGCGGCGGGCCTGTGCCCACGCCTCGTCGGCGGTGTCCCGGGCGATGACGTGCAGCCGGATGCCGAACCGCAGCTCCCGGCCGGCGTCGGCGGCCAGCGCCCGCACCCGGCCCAGTTTGTCGGCGACCTGGGCCGGCGGCTCGCCCCAGGTGAGGTAGACGTCGCTGTGGCGTACCGCCACCGGCAGGGCGGCGGCGGACGAGCCACCGAAGTAGACCGGCGGCACCGGGTCGGGCAGCCGGTGCAGCCGCGCCTGCTCGACGCGCAGGTGCGTGCCGTGGTGGTCGACCGTCTCACCCCGCCACAACGCGCGGACGACGTGCAGGAACTCGTCGGCCCGCGCGTACCGGGCGTCCTTGTCCAGGAAGTCGCCGTACGCCCGCTGCTCCTGCGACTCGCCGCCGGTGACCACGTTGAGCAGCAGGCGGCCCCGGGACAGCCGCTGGAACGTCGAGGCCATCTGGGCGGCGAGGGTGGGTGAGGTCAGGCCGGGCCGGAAGGCCACCAGGAACCTGAGGCGTTCGGTGACCTCAGTGAGCATCGCCGTGGACAGCCAGGCGTCCTCGCACCACGCGCCGGTCGGGGTGAGCGCGCCGACGAAGCCGAGCTGCTCGGCGCTGCGGGCGATCTGCCCGAGGTACGCCACGCTGGCCGGGCGGGCACCACCGGCGGCTCCGGTCGGTACGCCGTGGCCGCCGCCGACGATGTCGCGACTGTCGCCGTTGGTGGGCAGGAACCAGTGGAAGGTGAGGGTCATCGGGGCTCTTTCCTCCAGTGCGCGGCGGAGCGGGTGCGGGCGGCGCGCGCGGTGAGGCGGCACCTCCTGAGGTGTGGGACGATCCCGCCGACAGCCTACCCATAAAACCTATCGGGTTAGTAGGCTACCGCGCACGGTCACCCACGCCGGTCGATGCGGCCCGGCACACCTGCCCGACCCAAGGAGCCACCATGCGCACCCCCTCGACGAGTCATCCCCCGCGTCGCCGTCTGCTGACGGCCGCGTTCACCGCCGTGGTCCTGCTCGCCACCGCCGGCGTGAGCGCCTGCGGCGGGCCCGCCGACGCCGGAGGCAACGCCGGCAAGCTACGGGTCGGCTACCAGCGCTTCGGAGGGCTCAGCCTGGTCAAGGCCCGCGGTGGCACCCCGGGCGTCGAGTGGTCGCTGTTCGAGAGCGGGCCGGCGCTCACCGAGGCGCTCAAGGCCGGCTCGATCGACATCGGACAGGTCGGCGAGGCGCCACCCGTCTTCGCCGCCGCCGGAAAGATCCCGTTCTCCATCATCGGCACCTCGGCGCCGATCCCGCAGGGCGAGGCGGTGCTGGTCAAGGCCGACAGCGGCTACCGCAGCTTCGCCGACCTCAAGGGCAGGACGATCGCCCTCAACAAGGGCTCCAACGTGCACTGGCTGCTGGTCCGGCTGCTGCAGGCCAACAAGATGACGTTGAACGACATCAAGGTCACGTACCTCAAGCCGGCCGAGGGGCGGCCCGCGTTCGACAGCGGGCAGGTCGACGCCTGGGTGATCTGGGACCCGTACTTCGCGCTGGCCGAGCAGCCGGGCGTCCGGGTGCTCGCCGACGCGACCGGCCTGGCGAGCAACCGCGAGTACGTGCTGGCCGCCCCCGACGCGGTCGCCCAGCGCTCGGACGACATCCGGGCGTTCCTGCAGCGCTACCGCGAGGTGACCGACTGGGGCATCGCGAACCCGCAGGAGCGGGCCAGCACGCTGGCGCCGGAGCTGAAGATCCCGCAGGACGTCACCAGCCGCGCCCTGGACCGCAGCGCCAAGCCGCTCGCCCCGATCACCCCGGCCATCGGCGACGAACTCCAGGCGATCACCGACAGCTTCATCGCGCTGGACCTCATACCGGGCCCGGTCGACATCAGGAGCCGGCTGGACGACCGCTTCAGCGCGGTGTTCCAGTGAGCCGTACACCTCTGCTGGAAACGCCGCCCGAAGCCGCGGCCGTCGCGCCGCCCGACCCCGGGCGCCCCCGGTCGACCCGGCGGTGGCGGCGGCTGGTCAGCCCGCTCGTGCTGGTGCTGGGCTGGGAACTGGCCGCCCGGACCGGGGTGCTGGCGCCGGAGAAGCTGCCCGCGCCGAGCGACGTGCTGGCCACCGGCTGGCGACTGTCCCGCGACGGAACGCTCGCCGTCCACCTCGTGGACTCCCTCACCCGGGCCGGAGCGGGGCTGCTCATCGGCGGCGTCCTGGCGCTGGTCCTGGGCACGGTGGCCGGGCTGCTGCGACTCGGCGACGACCTGGTCGACCCGCCGGTGCAGATGGCCCGGATGCTGCCGCACCTGGGCCTCGTGCCGCTGCTGATCATCTGGGTCGGCATCGGCGAGTCGCTGAAGATCAGCCTGGTGGCCCTGGGCGCGTTCTTTCCCATCTACTTCAACACCTACGCCGGCATCCGGGACATCGACGAACGGTTGGTGGAGGCGGCCCGCGCCTGCGGGCTCGGGCAGGCCGCCCGGCTGCGCCACGTGGTGCTGCCCGGCGCGCTGCCGTCGCTCTTTCTCGGCCTGCGCCTCGCGATCGGGGCGGCCTGGCTCAGCCTCGTCGTCGGCGAGCAGGTCAACGCTCAGACCGGCATCGGCTTCCTGATGATGGAGGCGCGGGAGTTCAGCCAGACCGACGTCGTGGTCCTCGGCCTGCTCGTCTACGCGCTGCTCGGGCTGATATCCGACCTTGCCCTGCGCGTTGCGGAGAGGAGGATGTTGACATGGCGACGCGGACTGCGGGCCACCTGATCGGCGCGACCCCGGTGCTGACCGCCCACGCGATCCGCCGGTCCTTCGGGCCGACGGTCGTGCTGGCCGGGGTCGACCTGACCATCGCGCGGGGCGAGGTGGTGGCCCTGCTCGGCGGCAGCGGCTCGGGCAAGAGCACCCTCCTGCGCATCCTCGCCGGCCTGGACGGCGACGCCAGCGGCGACACCGTCGTGCACGGCACCGCCGCCGTGGTCTTTCAGGAACACCGGCTGCTGCCCTGGAAGCGGGTGGCGGCCAACGTCGGGCTCGGCCTGTCCGGCCCGGACACCGCCGGTCGGATCGATCGGGCGTTGCGCGAGGTCGGGCTGGCCGAGCGGCACCGGGCCTGGCCGGCCGAGCTGTCCGGCGGGCAGGCGCAGCGGGTGGCCGTCGCGCGCGCCCTGGTCCGCGAACCGGACCTGCTGCTACTCGACGAACCGTTCGGCGCTCTCGACGCGCTCACCCGGCTGAGGATGCAGGTGCTGCTGCGCCGACTGCGCGCCGAGCACGGCTTCGCCGCCCTACTGGTCACCCACGACGTGGAGGAGGCGCTCCTGCTGGCCGACCGGATCCTGCTCCTCGACGGCTGCCGCATCGCCGCGGAGTTGCCCGTCGACCTGACACCCACCCGTACGCCGGACGACCCGGGCTTCGGCGCGCTGCGCCGCCACCTGCTCGACCGACTCGGCGTTCCCACCACCTGAGGAAGCGGAGACCCGATGACCCGCTGGACCCCCGACCCCACCTTCTACCCGTCACCCCGCGAGGCGGCGACCGCTCCGGCGGAGAAGCTCGCCTACGTGGCGGCCTTCGACCGTACGGCCAGCCGCCCGGACGCCATCGCGGTGCTGGACACCGATCCCGACTCCCCCGACTACGGCCGGGTCGTCGGCTGGACCGACCTGCCGTACGTCGGCGACGAGGTGCACCACTTCGGGTGGAACGCGTGCAGCAGCGCGCTCTGCCCGACCGCTCCGCACCCGCACGTCGAGCGGCGCTACCTGATCGTGCCCGGCCTGCGCTCGTCGCGGATCCACGTTCTCGACACGCAGCCCGACCCGCGCCAGCCGCAGGTCGTCAAGGTGATCGGGCCGGAGGAGCTGGCGAAGCGGGCCGGCTACTCCCGGCCGCACACCGTGCACTGTGGGCCGGACGGCATCTACCTCTCCGCCCTCGGCGGCGCGGACGGCGAGGAGGGTCCGGGTGGCATCGCCATCCTCGACCACACCACGTTCGACGTCCGCGGGGCGTGGGAGGCCGACCGGGGGCCGCAGTTCCTGGCGTACGACGTGTGGTGGCACCTCACCCAGGACGTGCTGGTCACCAGTGAGTGGGGCACCCCGTCCATGATCGAGGACGGGATCATCGGTGAGCTGCTGCTGGGCCGGCGCTACGGCCATGCCATCCACTTCTGGGACCTCGCGAAGCGCCGGCACGTGCAGCGGGTCGACCTGGGTGATCAGTACCAGATGCCGCTGGAGTTGCGCCCGGCGCACGATCCGACGAAGTCGTACGGGTTCGTCGGGGTGGTGATCAGCGTCGAGGACCTGTCCGCCTCGGTCTGGCTGTGGCACCGCGACGGGGACTCCTGGGCGGTCACCAAGGTGATCGACATCCCGGCCGAGCCGGCCGACCCGGCGGATCTGCCCGACCTGCTCAAGCCGTTCGGCGCGGTGCCGCCGCTGGTGACCGACATCGACCTGTCGGTGGACGACCGGTTCCTCTACGTCTCCTGCTGGGGCACGGGTGAGTTGCGCCAGTACGACGTCACCGACCCGCTGCACCCGGTGCAGACGGGCTCGGTGCACCTCGGCGGGATCGTCCGCCGGACCGCGCACCCGTCCGCACCGGACGAGGCCCTCGCGGGTGGGCCGCAGATGGTCGAGGTGAGCCGCGACGGCCGGCGCGTCTACGTCAGCAACTCGCTCTACGGCGCCTGGGACGACCAGTTCTATCCCGACGGGGTGGGCGCCTGGCTGGCCAAGCTCGACGTCGACGTCGAGGGCGGCGGGCTCACCCCCGACGAGCGGTTCTTCCCGCACGGCGAGGAGTTCCGAGGGCTGAGGGTGCACCAGACCCGGTTGCAGGGCGGGGACGCGTCCTCCGACTCGTACTGCTTCCCGTGACCCTCGCGACCCTGGCGACGCTGGCGGCGCTCGGCGCGTTCCACGGTCTGAACCCGGCGATGGGGTGGCTGTTCGCGGTGGCCCGGGGCCTGCAGGAGCGCAGCCGGGCGGCGCTGCTGCGCGCCCTGCCGCCGATCGCGGCGGGGCATCTCGCCTCGGTGGCGATCGTCGCCGCCCTGGTCACCGCGACCAGGTCGGTGACGGCGAGCACGGCCCTGGCGGTGGTCGGCGGCCTGCTGCTGGTCGGCTTCGGGTTGTGGCGGCTACTTTCCGAGCGGCACTTTCGCTGGGCGGGGATGCGGCTGTCCGCGGCACAGCTCGCCGGGTGGTCGTTCCTCATGTCGTCGGCGCACGGCGCGGGGCTGATGCTGCTGCCGGTGCTGGTCGCCGAGCCGGTGCCCGGAGGTCACTCCGGGCACCTGGCCGCCGCGCCGGTCGGTGCGCTGCCCGGGTTGGCCGCGGCGGGCGTGCACACCGTGGCGATGCTCGGCACCGCCCTGGTCGTGGCGATGCTGGTCTACCAGGTGCTCGGGGTCGGGGTGCTGCGTCGGGCGTGGTTCAACGTCGATCGGCTCTGGGCCGGCGTGCTGGTGGCCGCCGGGCTGGTCACCCTACTGCGGGCGTAGACCGCCCATCGTGGACGGTCGAGATCTGTGATCTCATGTCGCCATGGTCACTCCGACTCCCCTCATGCAGCTGGTGGCCGGTGTGTGGGGGTTCAAGACCCTCGCGGCCGGCGTCGACCTCGGTCTGTTCACCCGGCTCGCCGGTGGGCGGACGATGACCGTCGAGCAGGCCGCGGCCGAGTTCGGGCTGCCGGACCGGCCGGCGGACCTGCTGCTCGCCGCGTGCGCCTCGCTCGGCCTGTTGGAGAAGGCCGGCGACGGCTACCGCAACTCCGAGTTGGCCGAGCAGTTCCTGGTCGAGGGTCGCCCCTACTATTTCGGCGCCCAGATCCGCTACTCCGACCTGCGCACCTACCTGCCGTGGCACCGCATCGGCGAGGCGCTGCGCACCGATCGACCGTTGACCTGGGACCCCGAGTCCCAACAGTCCATGTTCGACACCGCCGACCCGGAGATGCTGGCGCAGTTCTGGGACGCCATGTATGCGACGTCGAGCTTCACGGCGACCGCGCTGGCCGACGCGCACGACTTCTCCGCGTACCGCCGACTGCTCGACGTGGGCGGCGGGGCCGGCGCGTTCCCGATCGAGTTCTGCCGCCGCCTGCCCGAGCTGCGGGCGACCGTCCTGGACCTGCCGCACGTCTGCGTACGGGCGCGGGAGCGGATCGCGGAGGCCGGTCTGACCGGTCGGATCGACGCGGTGCCCGGCGACTTCCTCGCCGATCCCGCGTTGCCAGGTGGGCACGACGTCATCCTGCTCAGCATGATCCTGCATGACTGGGACGAGCCGACGAACCGGGCACTGCTGGCCCGCTGTCACGCGGCGCTGCCGCCCGGCGGCGCCATCGTCGTCTGCGAGCTGCTGCTCAACGACGAGCGCACCGGGCCACCGGAGGCGGCTCTGATGGGCATGAACATGTTGGTCGAGACCGAGGGCGGCCGGAACTACTCGGCCGCCGAGTACGGCGCGTGGCTCAGCGACGCCGGGTTCGTCGACGTCCGTACCGTGCCGTTCGACGCTCCCGGCGCCAACGGCGCGGTCGTGGCCCGCCGGCCCTGAACAGCCGACGGCACCCGACCCCGGAGAGGGTCGGGTGCCGCAGTGTCATCGTGACGCTGGTGTCCGATCGGCTACCGGTACGGGTCAGGCGTTAGCCATGGCGGGCTGCTTCATGAAGTCCATGATCGCCTTGTTGACCTCGTCGGCGTGCGTCCACGGGATGCCGTGCGGCGCGCCCTTGAGCGTGACGAGCGTGCCGGTCGGCATCATCGGGCCGAGCCGCTGGCCGGTCACCGGGTAGGGCAGCACCCGGTCCTGGTCACCCTGCACGATCAACACCGGAATATCGATCTTCGGTAGGTCCTGTCGGAAGTCCTCCTGCCAGGCGTTCACACTGTCGTGGGTGGCCTTGCCGGAGGCCATCGCGCCGATCTGCCAGTGCGCCCGGTACGCCTCCTCGCTGACCCGCTTGCCCATGTTCTGGTCCGGGTTGAAGAACGCGTCGCAGAACGACGTCAGGTAGGCGAAGCGGTCCTTCATGATGGCGTCCTGGAAACCCTTGAAGAGGTTCCGGTCGACGCCCTCCGGGTTGTCGTCGGCCTTGGCCAACATCGGCTGCAGCGGGCTCAGCAGCACGGCCTTGCTGACCCGCTGGGAGCCGTAGTTGCCCAGGTAGCGGACGACCTCACCGGTGCCCATCGAGTGACCCACCAGGGTGACGTCGCGCAGGTCCAACTCGGTCATCAGCACGTCGAGGTCCGCGGCGAACGTGTTGTAGTCGTAGCCGAAGGCCGCCTGCGCCGAGTTGCCGTAACCGCGTCGATCGTAAGTGATCGTCCGGTATCCGGCGTTGAGCAGCGCGCTGGTCTCCTTCTCCCACGTTGCCCCGTTGAACGGGAAGCCGTGGATCAGCACCACGGGCTGACCCGATCCGTGGTCCTCGTAGTACAGGTCGATGGGTGCGGAGTTTTCCGTCCCCACGGTAACGAAAGGCATGTTTTTCTCCTGCTCCGGTTTGGGCTGTCGGACGCCCCGCGCTTTCCCGTCGGGTCGCCGGATATGCGGCCGACAGTCGTCGCCCAGGTCAGCCGCCCGCGGCTCCGGGCGACCGAGCCCGGCATCGACATTTATCAACCTCGTCGGTAGGGTCGCCGGTAGGAAAGTTTCGGCGTACGGGAGGTGGGCATGCTTCGAAGAAATCTCGCGGTGCTGGCCGTCGGAGCGGCCGTGGCCGCCCTGGGCGCCACGCCGGCCCAGGCCGACCCGGTGGTGCCACGGCACGCCATCGTGGTCTGCCAGAGCGCCAGCTTCTACGCCAACTACGACTCCGCCGGCGGCCCCACCGGCCTGAAGCGCACGCTCGGCTACGGAAACAAGATCGGCCACACCCCGGGCGCGCATCCGGTCTACAACGGGTGGGCGGCCTCCTTCGACTTCGGCCCGAACGACTGGGGTTACCTGCGCGCCGAGTGCATCGGCGGGTACGACTCATGGTGAGGACCCGGGTGATGGCCGGCCTGCTGGCCGGGATCCTCGCCGCGACCCTCGCCGCGCCGGCCCCGGCGCAGGCCGCCAACGGCACGATCGGTCAGCGGGAGACGGTGTGCGCGAGCGACCTGTTCGTCCGCACGCAGCCCAACGGCGCCTGGATGGGCACCCTCTACCAGGGTCAGACGTTCCTGGTCGAAGGTCCCCGCAGCGGCGGCTACGTCTACGGCTTCGCCTACGGGTACATCAACCGGCGCGGCTGGGTGCAGGACGGCTGGTTCTGCTGAGCGGTCGGCCGGCGACGCGACCGGATCGGAGTGCCCCGATCCGGCCGCGGCGGCCTAGCCTCGAACGGTGAGCCCTTCGCCCCGACTGCGAGCCGTCAGCGACCTGCACATCAGCTATGCGGAGAACCGCGCGTTCGTCCAGGAGCTACGGCCGGACCACCCCGGCGACTGGCTGCTCGTGGCCGGTGACGTGGCCGAGCGGTACGCCGACATCGAGTGGGCGCTCGGCCTGCTGAGCAGCCGGTTCGCCCGGGTGGTCTGGGTGCCGGGCAACCACGAGCTGTGGACGCCGCCCAACGACCCGGCGCACCTGCGCGGCGAGACCCGCTACCGCGAGTTGGTCGAGCTGTGCCGACGGCTGGGAGTCGTCACGCCCGAGGACCCGTACCCGGTGTGGGACGGCGACGGTGGGCCCGCCACCATCGCCCCGCTCTTCGTGCTCTACGACTACACGTTCCGGGTGCCCCAGGCCCGTACCAAACAGGAGTCGCTGGACCTGGCGTACGCGGCGGGGGTGGTCTGCACCGACGAGGCGCTGCTGCACCCCGACCCGTACCCGAGCCGGGAGACGTGGTGCGATGCCCGCATCACCGAGACCGAGCGCCGGCTGGCCGAGCGCGACCCGGCGCTGCCGACCGTGCTGGTCAACCACTACCCGCTGGTGCGCGAACCCACCGACGTCCTGTGGTTCCCGGAGTTCGCCCAGTGGTGCGGCACCGTCCGCACCCGCGACTGGCACCTGCGCTTCGGCGCGTCCACGATGGTCTACGGGCACCTGCACATCCCCCGCACGACCTTCTACGACGGCGTCCGCTTCGAGGAGGTCTCGCTGGGCTACCCGCGCGAGTGGCGGCGACGCGGCCCGGTCCCCGACCCGGTGCGCACCATCAACCCGGCCGACGACCTGCGCCGCCGCGAGTCCGTCAGCGGGTGAGGCCAACCAACGTCGCCAGCCGCGCCACGCCGGCCGGCGCCGGCTTGGCGCGAGCGACATCGGCGATGAGAGTACGCGCCAACGGCCGCCACCGAACCTCAGCCGGCGCGACACTGTCCGCGTCCACCAGGGCGCGTGCCGCCCCGCGCAGGTCACCCGTGTGCAGGTACGCCCGCGCGACATCGAGCAGGTAGGCACCCCGATACTCGGCCGGCAGCCGCCGCCACGCCTCCCGCCGAACGATCGTCGAGTGCCTGATCAGTGCGGCGTCGGCGTCACCTCGTTGCGTTGCCAGCAGCACGCGTGCCATCTCCACGGCGACCGGTCCGAAGCTGGTGCGGTGCTGATCGTCGTACCCCCGCAGGCTGGCGGCGACGCCCGCGGCCCGGTCGGTCAGGTCGTCGGCGTGGCGGTGCTCGCCACAACCAGCGGCGGCCAGCGCGGCCTGGAGCAGCAGCGTCCCACCCACGGCCCACTCCCGACGGTCGCCCTCACCCTCGCCCCGGTGATCAAGAGGTTTACGTCGACTTTGATCTCCAAAAGCCCCGCAAACCTCTTGATCACCATCCTGCCGTGGGTGCGGCAGGACCCGGTGGGCGGCGGTGAGAGTCGCGTAGAGGGCCAGCCGGTCGCGGCCCGACGCGCGTAGCGCCTGACCCACCGCGACGGCCGCCGTCGCCGCGAGTAGCGGGTCGTCGCCGGCAGCGCTCATGGCCCGGTCGGCCGCCAGCCAGGCGAGGTCGGCCTCACCGAGCTTAACCAGCAGCAACGAGGTCATCCGGTACGCCTGCACCAGCAGGTCCACCGACCGCGCGCCCTGAGCCGCGTCGAGCATCCCCGGCAGCGTGCGCGTCAACTGCGGATAGTGCGCGTGCTGGTATGCCAGCCAGGCATGCCCGACCTGACGCCTCAGCTCACGTGTGTGGGGTGGAGTCGGCGGGGTGTCGTAGCGGGCGAGCGCAGCCCGGATGTCCTCCACGCCGGCCGGCGTGCCTGCCGGGGCGCTGCTGGGCGGCTGACCGAGCAGGACCTCCGGATCGACCCTCAGGACGCCGGCCACCTCCTGGATCACGGAGTACCGGTCCAGAGGGCGAACGCCGCGTTCGACCTTGTCGACCCAGCTCTTCGACCTGCGCAGCCGGTCGGCAAGCATCTGCTGCGTCATTGACCGCCGCACCCGCCAGCTCGCCACGCGTCGCCCGATCGGCAGGTCATCGCTGGTCACGCCGCCACCGCCGGTCCGGGAGCGCGCGGGTCGTGTCGTCGAGGGGTACGCGCTCCGCCTCGGCCTGATCCAGGAGGCGCTGCTTGGCAGCCTCCCGCTCGGCCGCCTCAGCCTGTTCACCCTTGCTCACCGTCTCGTCGCCGCGCACGCTCACCTCTGTCAGGCCATGGACGCGACGATCGTGTGAACCCGTCGCGTCCGATCTGGACGTCATGTGTTGTGAGTCCAGGCTCGACGAATTCGTGATGACGAGTTCACCGCGAGTCACGGACGAGTGGGGACGTCCTTGCTAGGCTGAGTCGTCCCGCTACCGTCCCCCAGGCCATTGAGCAGGAGACGCGATGCCCAACGACCGTCTCCGGAACGGAATGCTCAACAAGGGCCTGACAGCATCGGCACTTGCCGAGAGGGTCGGCGTCGACCCCAAGACTGTCGAGCGGTGGGTGACCCAAGCTCGCATCCCGTACCCGCGCTATCGCTACTCCATCGCGCAGCTACTGGACGAGAGCGAGTCGTACCTCTGGCCGGACGCGCTTCCGACGCAGCGGGCCGTGCAGATCAGCCAGTCGGAGCTGGTCCACATCTATCCGCGCCGTGGGGCCGTTCCCACCGACCTCTGGCAGCGGCTCCTGGAGCGGGCCACCCGGCAGGTTGGTGTCCTGGTCTACGGGGGACTGTTCCTACCCGAGTTCAATCATCGGTGGATCTCGACCCTGCGAGAGAAGTCGTTGGCCGGGGCGCAGGTCGAGTTGCTATTCGGCGATCCGGAGGGCGTGCACATCACCGAGCGTGGAGACGCCGAGGGTATCGGCCCAGCCATGTCCAACAAGATCCTGAACGCGTTGGCCTTCTACAAGGAGCTTCGCGATCTCGACAACGTCGGGATCTATTACCACGACACCACCCTCTACAACTCCATCTACCGCTTCGACGATGAGATGCTGGTCAACACGCATCTCTACGGCACGCCGGCCGCGTACTCACCGGTGTTGCACCTGCGGCGCCTTGGCGGAGGGGACCTCTTCGACAGCTACGTAGCCAGCTTCAACCGCGTGCTCGGGCAGAAGCGGGCTGTGTGGCCTGAGCACTGACAGGCTGGAGGCATGGCGCGAATCGAGCACTTCGACAACCCGGACGCCCCGAAGCCGAACAGGATCGTCGTGGCGGTGACCGTCTTCGTTCAGGACGGAGAGGGCCGGGTGCTGCTCATCCAGCGGACCGACAACGGCCTCTGGGCACTGCCTGGCGGCGCTCAGGACTTCGGCGAGTACATTGCCGAGACAGCCGTGCGGGAGACGCGCGAGGAGACTGGCATTGAGGTCGAGGTGACCGAAATCGTCGGGATCTACTCCGACCCCCGGCACGTGGTGGAGTACAGCGACGGCGAGGTACGGCAGCAGTTCTCGATCTGCTTCCGCGCCCAGTACCTTTCCGGTGATCCGACGACCAGCAATGAGTCCTCGTCCGTGGTGTGGGTGGCCCGTGACCAACTCGACCGGCTACCGATGCACACCTCGATGCGGCTCAGGATCGACCACGGATTCGAGCGGCGTCCTGTCCCCTACATCGGCTGAGCTGACAGGCGATGCTGCGTCCTGCCTATGGCGTCTCGGAGCATCGGTTCAGCCTTCTGCCAGAACCGGGTCACGACGTCGTCCGGCCCGTAGCGCTGCCGGATCTCCGCCAACCTCTCATCGACGGTGAGGTTCTGGCCATCCGGACCAGTCGTCATGTCCGCGTACCAGAGAGCATCCGACGTCGCCGTCTCCTCGCGCGGGAATTCATTGGCTAGAGCCTGTCCCAGACCGCGCTCGTCTGCTTCGTAGACAGCGCAGGAGTGGTAAGCGACCAGCGCAGCGACGCGGTCACCGAAGCCATGGCGCTGAAGCCATCGTGCGCCGTCGAGCGCGTGGAAACCTGTGTCGGCGACGTCGGGGGCGTACCCGATGTCATGCAGCCACGCCGCCGCCGTCAGCAGCTCCGCATCGCCCCCGACCAGGTGCGCAAGCTGCTTGGCTTTGGCCGCCACTCCACGCACGTGCAGCCAGCGTCGCGGTAGGACGGCTCGCAGATGACGCCGTGCGGTTGCCGCAGCTAGCTGGGAGGGAGGACCCACGCGCGAATTCTACGGCCCGAGCACATCTGGGCCACACCAATCTGGCGCCCTCCCATGCCGCTGCAGCCGCACCAGCCGACAACGGCGCAGGCAAGAGTGAGGAATGCTTTCGTGGATGTCATCGCGGGTCTCCCAGGGGGCCCTCCGGATCACGGCTAGATCCAGTAGTCGGCGTCGTCTGCCTTGACCACGAATGCGACGCTGTACCTGGCTCGCGTGACGGCAACGTAGAGCCGGTCGGTGCCTTGAGGCCTGAGAGATCGGCCGTACGTAGATAGGTGAGCATCGGTTTGGTGGGGAAGATCAACACGCGGTCGTAGGTACTGCCCTTGGAAACACCGATATTGAGAGCTGATAGTCCGAGTGTTGGCGTCCTGACCCAGTCACGCAGCACTTGGGGAGAATATTTCGCCACATAGGCAGGCACAGCATCCTCGGCGATCTTGAAGATGCCGTCGTGCCCCGTCTCGACAAGATTCCGTGACATTGTGGTTGGCATCTCCGGGTAAAGCCGGTCGGACCAGTCGCAGATGAGCTGGTGACAGCGCCAGCTTTCGGTACGCATCTCCACCGTGCATACCGCCTGTCGGCGCTGGAGCCAGTCCAGGATTCCGGCGCCGCGGTACTTCTTGTTGCGGGGCCCGTTGTTTGTAGCGAGGGTGTGCTGGCGGGGATCACCCACGACGGTGACGCTAATGCTCGACCCGAAGAGCTTGGCGACGAAGTCGAGATCGTAACCCACAAGATCTTGGAACTCGTCGATATAAATGTGGTCGTACATTGCTTCCAGCCGGCGCATCACCGCGCCGCCGGAGGCACTGTCGGCGCAGCAGACGAAGTCAGAGACTCCGTCGCGATACATGTCGCCGTTGCGGTCCAAGTAGTACGCGTGAGGTTTGTCGCGGCGGGCGAACCGTGGTCGCTGGCCGTTGAAGTTGAGCGACCGGATGTGATCTATTTTCCCGGTAACGCAGACCTGAAACGGCTTCGCGCCCTGCCGAATCAGAAATTGAAACCAGGTGATGGTGGTGATATGGCCAGGAATAACTCCCGCGACCTCGATCAAGCGCCGGCGGATCTGGGCGAGGTTCTCCTGGGTGTAGGTGGTAATGAGGACTCGCTGCGACGGGTCGGCGAGCGCCGCCTCGATGATCAGCTGGGTTTTACGCGACCCGGCTGCGGCGATCACCGCGCGGTTACCGGCGGACGGCATCACGGATATACTCCGGTATGGTGATGGTCTGCTCGGACTCGAAGACCGTGAGCGCCCAACCAGTCTTGTTGGCCGCCATGTGCGCGAGCAACTCTTCGTCGGTCTGGAAGTTCTTGCCGAGGATCTCGTTCAGGCGCGCGAGACCGTTGGCGGCCAGCATCTGGGGTTCTAAGGTCTTGGCGTCGCCGGTGCCGACGTGAATGGAAATGAAGTCGTATCCCGCGAAATCCGCATAGCGCTGATGCATCTTTGCGGCGTCGCCGTCGTTGTCGTTGACGACGGCGACGGGCTTGGCGAGTGGTACGGCGAGGTCCAAGAAACGGGCGGCCGACAGGCCCCGGACGTTGATGATGTCGACCCCGTCGGCGATGGGTTCGCGTCCATGTTCATCGAGGTACGCTCGCGTCAGGATGAGTTCGTCCGAGGGCCCTTCCACCAGGATTGCGCGTTTCGCCAAGACTAGGCGCAGCGTGTCGTAGCCGGAGAGCTTTTTGAAGTAGTCGACGGTATCCCTGCGCAGGTCGGTGATGCGCTGCCCACCCACGTTGGTTAGCAGAATTAGCTCGTCGAGGCCGAGCTTGTTGAGGATGAATGCACTGTGTGTGGTCGCTAGAACCTGCTTGCCGGCGCACTTCTCGTTGATCTTGTGAACCAGCTGATTCAGCGACGAGAATGAGAGGTGATTCTCCGGCTCCTCGATGAGCACGACATGCGTGTCGGCGATTTTTTCGGTCAATGCTAGAAGGATCTTGAGTGAACTCTGTTCGCCCTTGCCTACATAGGGAAAGGGCAGTTCGTCGAGATGCGGCACGAGGCTACGCTCCCACCCTGCCCGTTGGGAGATGTCAATGGAAAGTGTCAACTCACGGTCGCTGATCTCGCCGCGTTCCCCCGCAAGCCTGGTGTTGATTTCCTTGACTGCTGCGATGTCGCCGAAGGCTTCCCGCAGGCTGCGGTAGGCCAGCGACAGTTCGACCCGCTGACGGGGGCCCAGGGAATCAGCAATGATCGACTGCAGGTAGGCATCCGCGCCGTTCGGAAGTCGGATCGCGGTCGCGTCAATTAGCGTTGCAGCCGCCGGGACCCCCCGCGCCGTGATGGCCTCACCAGCGAAGTTGGTCCAGTGGACCTGGTAGTACTCCGTCGGCACCCAGGCGATGCGGGCCGGTTCGGCGATGTACGTGGCATACTCGTCGATGAAATCGAGGTTGAAGGCTATCCGGATCTTGACGCCGGGCCCGAACTCCCGTAGAGAGTTGTTCGCGCCTCTGAGTCTGGCCAAGTCTTCGGCGTCGTCGAAATAGAGCTCGATCAGGATTTCCGGTGGCTCCGCCGGGCCGCGTGCACGTAGCGCGGCTACGTACTCACGGGTGGCTTGTAGATTAATCAGAAACGGTGACAGCTCTGCGGCCACCGAATTCCCGCGCAGTCGGCCGGTCAACGCAAGGTTGATGGCCTCTAGCAGGTTCGACTTGCCTGCGTCGTTGTCGCCGACGATCACGTTCACGCCGGGGTTGAGATCCAACGCGAAGTCCCTGAACACCTTGTAGTTCTTAATAGTGATCTTCTTCAGCATGCGTGGCCATAGAGGTCTCGCGGCTGTCCCGCCTGGTACGGATTGGTCAAGGTCGTCTCCTCAGGGCACGGTACGTTTCGATGATCGTTGGCGGCGTACCAATGTCCATGCCGCTGTCGCCTAGCTGACCAGGCTTCTAGCCGGTCAGTGGGTGCGGACCGGCTAGAAGCATGACGACGAAGGCGGCCATGAGCCGGTGCGTGCCAGGACGGACACGCAACGGCCGTCGCCTGGCATGAGCGCGTCCCACTCCGTGAGGGTGACTTGCCACGCTGTGACCAAGCGCGCTACTTCGGAGTGTCGATCTCCGGGTGCCGGGTCGTCCCGACAGGAGGGCCGGCCGCCGGTCGGCGTCCGGCGGCCGCCCCACGTCCGGTCAGCTGGCGTACACCTCCAGTGCCGCCAGTTGCCCGGCCGGCCAGCCGGTGTTACCGGTCACGGTGATCCGCACGTAGCGGGTCTGCGCGGCGGTGAACGAGAGGCTCACCTGGTTGCCCGTCGAAGGGTCGAACGTCCGCCCCGCCGAGGAAACAAGCGTGCCGAAGCTGCCCCCGTCGGTGCTGCCCGCCACGGCCAGGGTCTGCGTACGGGTGGCCCAGGCCGACGACGGCGGCAGCTTGAGCACCACCCGCCCGACCGTGCGCGTCGCGCCCAGGTCGACCTGCACCCACTGCGGGAACGCGCTGTTGGCGCTCTCCCAGTAGCTGTTCGCGTCGCCGTCGACCACGTTGCCCGCGCCGTAGCTCTGGACGTGGCTGCTCTCGCTTGTGGACCGGCCCCGGGCCAGGTCGGCGTTGGCCGGGGCGTCGGTGGTGACGGTGACCGCCTTCGAGGCCGCCGAGGTGTTGCCGGCGCCGTCGCGCGCGGTGACGGTGAAGGTGTACGAGGTGGACGCGGCAAGGCCGCTCACGGTCGCCGTGGTGCCCGTGACCGTGCTGACCACCGTGCCGCCCTGGCGTACCTGGTAGCCGGTCACGCCGTTGTCGTCGGTCGACGCCGTCCAGGCCAGGGACACGCTGCTCGCCGTCCGCCCGGTCACCGTGAGGCCGCTCGGGGCGGTCGGCGGGTTGTCCGTGGTGCCGCTGGCGGCGTACACCTCGACCTGGGCGAGCTGGCCCGCCGGCCAGCCGGTGTTGCCGGCGATGCTCAGCCGGATGTGGCGGGCCGTGGTGGTCGTCAGCGTGCGCGTGACGGTGTTGCCGGTCGCCGGGTCGAAGGCGAACGCGGAGGCCCCGGCGATCGTCGAGAAGGAGCTGCCGTCGACGCTGCCCTGCACGGTGATGGTCTGGGTGCGCGCCCCCCAGCTTGCGGGCAGCCGCACCACGAGCTTGTTGACCTGGTGGCTGGCGCCGAGGTCGACCTGCCACCAGTGCGGGAACGAGCCGCCGCCGCTCTCCCAGTACGTGCCGGCGTCGGAGTCCACCGCGTTCGACGCCACGAACGGGCCGTTCTGGCTGCTCGCCGAGGTGGACCGGCCCGCGGCCAGGTTTCCGCTGGCCGGCGGCGGGGTGCCGAGCGTCGGCGACGTCGGGCGTACGGCGGTGAGCGCGAGCTGCCCCTTGAGCATCCGGCCGCCGTCGGCGGTGATGCGCAGGTAGTAGTCGGAGGAGCAGGCGACGCCGTCCTCGTCCAGGGCGCGGATGTTCGCGCCGGCCGGGGTGATGGCCTGGGTCTCGGACGTCTTGGCGATCTGGTTGCCCTCGTTGTACTCGTCGAACATGGACACGTAGAGGCCCTGGGAGCCGAGCCGGACCATGTTGTAGATGTGCCGCCAGTAGAAGTCGCCGTGCTTGCGGTGCCCACCGGCCAGGTCACCGGGCATCACGCAGGGCAGGTAGTCGATGCCGCGCGCCGCGCAGTCGGCCATGTCGCCGACGTTGACGTTGTTGTAGTACGAGTCGAGCTCCTCGACAGTCCTGGCTCGGTAGACCATCCACGGCGAGATGGCGTGGAACGCGTGGTAGACGTCGAGAAAGCCGGGGCGGGAGTCCTCGATGCCCTGCCGCCACCAGGTGGGCACGCCACCGATTACGTAGCAGCCCTGCGCCTTGAACCAGTTGACGACCTCCAGGCAGGGCCCGGGGGTGAAGGGTCGGCTGGATTCGCTGAAGCCGAAGCCCCAGATGCAGACGACGGGCTTGCCGTTCTGGCGGGCGTACGCGCCCGACGCGGTGTGCGCGGACATCTTCGTCGTCCAGTCGGTCTTGATGTCCGTCTGCATGGTGAGCCAGTCGGTGACGTCGTACATGATGTAGAACTTGCGGCCGTAGCGCTCGGCCGCCGCGCGAACCTTCTGCGTCATCGCGTCGCGGGTCGGCCCCTCGTCGCCCGTCGGGTTGAACCGTTGCAGCGCGGCGGTGTCACAGCCGTACTCCTGCATCCAGCGAAAGTGGGTGTCCACGGTCTGCTGGTCGTAGGAGGAGAAGAGGGTGGCCGGCGAGCCGTTGCCGAGGTTGGGGTACGCGGTGGGATAGCTGCGCGTGTACTCGCGCATGTCCGGCCAGGACACGATTGTGGTGTTGGACGGCGACGGCGGCTGGAACCGGTCGCGGCTCCAGTGCCACCAGCCGCCGATGGGCGCGGAGTCGCCGGGAGCGCTGAACCAGCCCTGGTAGCCGACCGTCACCTTGCCGACCACGTCGCCTACCGGGCTGGCGGCGTGCGCCGGGTTGGCGAGGGTGGTGAGCAGCTCGGTGGTGGAGGTGGCGGCGAGGGCGGACCCGGCCAGCACGGACGTGACGAACCTGCGGCGGGAGACCGCCATGAGGACCACTCCTTCGGGACGGAAGGCATTGACGGCCATCGTGGCAGCAGTGGATGCGATCCCGCAAGAGTGAGACTGATCGATGAAAATGTAAGTCAGGTAGTCGGAAGGATCCGAGCGTCACGGTCGGGCACACGCGGAGGGCCGGCGCCGCACACCGGCGCCGGCCCTTTCGGTGGTACGCCCCGAAGCGTTACGAGGCCGGGTACTGCGCGACGTAGACCGGCACGCCGATCTTCGTCGTGTCGGCCGCGTCGCCGACGCCGTTGACCACGTGGTCGATCGTGCCCGCGCTGAGGTTGACGGTCATGATGTGGTGCAGTCGCACGCCCGGCCGGTTCGGGACCTCGAAGCCGTTCTCGGTGTGGATCGACGGGTTGTTCTGGTTGAAGACGTACACCCCGCCGCCGTAGAGGTCGTGGTGGCGTACCCGGTCGCCGACCTTGTAGCCGGCGAAGCCCTCGACCGGGCCGTTCATCCAGTCGGCCTGCGTCGGCGGGTCGTACGGCAGCTCGTTCTGGTAGAGGATCGTGGTGCCGTGCTCGCCGTTCCAGACGGTGTTGTAGCGCTGGAAGTGCTCGACGAACAGGCCGGTGGCGGTCACGTGGTCGCCGTTGATGACAGCGCCGTAGCGGCCGGTGTTGGTGCGCCAGCGGTCGGTGTCGCCGTTGACGCCCTCGGTGAAGCCCTCGACGCCGTGGTCGCCGCGCCACACCCAGGTGTGGTCGATGAGCACGTTGTCGCTGTTGACCTCCAGCGCCGTGTTGGTCCGGCCGATGTGCGGGCCGCCGACCCGGAAGTACACGTCGGACAGCGTGGTCGGGTTGGCCGGGCTGCTGACGTCGTGCCCGTGCTGCCGGCCCACCCGCAGCAGGACCGGCGACTCGACGGTGCCGGCGTCGATCGTGACGCCGGCGACGATCACGCCGGGCACTCCTGCGACGTCCAGCGGAACGGCGCCGGTCACTGCGGTGAGGGTCGCGTGGCCGATGCCGAGCACCACCGTGTTGGCCCGCCGGATCTCGATGCTCCGGGCGATGTCGTAGACGCCCGGGGTGAGCAGCAGGTGCTTGCCGCGCGCAAGCTGGCTGTTGATGACCCGAACCGGGTCGGACGGCTTGGCGATGAAGAAGTCGTCGATCCCGATGGTGCGTCCGGGGGTCAGTCCGTCGGCCCACGAGACGCCCCGGCTGTCGCGCTGCGCCGACGGCACCCGCACGTTGTAGCGGCCCTTGCCGTCGACGAACAGGTACGGCTTCTCCCGGCTCACCGGCGTGGTGTCGAGGGTGGTGTACGGCGGGTCCGGGAACGTGGCGTCGTCCGGTGCGCCCTCGACGCCCGCGAAGACCTGGTTCCACACGGCGTTGGACCACCCGGCGACCTCGCTGTTGCGGGTGAGCCACTGCTGCTGCGAGCCGTTGGTGGTGGCCGGCAGCCGCGAGTCGGCGATGAAGCCGCCGCTGGCGTACTGCGGGCCGGCCGTGCAGTAGTCCATCAGGGACAGCCCGCCACCGGTGATGTTCAGCCGGCGCATCGAGACCGCCTGGGACACCGCCCAGAAGTTCGCCGTCGACCGGCAGCCGTCCTGGCCGGCGGCGTTGACGGTGAGCGAGAGGTTGGACAGGGTGCGCCAGAAGTTGACCAGCGCGAGGCAGTTGCTAGTGCCGCCGTCGGCCAGGCAGCGGTTGTAGACCTCCAGCTTGCCGTTGACGGCGACGTCGGTGGGCGAGGCGCCCAGGCCGGCGACCTCGGTGTAGTAGCCGACCTTGGCCTGCAACGGCTGCTCGGCAGTGCCGTACGCGCCCGGCTTGAACAGGTAGGCGTGCCGCTCGGCGCCCATCTCGTTGTTGACCTGCCGGGCGTGCGCGGCGTCGAGGGTCTGCTGGATCTCGCTGACCGGCATGGTCGGGTCGAAGATGGTCACGTTCGGCCCGAAGTCGGGTGCGCCGTGCGTCGGGCGACCGGCGGCAGCGGCGGTGCCGGTCGTCGTGAGGGCGGTGGTGACCAGAAGGGCGAGCAGGAGGGTACGTCGGGACGGGGTTGTCATGTGGTTCGTCCTCTCCGCGACCGGGTCGTACTCCCGGCGCAGCTGGGGCGTGAGAGCGCTCTCTGGTGTTTCTACCCGGTCCGGCGGCCCCACGCCATGACCGGGGACGGCGAACTTCGGGCCGGACCGGTGAGAATGGACGGTGGCTCGCGACTCAAGGAGGCGACGATCGTGGGTGGCACGTTGGCCGACGTCTTGGACGCGGCGGCACGCGGGCACTTCCCGCCGTCGGACGGCGGGACCACCATCGTGCCGCAGCACAGCCGTCGGGACGCCGGGGTGATCGCGTTCACCGCCCACTCCGTGGTGTTCACCGACGAGGACCCCGACTGGGTCCGCCGTACCCTGGCCGCCCTCGACTGCGACGCTCTGGCGGCCACGATGAATCCGCGTTTTTTGAGCGCGCTGCTCGACCGCACCGGACGGTCGACGGACACCATCGACCTGCTGACCGTCGCCTCCCCGCTCGCCGGTGCGCCCCCGCTGGCGCTGCGCGAGCTGACCGACGCCGATCATCCCCGCGAGGCCAGGGCGCGCAGGCGCCGTGACGACGTCCGCGTCTGGGCGGCCGACGGCGGCGTGGTCGTACTCGGCCGTGGCGTGGCGGGTCGCTGGGAGGCGGCGATCGAGGTCGACGAGGACGTTCGCCACCGGGGTCTGGGCCGGGCGCTGGCGACGGCCGCCCGGCATCTGGTGCCCGATGGCCAGCCGGTCTGGGCACAGCAGGCCGCCGGCAACGCGCGCAGTGTGCGTGCCTTCCAGGCGGCCGGCTTCCGACCGGTGGGCGCCGAAGCGCTGCTCCTGGAGAAGTAGCCTCTCCGGGCGCCCCTACAGGTCCGCGCCCAGGAACTCGTCGATCATCGGGGCCAGCCAGTCGGCGCGCTGCGGGATCGTGGTGTGGGTGGTGCCCGGCAGGATGGCCAGCCGGCAGGCCGGCAGACCGGTCAGGTCGCCGGGCACCCCGCCGCCAAGCAGCCGGAACATCCGCACCGCGTGCTCGGGCTGGACGATGTCCGAGTCGGCCAGCACAATCATGGCGGGCGCGGCCAGGGCATCGTCAGTCACCGTCCACCATTGTGCCGCCGACGGTTCCGACCGCTCGCTGGTACTCGATCGTCGCGGCGACCCGGTCCGCAGTGGCTGCATCCATCTCGCGTTCCGTGATCCACAGGGCCAGGTCCAGCCCGGCGGAGAGCGCGCCTGCGGTGATGCGGTCGCCGTCGTCGACCACCCGCTGATCGAGGACAGTGACGCCGTACGCCCGTAACTCCTCGTAGGCGTTGCGGTTGGTGGTCGCGCGCCGGCCGGTCAACAGTCCGGCGGCGGCGAGCAGGAGGCTACCGGTGCACACCGACGCCATCCAGCGCGTCGAGGGGGCCAGCGCGGCCAGCCGGGCAGGCAGCACCCCGTGCTGCGCCTGCGCCCAGGACCCCGCAGCGGCCCGATTCAGCCATCCCCCGCCCGGTACGACGACACCGTCGGCCTGCCCGAGCACCACCGGCACATTGAGCTGGACCCCCCGCATGCTGCGTACCGGCCCCGGCCGCTCGACGGCGACCAGCTCGACGGTGAACCCCGCCATCGCCAGCACCTCGAAGGGTCCGAACACGTCCAGTTCGTCGAAGCCATCGAAAACCACGATCTCTACTCGCACCGGGCCAGGATCTCGTCCGGTCGTCGGCCCTGACGAGTGGCATTCTTGCCACTGTGCACAAGCAATCCGCCACGCACCGGGTCGCCGTACTCGCCCTACCGCCGGTCGTCGCTTTCGACCTGACCATCGCGACGCACGTCTTCGGTCACGAGGGCCAGGGCCGGTACACGACCGTCGTCTGCTCCCCGGACGGCGGCGCCGTGCCGACCACGACGGCGGGACTCGGCATGACCGTCGACGCAGGTCTTGAAGCCGTGCGCAACGCGGACACCGTCATCGTGCCCGGCTTCAGGCGCGGAGCCGCGCCGGCCCGAGCGCTCGACGCCCTGGTCGCCGCGTACGAACGGGGTGCTCGTGTCGCGTCGATCTGCACCGGCGCGTTCGCGCTCGCCCAGGCCGGGCTGCTCGACGGCCGGCGGGCCACCACCCATTGGGTCCACGCCGAGGCGCTGGCCCGCGAACACCCCACGGTCACCGTCGATGCGAACGCGCTGTACGTCGACGAGGGACAGGTGTTAACCAGCGCCGGGCTGGCCGCCGGCCTCGACCTGTGCCTCTACCTGGTCGGCCGGGACCACGGCCAGACGGCGGCCATCGAGCGCGCCCGCGTCATGGTCACTCCCCTGCACCGGGCCGGCGGTCAGGCGCAGTTCATTCCCCTCCAACCCACCGATGCCGCTGACCTGACCGTGGTCACCGAATGGGCGAACGCCCACCTGCACCTGCCACTGACCGTCGGGGACCTGGCCCGGCGCGGCCACCAGTCGACCCGTACGCTGCACCGCAACTTCCGGCGGCGCTTCGGCATGAGCCCGCAGGCCTGGCTGACGCAGCAACGACTTCGTGCGGCGTGTGGCCTGCTCGAAGACGGCACGGTCACCATCGACGAGGTGGCCCGACGGACCGGGCTGGGCACCGCCACCAATCTGCGCGCCCACTTCCGCCGGGCCTTCGCCGCCACCCCCACCGCCTATCGCCAAGCCTTCAACCCCTGAACCCCGCGCCTCCCGCGATCTTGCACTTTGTGCGGCTGTCACGCGGCTTTCGCGCCTTATATCACCGCAGAAAGTGCAAGATCGGCGTGGGGGGCGCACCGAAGGGCTTGGGCGTGTTGCTGCTATACAAAGCAACCATGACGCGTGATCGGATCATCGCGGGACTGTTGCTGGTAGTCGCACTGCTCAGCCTGGCCGCTTCGAAGGCCGCGCCGTTCCTGGACGACGCCCCGCTGGCGGCACGAACGGCGATCGTGGTTCTCGGCGTGGCGTGCGGCCTCGGTGGCGTCTGGCTGTGGCTCCGACGCTCCCCCGAACAGCAGTAACCCACCCGCTCCGCCTCCCGCTCCGTCGATCATGGAGTTGTGGTGGTGCGCAAAAGGGACTGTGGTGGCTAAGGTGGCCACCACAAGTCCATGATCGACGCCGCAGCCCCGGGGCCGCTGGGAGTGTGGGTCACCGGGCTGGCACCGGCTCGGCCAGGAACTCGTCGATCATCGGGGCCAGCCAGTCGGCGCGCTGCGGGATCGTGGTGTGGGTGGTGCCCGGCAGGATGGCCAGCCGGCAGGCCGGCAGACCGGTCAGGTCGCCGGGCACCCCGCCGCCAAGCAGCCGGAACATCCGTACCGCGTGCTCGGGCTGGACGATGTCCGAGTCGGCCAGCACGATCATGGCGGGCGCGGCCAGGGCCCGGATCTGCTCGGGCGTCCACCGCGGCAGGTTCGCGTCCAGGACCTTCATCTTGGTGACCAGGGTGGCCCAGCCCGCCGGGTCCGGCGCGGTCCGCAGGTACTCCTCGTGGAACTCCGAGCCGTGCAGATGCTCCGGTTGCAGGTCCTGGATCCCGTCGAGCAGCCCGGGGTGCAGGCCGTCCTCGTCGAAGCTCACCGAGGCGAGGACGAGCCGCCCGACCCGCTCGGCGTGGTCGGTGCCCAGGCGCAGCGCCACCGCCGAGCCCATGCTCCAGCCGAACACGTCCGCCCGCTCGACACCCAACCGGTCGAGCAGCTCGACCACGTCGGCGGCGAAGTGCTCCACGGTCAGCGGACGGTCGACGTCCGGGGTGTGGCCGTGCGCCTGCAACTCCACGGCAATCACCCGCCGCGACTTCGCCAGGAACGGCAGGATCGTGCCGAACGAGGTGCCGATGCCGGAGAGCGCGCCGTGGATGAGCACCAGCGGCCGGCCCTCGTCACTGCCATGTGTCTCGTGATAGATCTCCATGCCCACACGGTGCGCCGGCGCGCTTACGGTCTGCTTCAGGTCGTCTTACCGGCGCTAAGATGTCCGCCGTGCAGTTCGGGGTGCTCGGGCCGCTCGCCGTGACCACGGACGCCGGCGAGCCGGTGGTGGTGCCCGGCACCAAGGTGCGCGCCCTCCTGGCGGACCTGCTGACCAACCGCAACCAGGTCGTCTCCGCCGACCGGCTCATCGACGACCTGTGGGGTGACGACTCCCCCGCCAACCCGGCCGGTGCCCTCCAGGTGCGGGTGTCGCAGCTGCGCAAGGCGCTCAACGACGCCGAGCCGGGCGCCCGCGACCTGGTCGAGTCCCGCGCTCCCGGCTACCTGCTGCGGGCCGGCACGGTCGACGCCGACCGGTTCGCCGAGCTGGCCCGGCACACCGACGTCGACCGGTTGACCGAGGCCCTCGGGCTGTGGCGGGGCGAGGCGTACGCCGACGTGGCCGACGCCGAGTTCGTCCGCGCCGAGGCGACCCGACTCGCCGAGCAGCACCTCGCCGTGCACGAGCGGCTCGCCGAGGCCCGGGTGGCCCGGGGTGAACACGACCTGGTCGCGGCCGACCTGGCCGAACTGGTCGCCCGACACCCGCTGCGCGAGGGCCTGCGGGCGGTGCAGCTGCGGGCGCTGTACGCGGCCGGTCGCCAGTCCGAGGCCCTGGACAGCTACGCCGACCTGCGGGACCGGCTCGCCGACGAGCTGGGCCTCGACCCCGGCCCCGAACTGGTCGCCCTGCACCGCAGGATCCTCGAACAGGACGCCGGCCTGAGCGCGCCGCCGAAGGCCGCGATCATCCGCAACAGCCTGCCGGCCCAGCTCGACGAGCTGGTCGGCCGGGCCGAGGCGCTGACCGAGCTGCGAGCCCTGCTGCCCGCGCAGCGCCTGGTCACGCTGATCGGGCCGGGCGGCGTCGGCAAGACCCGGCTGGCCACCGAGACCGCCCGCGGCCAGTCCTTTCCGGACGGCGTCCTGCTGGTCGAGCTGGCGCCGCTGCCGGCCGGCGACCCGGGCGTCGCCGAGCAGGTGCTCGGCGCGCTGGACGCCCGCGAGGCCGCCGGCACGAGCCTGTCGGCCACCGACCGACTCGTCGCGGCGCTGCGGGCGCGACACCTGCTGCTCGTGCTGGACAACTGCGAACACGTCATCGAGCCGGTCGCCGCGCTGGTGGCCCGGCTGCTGCGCGACGCGCCCGGGGTGCACGTGCTGGCCACCAGCCGGGAGTCGCTCGGCCT
The DNA here is from genome assembly GCF_040608335.1 of Micromonospora sp. NPDC005194. NCBI lineage: Bacteria > Bacillati > Actinomycetota > Actinomycetes > Micromonosporales > Micromonosporaceae > Micromonospora > Micromonospora sp. NPDC005194. Next base: position 88,541 of record NZ_JBEXIA010000015.1, on the reverse strand, counting down.
GACCGGGGAGCTGCTCTGGGAGGTACCCCCGCTGTCGCTGCCCTCGGACAGCGACCCGGATGCGGTGCGGCGCTCGGCGGCCGCCCGACTGTTCGCCGCCCGTGCCGCCGCCCAGCATCGCGGTTTCCGACTCGACGAGCGCACCGCGCCGGCGGTCGCCCAGCTCTGCCGTCGCCTGGACGGCCTGCCGCTGGCGTTGGAGCTGGCCGCGACCCGCGTCCGCGCGCTGGGTCTGCGGGGTGTGGTGGACCGGCTCGACGATCGGTTCCGGCTGCTCACCACGTCTCAGCGCGACGTGCCGCCGCGACAGCGGACGCTGACCGCGGTGATCGGCTGGAGCTGGGACCTGCTCGACGACGCCGACCGCGCGGTGCTGGCCCGGCTCGCGGTGTTCGGCGACGGCTGCACCCCGGAGGCGGCCGAGTTCGTCTGCCGGACCGACCTCGACACACTGGCCCGCCTGGTGGACCGGTCGCTGGTGGTGCTCGACGACTCCGGCACCAGCCCCCGTTACCGGCTGCTCGAGTCGGTCGCCGCGTTCTGCCTGGACCACCTGGTCGACGCCGACGACACCCGGGCGCGGCACGCCGCGTACTACACCGACCTGGCCGAACAGGCCGACCCGCAGCTGCGCGGCCCCGACCAGCAGCGGTGGCTGGCGCTGCTCGACGCGGAGACGGTGAACCTGCGCGCGGCGCTGGTGCACGGCGGCGGGTTGCGGCTGGCCGTCGCGCTGAGCTGGTACTGGTACCTGCGGGGCCGGCTCACCGAGGCGCGGCGAGCCCTCGCGACGCCCGGCGATCCGACGCAGGAGAGCCGCGCCGCAGCCTGGCGGATCGGCTTCGCGCTGTTGCAGGGCGAGCAGATCCCACCGGCCGAGGTGCGCGCCGTCCTGGCCGGTGTCACCGACGCCCGAGCCGTCTGGTTCGCGGCGAACGCGGTACTCGGGAGCAGTGACCTGCCGCTGGCGTCGGAGCTGCTGCCCACCGCCGCCACCGATCCGTGGACCGAGGCCGCAGTGCTCAGCTCCCGGGCAATGATCGCGCACGCCGGCGGTGACCTGGCCGCGTTGGAGAGCGCGGCGACGCGCAGCACCGCGCTGTTCGCCGAGGTGGATGACCGGTGGGGCCGCCTCCAGGCGAGCGACTGGGTGGGTGGGCTGGCCGAGATTCGCGGTGAGTACGAACGCGCGGCAGCCCTGCACCGGGAGGGGCTGCGCTGGGCCGAGGAGCTGGGGCTGTGGCCGCACGTGGCCGGCAAGCTGTCCTGGCTGGCCTGGATCGCGGTGCAGACCCGCGACTACGCGCAGGCCCGGGAGCTGGCCGAGCGCGCGTACCAGCTGGCGGTGGAACAGGGTTCGCCGAGCGCGATCGTCTTTGCCGAGCTCGGCCTCGGCTTCGCCGCCCGCCGCGACGGCAAGCTCGACCTGGCCACCACCCACCTCACCCGCCTCGCCGAGCAGGGGCGCAACGAGGCCCAGCCGGCGCTCTACCTGCCGATGGTCCTCGTGGAGTTGGGTTACGCGGTCGAGCAGAGTGGCGACCCCGCCGCCGCGCTGGCCCTGCACCTCGAGGCGTTCGACGTCGCCGAGGCCATGGCCACCGCGCGCGACGTGCTCGGCCCGCTGGAGGGGATGGCGTCGGCGGTGCGGTCGCCCGAGGTTGCGGCCCGGCTGCTCGGCGCCGCGGCCGCCGCCCGGCAGGCCGCCGGCGTTCCGGCCGCGCCGGCGGAGCGCGACGACACCGACCGGGTGACCGAGCGGGTGCTCGCCGTGCTCGGCCGGGAACGGTTCGACGCGCTGGTCGCCGAGGGCGCGAAGCTGAGCCCGGGCGAGGCCCGGGCCCAGCTCTGATCAGCCGCTCAGTCGCTCAGCTCGCCGCTCAGCCGCTCAGCTCGCCGACTTCGGCCGGTACGAGGCGACGATCACGCCGCTCTTGTGCACCCGGGTGTCGACGAGGTCGAACGAGGCCGTGAAGTCCGTCAGCGGCACCGTCAGGCTTGGCGTGCCCTGCAGCACCGGGTGGATCCAGAAGCGGACCTCGTCCACCAGGCCCGCGGTGATCAGTTGGGCGGTGACCGAGCCGAAGCCGTACTGGATGATGTTCTTGCCGTCCTGGGCCTTGAGCGCTGTGACCGCCTCGACCAGGTCGCCCTGGAGCACCTCCGTGTTGTTCCAGGTGGGATTGGTGAGGGTGGTCGAGGCGACGTACTTCTTGACGTTGTTGAAGTAGGCGGCCCCGGTCATCGGGTCGCTCTCGTCCTGCTGCGGCCAGGCGACGGACATGCCGTCGTAGGTGGCCCGACCCATCAGCATCGCGTCCGCCCCGTCGGTCAGCTCGCCGGCTACGACGATGGACTCCTCGTCGAAGTACGGGCCGGTCCACACCGGGTTCTCGATGACGCCGTCGAGGGTGAGGTAGGTCGAGTTGATGAGCTTGCGCATCGGAATCTCCTGGGTGTCTGTCGTGTTCTGCTGACACCCGGAACACTGCAGGCCTCCGCTTACGATTCGCTTCAGATGCCCTTACCCGGGTCGGTCAGCGGGATCGGCAGCGCCTGCGGGGCGGCCGTGCCGCCGCCGGGCGAGTGCGCCGGCGCGGGCCGGTCGCCGGTGCGGCTGTGCAGGCGTCCGCGCCCGGCCGGCCCGGCGCGGCGGGTCACCTCGACGGTCACCATCCGCACCGGCGGTGGCGGCGCGGTGAAGCGGCCGACGCCCCAGCGCACCCAGATCGGGATCCGGCCGGCGTCGGCCTCGGCGGTCAGCTTCTGCACCGTACGCGCCCGGTCGGTGTGGTCGACCTCGATCACCACCGGTGGGCCGTCCGGTCGGGCGCACGCCACGTCGAGGACGGAGTGCCGCTGCTGCATCGGCGGCGGCAGTGGTACGACGCTGGGCGCGCGCCGGTAGACCCGCCAGCGGTGCGCCTGACCCCACCCCACCACCGCGTCGATGATCCGCGCGGTCACCTCGTCGGTGTCCAGGTCGACGAAGGTCACGTCGGTCAGCCATCGGCTCAGGTCGGCGGCCAGCCGCTCACCCTGCTCCGTGACGTCCACCGGCGCAGGATAACGCCTCAGCCGAGGGTGGCCGGCGTCGCGGCGAGGTGCCGGGTGAGCCAGGCGGTGGTGGCCGTACGCGCCGTCTCGGCGTTGTCGCGGGCCAGGAAGTCGTGCCCCTCGCCGGTGAGCACGAGGTGCCCGTGCGGGACGTCCCGCGCGGCGAGGGCCCGCGCCACCTGGGCCGACTCGCCGGCCGGCACGTTGGTGTCGTTGGCGCCGTGGATGAGCAGCACCGGCACGTCGAGCTGGTCGATGTGGGTCATCGGCGACAGGTCCCGCAGCAGGTCGGCGTCGCGCACCGGGTCGCCGTACTTGCTGACGGCGGCGGCGGCGATCCACGGTTCGGTGCCGGCGTAGAACGTACGGAAGTCCGAGATGCCGCACTCGGCCACGCCCGCGGCGAAAAGCCCCGGGAAGTTCACCAGCACCGCGAGGACCAGGTAGCCGCCGTAGGAGCGGCCCAGGCAGCCGAGCCGGCCCGGGATCGCGACACCGCTGTCGAGCAGATGGTCGGCGCACGCCGCCACGTCGGCGATGGCCCCGTAGCGGCCCGCGAGGTTGTCGGCGGCGACGAAGGTGCGGCCGAAACCCGACGAGCCGCGCACGTTTGGCGCGAACACCGCGACGCCCTGCGCGACGAGGGCCTGGAACAGCGGGTTGTAGCCGGGACGTTCCTGCGCCTCCGGGCCACCGTGCAGGCTGATCGCGGTCGGCCAGGGGCCCGGACCGGGCGGGCGGTAGAGCCAGCCGGACAGCGGCAACCCGTCGCGGGCGCGCAGGTCGACAAGCTGCGGGGCGACACCGCTGTCGCCCGTACGCGCGGCGCCGGTGTCCGGCCGCAGCGGGCGGGGCGTGCCGGTCACCGGATCGACCAGCCAGACCTCCCGGGGCTGCACCGGCCCCTGCGCGGTGACGCAGAGCAGGTCGCCGTCGGCGGCGAAGACGGCGCCGTCGAGCACCTCACCCGGGGCGGCGACGGCCCGCTGCACGCCGCTGGCGAGATCCAGCAGGCTCAGCTCGCTGCGCCCGCCGTAGGTGTTCCAGAGCAGCGCGGCACGTCGCCGGTCGGCGCTGAGCGCGACGTGCTCCAGCTCGGCGTCCGGACGCGCCGCGAGCCGCGTCGGGGCCAGCGCCGGTCGCGCGAGGTCGACGCGCACCAGCGCGGCCAGCTCCGAGAACGCGTCGGTACGCGCCAGCACGCTCGTCCCGTCGGGACCGAAGCAGCCCTGGTCGGTGCTGCCCCGGCCGGTGTCCGGCAGCAGCCGTACCCGGTCGCCGGTGGCCACGTCCAGCAGCTCCAGCCAGCGGGCGTTACGCGGACCGCGACGCAGCAGGGCGGACCCGCCGTCCGGGCTGACGTCCAGGAGGGTGAGCAGGTCGCCCTCGGCGAGCACCCGCCGGTGCCCGGTGCCGGCGTCGACCAGCACTGCGGCACCCCGCTCGGCGGTCTCGGTGACCGCCAGCAGCGCGCCGTCGGGCAGCCAACCGGACAGGGCCGCGCTGCGGCGGCCGAACCCGGCGACCTGGCGGCGCTGCGTGCCGTCCGGGCGCAGCACCCACAGCTCGGTGCGGGGTGCGCCGCCGGGCGCGACGACGCAGGCCAGCCACTGCCCGTCCGGGGACCAGCTCACCGCCAGGACCGGTTCGTCGCCGCTGGGCAGCGCGACGGCCTCGGCCGCATCGACGTCGCGGACCCAGACGGCCGGGATTCCGGCCCGGTCGGACAGGTACGCCACCCGTCGGCCGTCCGGCGACGGCGCGGGCGCGAAGTCCTCGCCGGGGGGCAGGGTCACCGCCGGCCGGTGGCGCACGGGTCGGACCCGGCGCGGCACCTCGATCCGTACGCTCATCTAAACCCCGATCCGCTGCAACCAGAGCTCCAGCAGCCCGAGCTGCCAGAGCGCGTTGGAGCCCAACGTGGTCCGCCGGGCGTTCGGCGCGTCCAGCAACTCCTCCAGGTAGTCCTTGCGGAACAGGCCGCGCTCGCGCGCCGGCCGCGCGGTCAGCGCGTCACGGACGTCGTCGAGCAGCGGGCCGGACAGGTGCCGGATGGCGGGCACCGGGAAGTAGCCCTTCGGCCGGTCGATCACCTCGTCGGGCACGATGCCCCGGCTCGCGGCCTTGAGCACGCCCTTGCCACCCTGGGCCAGCTTGAGCGCCGGTGGGCAGGCGGCGGCCAGCTCGACCACCTCGTGGTCGAGGAACGGCACCCGGGCCTCCAGCCCCCACGCCATCGTCATGTTGTCGACCCGCTTGACCGGGTCGTCGACAAGCATCACCAGGCTGTCCTGGCGCAGCGCCGCGTCGAGCGCGGTGTCCGCCCCGGGCGCGCCGAAGTGGGCGGTGACGAACTCCAGGCTCGCGTCGCGGTCGAGCATCCACTCGGGCGCCAGGTGCCCGGCGAGCGCGTCGTGGCGACGGTCGAAGAACACCCGGGCGTACGCCTCGACGGCGTCCGCGCGGGCCACGTTGGCCATCGGCGGGTACCAGTCGTAGCCGGCGAAGATCTCGTCGGCGCCCTGCCCGGACTGCACCACAGTGATCCGCTGCGAGACCTCCTCGGAGAGCAGGTGGAACGCCACGCAGTCGTGGCTGACCATCGGCTCGCTCATCGCCGCGATGGCCTCGTGCACTCCCGGCACGAACCGGGCCGCGCCGATACGGATCTGGTGGTGGTCGGTGTCGTACTCGCGGGCCACCAGGTCGGAGTAGTGGAACTCGTCGCCGCTCTCCCCCGCCGCCGCCTCGAAGCCGATGCTGAAGGTGGCGAGGCCGGTCTGGCCCTGCTCGGCGAGCAGGGCGACGATCAGGCTGGAGTCCAGGCCGCCCGAGAGCAGCACGCCGACCGGCACGTCGGCGACCATCCGCCGGCGTACGGCGGTGCGCAGCGCCGCCATGATCCGTTCCTGCCACTCGTCGGGGGACATGGCCGGCGCGGCGGCGCGGGTGAACTCCGGCCGCCAGTAGACGGTGTCGGTGCTACGGCCGTCGCCGGTGATCACCCGCACGGTGGCCGGGGGCAGCTTGCGGACGCCGGCCAGGATGGTGCGCGGTGGTGGCACCACCGAGTGGAAGCTCATGTAGTGGTGCAGCGCTACCGGGTCGAGATCGGTGTCCACGTCACCGGCGGCGAGCAGCGCCGGCAGGGTCGACGCGAAGCGGATCCGGCCCGGCGTCTCGGCCAGGTAGAGGGGCTTGATGCCGAGCCGGTCGCGCGCCAGCACCAGGGTGTTCGTGGCCAGCTCGACCAGGGCGAACGCGAACATCCCGTAGAACCGCTCGACGCAGGCCGTCCCCCACCGGTGGTACGCCTTGAGGATCACCTCCGTGTCCGAGGTGGACCGGAAGGAGTAGCCGGCGGCGGTCAGCTCGTCGCGCAGCTCCCGGTAGTTGTAGATGCAGCCGTTGAAGACCATGGCGAGGCCCAGTTCGGGATCGACCATCGGCTGGGCGCCGGCGTCGGACAGATCGATGATGCGCAGCCGACGGTGCACCAGCGCCGCTGGGCCGTGCTGCCATCGCCCCTCGCCGTCCGGGCCCCGGGAGGACAGGACGGGGAGCATCCGCTCCAGCGCCGCCAGATCCGGTGGCGCCCCGTCGAGGCGGAACTCGCCTCCGATACCGCACATGGCACACACCTCTCATCGGCTCGGTCCGCTCGGGCCGCTGACCGGTCCAGGCTTGGTGGACCCGGTTGCGTCCCGATGACATCCGCATCAAGCGTGGGTTACACCGGGGACTCCCCGGCTCCGCCGAGGAGCCAGGTGTCCTTCGAGCCACCTCCCCGCGAGGAATTGACGATCATGCTTCCGGCCGGCGCGACCCGGGTCAGCGCCACCGGGGCCACCTCCGCAGTCTCGCCGAGGAACACGAACGCCCGCAGGTCAACGTGGCGCGGCGCGAGGGCCGTACCGTCGAAGACCGGGTGGGTGGTGAGCGCGACCACCTCCTGGGCGATCCACCGGTGCGGCGCGGCGAGGATCTGCTCCCGGACGGCGTCCAGCTCCTCGGCCTCGGCGCGCGGGCCGATCACCACGCGGTCCCCGCCGTACCCGTCGACCGGCTTGAGCACCAGCTCGTCGAGCCGGCCCAGCACCTCGGCGCGCTGCTCGGGCAGCCCGCACAGGTACGTCGGCACGTCGCCGAGCAGCGCCTTCTCCCCCAGGTAGTACTCGATGAGCCGAGGCACGTACGCGTACAACGCCTTGTCGTCGCCGACGCCGTTGCCCAGCGCGTTGGCCAGCGTGAGCCGCCCGGCGTGCACCGCGGCCAGCAGCGGCCAGCCCAGCGGCACGCCGTCGGCGCCCGCGGCGTGCAGCAACGCGTCCTCGTCCATCCGCAGGTAGAGCACGTCGACCTGGCTGCGGCGGCCCTCCCGGACCAGGTGGACGCGGCCGTCGGACACCAGCAGGTCGCTGCTCTCGGTCAGCGGCACGCCCATCTCGTCGGCGAGGAGCCGGTGCTCGAACCAGGCCGGGTCGCCCGGACCGCTGCTGAGCACCACCACGGCGGGGTCATCCGCGGCGGCGGGGGCGGCGGCGAGCAGCGCCCGGTGCAGCATCGCGGGTGTCTCGTCGGCGGGCAGCAGGTCATCGGGCACCGGCAGCTCGGGCAGCACCGCCCGGGTGAGCCGGCGGTTCTGCACGGCGTAGCCGATGCCCGAGGGCACCCGGAGGTTGTCCTCCAGCACGTACCAGCCGCCGGCCGGGTCGCGGACGAGATCGGTTCCGGACACCTGGGCCCGCGCGCCACGCCGGCCCATCAGCGCACCGGTCGGGCGCAGCCCCGGCGAGGACTCCACCACCCAGGCCGGGACGACCCCGTCGGCGACCACCGCCCGGTCGGCGTACACGTCGCGCAGGAACGCGTCGAGCGCGCGGGCGCGCTGCACCAGGCCGGTCCGCAGCGCCCGCCAGTCGTCGGCGGGCACGACCCGGGGCACCAGGTCGACCGGGAAGAGCCGGGTGCTGGCCTCACCGGCCACGCTGAACGTCACGCCCCGGGCGCGCTGCTCCTCGTCCCGGTCGTGCTCGCGTTGGCGCAGGCCAGCGGCGCCGAGGGTGCGCAGGGCGGCGAGCAGCGGACGGAACGTCGGCTCCGGCCCGTCCGGGCCGAAGACCTCGTCACCCGCATCGGCGTACGCGGACAGCGCGGGCGGTGGCGGCACACCGGGCAGGGGCGTACGCACCCGGCCCCGCGTCTCGTCGAGCAGCAGGTCGACCACGTCGGCCAACCGGCCCCGCCGCTCGTACGCCCGCCGCTGCCGCGCCGCGGAGCTGCCGCGCTCCAGCGCGTACCGGGTCAGCTCGCGGACCTGCTCCCAGTCACCGGTCGCCTCCAACTGCGGGCGCAGGTCGGTCACCAGACGGCCGACCGCCTCGGCGGCCGGCACCGGCCGGGCCGAGCGAGGCAGGTCGAGCAGGTCGCCTTCCAGCCCGGAGCGGGCGGCCCGCCACACGGCGGCGCGCAGGACCGGCGGCCGGACGGCGGTGCGCTCGACTCCGGCGCGCAGGGCGGCGACCTCCCGGCGCACCAGCGCCCGGAACAGCCCGGTGAGCAGGACGATGGTCTCCACGTCGGCGTTGGCGTCGGTGATGCGCAGCTCCACGGTGGGCACGTGCGCCGACGGCCGAACGTCGAAGTAGATCATCGCGGGGTCGGTGATGGTCTCCGAGGAGATCAGCTCGGCTACGAGGGCCTCGTGGTCGGCCGCGCTGGTCACCTCGCCCGGGTCACCGGCCGTGGGCCAGCGCTGCCAGACCAGCGAGCGGACGCTTGCGTAGCCGCTGTCCTGACCCATCCAGTACGGCGAGCTGGTGGACAGGGCGAGCAGCACCGGCAGCCACGGCTGCACCCGCCGGGTGACGGCCACCGCCAGGTCCCGGTCCAAGACCCCGACGTGCACCTGCGCGCCGCAGATCAACTGCTCCCGGGCGAGCATCTGGTACTCGTCGAGCATCCGTCGGTAGCGCGAGGTGGGGGTGACGCTCGGGTCGCCGTCGGCGCGCAGCGGCACCGTGCCGGCCGCCACGATGCCCAGTCCGGCCCGGTCGGCGACCTGGACCGCCGACTGGCGCAGTCGGGTCAGCTCGGCGCGGATCTCGTCCAGGGTGCGGCAGACCGCGGTGTTGGTCTCCACCACGCTGCGGTGCAGCTCGGCGGTGAACGACGTGGCCGGCAGCCGGTCGAGCAGCTCCCCGGCCCGGGGCACCAGCTCCCGGGTGTGCAGGTCGACGACGTGGAACTCCTCCTCCACGCCGATGGTGGCGAGGTCGGCCGGGTCGTCGTGCACCGCCATCGCCGGAGCGGGACGGGACGTGGGCACGGCCCGACCGTTGCCGGACCGGCCCACCGGCCCGTCGAACGTCGCCGCGTTCGTGGTGTTGTCGACCATGGTCACCCCGGTTCGCGTGTCGGTGGTCTCGACTGTCCGACGAGCGTTCCCAGGTTTGGTACCGGGGGCGTTTCCGGCGCGTTAAGGTGACGCGCCGTTCTGCCCCGTGGCCGCGCACCGACGAGGGGCGCCGCTGATCCTCTTCGGACACCTGGTCCCGTGATCGACACGGGATCGGCGATGTCGGGGCATCCCACTGGCCCGGATACCCCGACATCGGCGATCTGGAGTTGATCAAGCGCGCGGCCGGGTCACCTCATGTTGGCGACCACGAACGGCGCGTGGCCGTGCAGGTAGTTGTTCCACCCGCCGGTCACCGGCGCGCCCGGGCTGAGCAGATTGGTGGTGTCGGTGCCGACGTCGAGCTTCCAGGCGGTCCAGGAGATGTTGTTCGCCTTCATCCAGTCGATCCAGGACTGCGCCTCCGGCAGGCAGGCCCGGCCGTCGAGGCCGCCGTCGGCGTTGCTGGCGCCCCACTCGGTGACGAACAGCGCCAGGCCGGCCCGGATCGCCGCGTCGCCCTTGGCGCGCAGTGACCCGCCGTGGGTGCACGAGTAGAAGTGCAGCGTGTACATGAGGTTGGTGCCAGCAACCGGGCTGGCCGCCGCGGCGTCCACGTCCTGCGACCACGTCGGCGTCCCGAGCACGACGATGTTGTCCGGGTCGGCGGCGCGGATCGCGGACACGACCGCCTGGTGGTACGGCTTGATGACGCCGGTCCAGCTGAACTGCAACGGCTCGTTCCACGTCTCCCAGATGACGTTGGGCAGGTGACCGTAGCGACGTGCCAGGTCACCGAAGAACGCCACCGCCTGGGACTGGTTGTTCTGCGCCTCGTGCGCGTGCCAGTCGACGATCACGTACACCCCGGCGGTGACCGCGTTGTTGATGATGGTCTCCACCTGCGCCCGCGCCCTGCCCGGATCACTGAGGTACGCCCCGGCGGGCTCCACGCCCATCGCCGCGCGGATCACCTGGAGGTTCCAGTTGTCGCGCATCCAGGTCAGCGCGGACAGGTTCTCGGCGTAGGGAGCGGTCTCCCAGTTGAGCCACATGCTGCTGACGCCGCGCAGCTGCACCCGCGCGCCGAACTTGTCGCACATCGTGGTGCCGCAGACCCGCAGCTGCCCGTACCGCTGCACGGGTGTGCCGGTCGTCGGCGGCGGTGTGGTGGGCGGCGGGGTCGTGGGCGGCGGGGTGGTCGGTGGCGGGGTCGTGGGCGGCGGGGTGGTCGGCGGCCGGGTCGTGGGCGGTGTGCCGCCGGTGCAGGACACGCTGTTGCCGTTGACGGTGCAGTTCACCGGAGTGCCGGAGCCGTTGACGAGGAAGCCGAACGACGTCGAGGCGCCGGCCCCGAGGGCGCCATTCCACGACACGTTGCTGAAGGTGTAGTGGTTGCCCGAGGTCACCTGCTGGGCGTTCCACGACTGGCTGATGCTCGACCCGGCCGGCAGGTCGAACTCGACCCGCCAACTGCTGATCGGCGCGGAGGTGTCGTTGGTGACCGTGACCTGGCCCTGATAGCCACTGCCCCAGTTGTTGGTCACGGAGAACACGACGGTTGCCGCGCTGGCCGGCGTGGCGATCATCGCCACCGCGCCGGCGAGCAGGCCGGCGACGGCCAGCGACGTGACAAGTCTCAGTGTGCGCATGCGGAACCCGCTTCTCTTCGACGGTGATGGTCTGAGGCGGGGCGGCGCCTTCACGCACAGTATCGATCAACGACGATGTCCGGCAAGACGGGACGCGATGCCCGCCGCTCGGCAGGTCAACCCCGCCGCCAGCCCCAACGGCGCGAACCGGTCGCGTGCCCCGACCCACCCTTCTCCCGGGCCAGCATCTCGGCGGCGACCCGCAGTTTCTGGGCGGGCTCCGCGGCGGCCGGGCCCAGCGTCTCCACGACGCGGTTGCCCATCGCCAGCACCATGGCCGCCCGGTCGAGGTCGCCGATCAGGACCAGGCACTGGGCGTACACCCCGTAGGTGTTGGCTATCTCCCAGAAGGTCAGCGGACGCGCCAGGTCGAGCAGCCCCTGCCGCAGCTCGCAGGCCCGCGACGCCGCCAGCGCCGCCTCCTGGGCACCGTCGCCCGACGACGGCCGCGTGAGGTGCCGGTGCAGCAGCGCCGTCGCCTGGTTGTGGTAGGCCGTGCCCATCGCCTCCCGGGTGCGGGGCCCGGCGGACGGCGGAGATCCGGCGGAGGTCAGACCCACCGTCACGGCCCGTTCCAGCAGGTCCCTGCGCGTGGCGGGCTGACCGGCGGCGAACGAGACCTCGGCCAGGTCCACCAGTGCGGTGATCAGCTCGGCGAGGGCGTCGTCCCGGGGTGCGGCCGCCACGTTCCCGCCCTCGGCCGCCACGGCGTCGTACACCCGCTCGAAGACGACCACCGCCTCGCCGCCGGGCGCCATCCCGTCGGCGGCCCTGCCGCGCGCCGAGAGCAGCATGCTGTGCCGCCACAGCGCCCGGGCCAACTGCTGCTGGTCCTCGCGGACCCCACCCGGACCGCGCACCGCCTCCCGGTACGCCTCGATCACCCGGACCCACAACCGGTCCGCCTCCGCCCAGGTGTCCTGTCGCGTTGAACGCTCCCGCGCCTGCTCGAACAACCGTCGCCGCTCGTCCGGTCCCATCGTGCGCACCGCCCTTCGTGGTCGCCCCCAGCCCACACCGCCAAAAGCAGTGAGACTCGTCGATTCTAGGTCGCTCCGATGGTCACCACCCGCGCCCACTCCGGCGGGCACCGCCTCACTGGGTGGCGACGACGATGCAGCGCCGCAGCTCGGCCACCGCCTCCGGCGGCCCCTCGACGCTGACGCCACTCGGCTCGGCGGCAAGCTCCCGGCCCCACAGCCAACGCAGCATCGCCGCTGGCGGGCCGGTCACCGTCACGTCGGCGGCGTCGGCGACGCCGTCGGTCACCGTGAACACCCCGGGTTCGGTACGCACCGACCACGCCGTGTCGTCGGCGCGGACGACGAACGTCCAGCCCGGCGAGCCGGCCAGGATCTCGCGGAAGGAGTCGGCCCACTCGGCCACCGAGTACTCCAGGAACACGCGAAGCAGCTCGTCGACGCCGTCCACGGCGAGGTCGGCCGGAATGGGCGCGACCGGCGCCCCGACGCCCAGCTCGGCATCGATGCGGTGGATGACGGTCTCCTGTGCCATCCGGCGGATCCAGAAGCCGACGAAGCGGCCGGGCGCGTACCACGAGCCCGCCGCGTCCAACGGGTCGTGGGCGGCGAACTCGGCCCGCAGCTCGGCGTACGCGCGGTCGAGCAGCGCCAGCGGCTCCTCGGATGCCAGCTCCGCCGGGGGCCACGGCTCCGGCTCGGCGCCCTCACGAATGGCCAGGGTCTTGTGGAGGTAGACGTCGCCCACGTGACGGGTGAGGTCGGCGACGCTCCAGCCTGGACACGTGGGCACCGGAGCGCCGAAATCGGTCGGCACGACGGCACGCAGCCGGGCGAAGTCGGCCGCAAGGCAGTCAAGATATCGTGAGTAGTCCATGCCGGACAGCTCAGCACGTCGCACCGACAGCCTCGCGCTACGCGCCCGCTGGTCTCAGCCGACCGGTCCGGTCGTCGCGTGCGGCCGTACCGCCGGTTCCAGCAGCGACAACGTCCGCTGCCGCGCGTCGAGGGCGACGCGGACGCCGACCGGCATCGGCAGGTTGGGGCCCGCGTGTCCGAACTCGACGTTGCCCAGGACCGGGATGTCACGGTCGCCGAGGACATCGAGCACCATCTCGGGCAGGGTCGGGGACGCGTCGGGCGTGTCGAGCCCGTCGATCGCGTGCGGAACGCCCACGACCATGCCGGCGATCCGGTCGAGAATGCCGGCGTGCCGCAGCACGTGCAGATAGCTCCACACGTACGACGCCTGGCCGCCCATCTCCTCCCAGAACAGCACCGCGCCGTCGAACCAGTCGAGCGGCAGCGCGTACCGCGTCGCCTGCACCAGCGCGATGCGATTGATCACCCCGCCGATGAGCCGACCTTCGGCACGACCGGGACGCCAGCACTCCCAGGACGGGCTGGCCGGCAGCGCGCCGAGCGGCTCCGTGCCGGTCAGCAGCGTCGAATAGAGCCTCTCCAGCTCTGCCCTGCGCGCCGCGGGCGCACGCTGCCACGCGCCGCCGAGCCCGGGCGTGGCCAAATCGGTGTGGAACCCGACCAGACCCGTACGCGCGTACAGCACCAGGTGCAGCAGCGAGATGTCGCTGTAGCCCAGGATCGGCTTGGGGTCGACGACGATCGCCTCGACGTCGATCAGGTCGAGGTAGCCGAACGCCGTCTGACCGCCGTCGTGCGCGATGATGGCGCGCACCTCGGGATCACGCAGGAGCCCGTTGAATTCGCCGGCGATCTCCATTGGCGTGGCCGCGCTCCACCAGCGCTGCCGTCCCGCGTCGAGCAGTGGCGCCCGGCGCACGCGGAACCTCATCCGCTGGAGCACGACCACCGCCTGCGCGAGGTCGGGCTCGTAGGCGGCATGCAGCGGCCCGGACAGCGCGGCGACAACGACCAGATCGCCGGGCCGCAGCGCAGGCGGTCGAAGCAGTTGAGGCGATGCGGAACCGGTCACCGACGCAGTGTCCCGACACGGGCACCAGCGCGCCACACCATTTCCGATCAAGATCCACGCTGCGTACGGGTGCGGGGGGCCGGCCCGGGCGGGCCGGCCCCGAGGTGGTCAGGCCGCCGGGCGTACCCGGTAGGCCAGGTGCGTGACGCCGTCGCCCTCGACGACGCGGAAGGGGCCGTCGAGGTGCAGCGGCGTGGTCGTCAGGCCGGCGAAGAACGGTATGCCGGCGCCGAGCACGACCGGGACGAGGTCGACGTGCACCTCGTCGAGCAGGCCGGCCGCGGCGACCTGGGCCGCGATGGTGCCGCCGTTGACGCCGACCTCCTTGTCACCGGCGAGCGCCTTCGCGCGGTCGATGGCGCTGGCGATGCCGTCGGTGACGAAGACGAACGAGTCATTCTCCGGCTCCCAGCCCTGCGGCACGGTGTGCGTGACGACCACGACGGGTACGTCCATCGGGTGCCGGCCGCCCCACCCGCCGGTCATGTCGAACAGCCGCCGGCCGACGACAAGCGCGCCGGTTCGTTCGGTGAGGTCCCGCAGGTGGCGCGCGCTCGCGGCGGACGTCCGGAACGTCATCTCGGGGTTGGCCGTCGGCGTCTCGACGTCGCCGCTGCCGTACCACTGGAAGAGGTGTTCGAAGCCGCCATGAGCCTGGTTGGACCGCCGCTGGATGCCGCCGGGCGGCAGGCGGAGGACGGTCGTAGCGTGGTGCCCATGAGAACCACCACGCTGGGCAGTGCAGGGCCCGAGGTCGGCGTCATCGGTCTCGGGTGCATGGGCATGAGCCACGGATACGACATCACCGGCCCCCGCGACGACGACACCTCGATCTCGGTGATCCGGCAGGCGCTGGACCTGGGCGCCACGCTGATCGACACGTCCGACGTGTACGGGCCGTACACCAACGAGGAGCTGGTCGGCCGGGCGCTTGCCGACGGCCACCGGGAGCGGGCCGTCCTGGCGACCAAGGTCGGGCTGGTGGCCACGTCCCTGACCGGAGGCCCCGGCAACTCACCGAAGATCGGCAACAACGGCCGGCCGGAGCACATCCGCACGGCCATCGACGACAGCCTGCGCCGCCTCAACACCGACCATGTCGACCTGTACCAGCTGCACCGCGTCGACCCTGAGGTGCCCATCGAGGAGTCCTGGGGCGCGATGGCCGAGGTCGTCGCGGCGGGCAAGGCCCGTCAGATCGGCCTGTCCGAGGTGACGGTGGACCAGATCGCGCGGGCCCAGGCCGTGCACCCGGTGGCGTCGGTGCAGTCCGAGCTGTCCCTGTGGACCCGGGACCCGCTGGCCGAGGTTCTGCCGTACTGCGTCGCGCACGGCATCGCCTTCCTGCCGTTCTCCCCGCTGGGCCGGGGTTTCCTGACCGGCCGGTTCTCGTCGTTCGACGATCTGCCGGCCGACGACTTCCGACGCGGCCTGCCGCGCTTTCAGCAGGACGCGCTGCGGGCCAACCTGGCCATCGTCGCCCGGGTCCGGGAGATCGCCGACCGGGCCGGCGTCACTCCCGCGCAGGTCGCGCTCGCGTGGGTGATCGCCCAGGGCGACCGGGTCATCCCGATCCCCGGCACCAAGACGCCGAAGTACCTGGTGGACAACTGCGCGGCCGGCGACGTGCAGCTCGGCGCCGAGGAACTGGCCGACCTCGACGCGCTGCCCGCCCCCGAGGGCGGTCGCTACTGAGCGTCCGGCGGCCCGGCGCTCAGCCGGGCCGCCGGAGCGTCACCGGCGGGCCGAACCGCACCCCGACACCGGGCGAGTAGAGCACGCTGACCGGCGGTCCGACCGGCGCCGGCAGCCCGGCGGCGGCGACCAGCCCGTCGTCCAGGTGCAGGAGCTCGGCGCGGTGCAGCGGCCAGCGGGGATGCCAGTTCGGCAGGTGCAGCGTGCGACCGTACGCCCGGGTGTTCAGCCCCCACCGGGCGGTGAGGAAATGGTCCAGGGGGGCGGGGTCGGCGATCGGCTCCCCCACCCGGACCGCCATCCGGCTCGTCGTACCCGCCGGGCCGGGCCAGCGACGCCGGCACCGGTAGGTGAGTCGGTCGCCGTCGCGGTCCAGCCGCATCGACGACCAGAGGTACGGCAGACGCAGCGTCGCCCGCGCCACCAGCACCGGCACCAGGCGGGACGCGTCGAGCGACCGGAACACGACGGCCCGCCGGCCGGTGTCGTCGACCGAGTAGAGCCGGACGTTCGTCTCGGCGAAGGTGCCGAAGTACGGCACCCCCGGGCCGCGACCGAAGCCCAGCCCGACCATCCGGAAGCCGATCAGGCCGACGTAGCTCACACCGTCCAGCGTGTCCGGACGAGTGCCGGCGGGCAGCAGCGGCGCGACGAGTGCCGGGTCGACGGCCCAGTGCAGAAAGGTGAGATCCTCCGGACGGACCCGGCGACGGTCCACTGCGCTGACGCCGTACCCGCCGCGCTCAGCATCCGGAAGGGACGCTGAGCGCGGCGGGTCGGTCAGTGGATGACGACGGGCGTCTTGACCTGCTCGCCCTGCGGGTCGTCGAGCTGCGCCGGCTGACGCCGGCGCGGCAGCAGCGCGGCCGGGATGAACGTGAGCACGACAAGCGCGAACGCGACCCAGAACGTGGTGGCGAACGACTTCGCGGCGAAGTCGAGCCCGCGCTCGATGATCGACGGGTCCACCGGCATCTGCTGCAGCAGCTCCGGCCGCTGCTGGGAGGCGATGGCCAGCCCGGCCTCGGTGATCGGCTTGCCGCTCTCGTCCACCAGTCCGGGGATCGGCCGGGATCCGTTGAGCTCGTTGGTGAGGATCACCGACATGACGGCGGCGCCGACCGAGCCGCCGATCTGCTGGAGGATGTTGACCAGCGTCGAGCCGCGGGCCACCTCCTGCGCCTGCAACGTCCGCAGCGCCGACGTCATGATCGGCATCATCGTGCCGCCCATGCCCAGACCCATCACGAACAGCGACCCGCCGAGCAGCCAGTACGAGGTCTGCGGGTCGACCTGGGTGAAGCTGAAGAACCCGACGACGATGAGCGCCAACGCGAACGGAACGGTACGGCCGATCGGCACCCGGTCGGCAAGCGTGCCCGCGATCGGCATGGTGAGCATCGCGCCGATGCCCTGCGGGGCCATCAGCAGGCCGGCGGCCAGCGTCGACTCACCGCGCACCTGCAGGAAGTAGCTCGGGAACAGCAGGCCGGCGCCCATGAACGCGATGATGAACACGAACAGCGTCACCGAGGCGATGGTCAGGCTGCGGTTGCGGAACAGCCGCAGATCGAGCAGCGGGTGCCGGGGCTTGAACGAGTAGAGCACGAACGCCACCACCAGCGCGCCGCCGACCAGCATCGGCGCCCACACCTTGGCCTCGGCGAAGGTGCCCGCCTCCGGCAGCGACGAGACGCCGTAGAGGAACAGCGCGAGACCCGGCGAGAGCATCAGCATGCCGACGAAGTCGAAGGACTCGGAGGGCTCGGGCGCGTCCTTCGGAAGCGCGAACTGTGCGTAGATCAGCGCGACGACACCGATCGGCAGGTTGATCAGGAAGATCCAGTGCCAGCTCGCGGTGTCGATCAGCCAGCCGCCGAGGATCGGGCCGCCGATCGGCCCGAGCAGCATCGGAATGCCGAGGACGGCCATCAGCCGGCCGATCCGGTGGGGCCCGGCCGCGCGGGTCATGATGGTCATGCCCAGCGGCATGAGCATGCCACCGCCGAGGCCCTGCAGCACGCGGTAGCCGATCAGCTCGCCGATCGAGTCGGCGGTGGCGCAGAGCCCCGACCCGATCGTGAACAGCGCCAGCGCCACCATGTAGAGCCGTTTGGTGCCGAACCGGTCGGCGGCCCAGCCACTGAGCGGGATCACGGTGGCCAGGGCGAGGGTGTAGCCGGTCATCGTCCACGCGACGCGGGCGTAGGACGCGTCGAACTCGTTCTGGAATGTGGGCAGCGCCACGCTGACCACCGTCACGTCGAGGATCGACATGATCGCGCCGAGGACGACGACGCCGGCCACCTTGAGCACCGCGGCGTCGAGTTTGTCCGATGTCGCGACGGATTGCTGTGTCACAAATTCTCCTGAAGTCGATTGAGCCGGCCATTGGTGGGCGGTGGCGGCGAAGCCGCGCCGACCAGGCGCGGGGCGCGGCGTGCCAGGACGACGACGCGCGCAGGAAGACTAACCGCCGGTGGTGACGATTTGCCGCCGGATTCGTGACCGCCCGGCCGCGCATCCGAATGGCCGTGGATTTACAGCCGGTCGTCGGGGTGGCGACCAGGTCGTGGGGCTGGCAATCAGGTCGTTGGGCTGACCGTCGTCACACTCGCGGCCTCGACGTGCTCGTCAACAACGCCGGCGTGACCGGCGGAATGCCGCAGGAACCCACCACGGTCGACCTCGCGGTCGGACGCACGGCGATGGAGACCAACGTGATCGGCGTCACTCGGTCGGCCTGCTTTTCCGGGTGATCGGTGGTGGTGGTGGTTACGTTCGTCGGTGGTACTGGTTGCGGCGGGGGATCTGGTCGGGGTCGAGCCAGGCGGGTGGTACGAATTCGGGGTGGCCGTCGCCGCCGAGGCGCACCACCCAGTCGGTGTGGTGCAGGTGTCGGTGGTGGTGGCCGCAGAGGAGGACGGCGTTGTGGAGGGTGGTGGTGCCGCCGTCGGCCCAGTGGTGGATGTGGTGGGCGTCGCACCAGCGTGGTGGTCGGTCGCAGCCGGGGAAGGCGCAGCCTCGGTCGCGCAGGACGAGTGCGCGGCGTAGGGGTCCGGTGATGAGGCGGCGTTGTCGGCCCACGTCGAGTGGTTGGCTGGCGCTGCCGAGGACGGCGGGGAGGATCGCGGCGTCGCAGGCGAGCCGACGCACCGTCTCGGGGGTGAGTTGCGGGCCGATGTCGAGGGAACCGCTGCCCAACTGCCGGGTCAACCCGTCGTAGCTGGTGGTGACGACGATCTGGGCGGGGTCGCCGCCGTTGTCGGGTAGTTCGCCGGTGCGCAGGGCGAGGCGGCACACGTCGGCCAGGGCGTCATGCCGCCGTTGGCCGGGGTTGCGTGCGTCGTCGGGGCCGGTGGGCACGGTCAGCGGGTCGATGGCGGCGCGCAGCAGGCCGGCGGTTTCGGTGTCGAGGATGCCGCTGAGCCGCAGTCGTCCGTCGGTCCGTTCGGAGATGGTGAGGTGCCGGTCGCGCGCAGCCCGGTCGGTCTCGGCCTTGAGTGCCGCGGCGGCGACCGCGTCGGCGGCCTCGGGTGCGACGTGGTCGAGGATGCGGGTGCCGAGTTTGCGCAGCAGGGTGGGGTCGAACTGCCCGGCCCACTGCACCAGAACACCGACGGCTTTGTCGGCGGCCTCGGCGCCGGCCGACGCCGCCGCCGCGCCAATCGTGTCGGTGATGACGCGGGCCTGCTCGGCGGTGACCGTCCCGGCCGGGAGGGCGTCCCGCACGGCGGGCGGTGCGGCGTCGAGGGCGGCGGCGAGATCGACGAGCCGGCGGGCGGCCGGGATGGTGAGGTGCAGCCGTTCGCGCAGCCACACCGCGGTGGACGACGCGCCCTGGGTGCGGGCCGTGCCGCGGCCGTCGAGCTCACGGACCAGGGCGAGAGTCACGGCGGCGAGGCGCTGCTCAATGCGGTGCGCGGCGTCGAGCGCCGCGATCAACTCCTGCTCGGGCAGAGCCCAGGCGGCGGCGTCGGCGCGGGCTGCGATCGCGTCCTCTGCCTGCGCCAACTCCTCGACCATGACCCGAGACTAGAACGGGTGTACGACACTTTCAGTCACCATGATCGATTGGTCGCGGGGGCAGTCCGCCATCATCCCGGAACGCTCGGACCAGGGCGCCCACCGCCCGGCTAGGGCAGCATCGGTGGGAGTTTGCTGGCGTCGAGGGCTGCCTGCTCCACTCGCCGGCGGTGGTCCAGCCACCATGACTCGTCCCCGGTGGGCAGGTTGTCGTTGCTGGGCAGCAGCCCGGCCGCGCCGTCGATGAGTTCGCGCACGATGTCGGCGTGGCCGGCGTGCCGTTGGGTTTCCGCGATGACGTGGACCAGGACGTGGTGCAACGTGACCGCTGCGTCGCCCCACCACGGCACGCGTCCGACCTCGTCCAGCGCAAGGGCGTCAATGGTGGTGTCGGCGTGGACGATCGCGCGGCGATACAGTTCGACGATCTCCTCGCGGGTCTCATCCGCGCTCGCCCACATGTCGGCATTGGTCTCCGCACCATCGCCGATGTACGGCAGCTCCTGCTCGAACGGTCGGCCGAACACGACGCCGAAGTAGAGGATCTCCATGGCCGCCGAGTGCTTCACCAGACCGAGCAGGTTGGTCGCGGTCGGGGTCAACGGCCGCCGAATGTCGTATTCGCCGAGCCCGTCGAGCTTCCACAGCAGCGAGTCGCGGCCGCCCTTCAAGTAGCTGTGCAGGTCTGCCTTCATCGCCGGCACTATGGCATCTGTTGGTGTCGGCGTTGCCCCGGACGATCCGCGGAGCTCATGGGCACCCGAAGCGCAGCTAGGCGGTGACCACCGGGACGGCGGCGGTCAGCGCCCAGTCGTGCCCGATGTCGGCCGCCGCGCGGAGCAACCTCGGAAGGTGCTCCTCGCGCAGGGTCTCCAGTGAGGTCTCGGCCGCGTGCACGGTCACGTTGATCGCCGCGACGACCCGCCCGTCGCCGTCGCGCACGCCGGTGGCGACGGACCGGATTCCCGGGGCCAGGTCCTGGTCGGCGAGTGCCCAGCCCTTCGCCCGAGCCTCCCGCAGCACCGCGTCGAGTTCGCCGGGCGAGGGCTGCCAGCGTGGCGTGATGCCGGAGCGCGTCGGCTCAGCGAGTACGGCGGCCAGGGTCTCCGGTGGCAGCGCCGCGAGCAGCACCTTGCCCATCGACGTCGCGGGCGCGGGGAAGCGGGTGCCGATGGTGACACCGAGCGTGACGATCTTCGGGACGGCCACCCGGGCGACGTAGACGATGTCGCTGCCGTCGAGCTGGGCCATCGAGGTCGACTCGTTGGTCTGCGCGACGAGCTTCTCCATGTGCGGGCGGGCCACGTCCCACATGTTCAGCGCGTTGACGTACGCCATCCCCAGCTCCAGGACGCGCGGGGTGAGGGCGTGGCCACGGCCGACCGCGCGGACGTAGCCCAGCGACTCGAGCGTGATGAGGATGCGTCGGACGGTGGGCCGGGCCAGGCCGGTGGCGGCGGCGATCTCGCTGAGCGTCATCGACGGGCAGGCGGGACGGAAGGAGCGCAGGACGTCGAGGCCACGGGCGAGAGCCTCGATGAAGTCGGGCCCGGCGCCCCTTCCGTTGTCACTCATGTCCTAATGCTTCCATTGGGCCGAGCCGGCGTCCCACTCGGTGTACTGGTACGGGTTCTCCAGGATGGCGGTCTCCGGGACGTCCGGGTTCATGCCACGCTGCCACGCCTCCTCCCCCATCGTCTCGCGCAGGTGGTCGATGGTCGCCGCCACCCGGGCCCGCGCGGCGGCCAGGTCGACACCGACGAGGCGGCCGTCCCGCTTCACGACCCGGCCACCCACCAGCACGGTGTGCACGTCGCCGCGCTGGGCCTGGAAGACGACGTGACCGTGCGGGTTCAGGATCGGGAACATCACCGGGGAGGCGTCGTTCTTGATCAGAACGATGTCGGCCTGCCGGCCGGGGGTCAAGGCGCCGACCGTGGAGTCCATGCCGAGGGCACGGGCGCCGCCCCGGGTGGCCCACTCGACGACCTGCTCGGCGCGCAGGTGGCAGTGGGTGATCGTGTCCTGCTTGGCGTGCGCCTCCAGGTGCTCACGGGAGCGGTCGGCGCCGAGCGTGCTCCGCATCGCCGAGAAGAGGTCACCGCTCCACCACACGCTGGTGTCCATCGACAGCGACACCGGAATGTCGTGGTGGCGCAGCTGCCAGGTGGGCGGGTACCCCTGCCCGGCGCTCTGCTCGCTCTCGGTGGAGACGGAGACGGAGCCGCCGGTCGCGGCGATCCGGTTGTACGAGTCGTGGGTGAGCGTGGCCGCGTGCACGTACACGGTCGACGGGGTCATGAAGCCGCCCTCGTGCATGAGCCGGATGCCGTCGTCGTTGGTGGCGCCCCACACGCCGGCGTGCGTGGTCACCGCGGCGCCCAACTCCCGGGCCACCTCGAACGCGGCCCGCTCGGGGAACGCGGGATCGCCGGTGACGTCGAACGCCATCTGGAAGCCGGCCAGCTTGCCGCCGTCGATCCGCCGGCGGTGGAAGTCGCGGAACTCCGGCGAGGTGGCCCACTCCCACGGCCCCTGCTGGATGTTGCCGTAGGCCAGCACGAACCGGCCCGGCACCGCTTCGAGGGCGTCGACGGCCGCGTCCGCGTGATCGGGCGTCTGCAGGCCGTGTGACCAGTCGACAGTGGTGGTCACGCCGGCGTCGATCGCCTCGATGGCGCCGAGCAGGTTTCCCGCGTACACGTCCTCGGGGCGGAACAGCTTGCCGGATTCGAGGTAGTACCAGACGAAGTACTGCGTCAGCGTCCAGTCGGCGCCGTACCCGCGCATGGCGGTCTGCCACATGTGCCGGTGGGTGTCGACCATGCCCGGCATGAGGATGCCGTCGGTCGCGTCGATCTCCAGGGCGTCGTCGGGCGCGGTGAGACCGACGCCGACCTCCGCGATCCGGTCGCCGACGACCAGCACGTCGGCGCCGGGCAGCACCGTGTGGGCGTCGTCCATGGTGAGAACCAGGCCGTTGCGGAAGATCACCGGCCGGTCGGTTGCGCTCATCGCCACCCATTCCTCTCCGGGTACGAGTTTTCCGGACTGTTGTCCGCTGTGCGGCCAGCCCGAGTGGCGCAAGTGTGGTCCCGGCCACGATTCGTGTCAAGAGCGTGTTTCATCGCGATGAATTGCCCGTTGACAGTGCTCGCGTGGTGCCGCAAGCTGACTCGGCGGACAGGTGTCCGTAGAACGGGCGGAAACATGGTGCAGCAATCGACCGGGCCGCTGGCCGGCCTGCTCGTCGCGGACTTCTCCCGGATCCTCGCCGGGCCGTACGCGACGATGCTCCTGGCGGACCTGGGCGCACAGGTGATCAAAGTGGAGAGCCCGGGCGGCGACGACACCCGCACCTGGATGCCACCCACCCGCGAAGGCGTTTCGACGTACTACCTCGGCATCAACCGCAACAAGCGGTCGGTCGCCCTGGACCTCAAACAGCCGGACGACCTGGCCGCCGCCCAGGAGCTGGCCCGCCGCGCCGACGTGCTGATCGAGAACTTCCGGCCCGGCGGCCTCGCCCGGTTCGGCCTCGACTACGACACCGTCACCGCGAACAACGAGAAGATCGTGTACGCGAGCATCAGCGGCTTCGGCACCGGCGCCGGGCGGGACTTCCCCGGCTACGACCTGATGGTGCAGGCGATCTCCGGCCTGATGAGCCTCACCGGCGACCCGGACGGCTCGCCATACCGGGCCGGGATCTCGGTCTTCGACGTGATGGCGGGGCTGCACGCGAGCATCGGCATCCTCGCCGCGCTGCACCATCGTGGAGAGACCGGACGCGGACAGCACGTCGAGGTCAACCTGCTCAGCTCGGCGCTGTCCGGCCTGGTCAACCACTCCAGCGGCTACGTCGCCGGCGGCGCCGTCCCGTTCCGGATGGGCAACGCGCACCCCAGCCTCTTCCCGTACGAGCCAATGCCCACCGCCGACGGCGAACTCATCGTCATCGCCGGCAACGACGGGCAGTTCCGCAAGCTCTGCCAGGTGCTCGACCTGCCCGGCCTGCCGGACGACAGGCGTTTCGGGCGCAACCAGGACCGCACCGCCAACCGGGAGGAGCTGCGGCCCCTGCTTGTCGAACGGCTCGCCAAGCGGACCAAGGACGAGTGGTTCCGGGACCTGCTCGCCGCCGGTGTCCCCTGCGCGCCGATCAACACCATCGACGGCGGCGTGGCCCTCGCCGAGGAGCTTGGGCTCGACCCGGTCGTCACCGTCGGCGCCGTGCCCGGCGTCCGCAACCCGATCACCTTCTCCGACACCCCGGCCCGGTACGAGCTGCCGCCGCCCGGGCTCGACGAACACGGCGAGGAGATCCGCGCGTGGCTGAAGAGCTGAGCTTCCCCACCGGGATCGGCACCTCCGACCCGACCACCATCTCCCTGCTCGGGCAGGACCTGGCCGCCGACCTGATGGGCACGGTGGGCTTCGGCGAGCTGGCGTACTGGCTGGTCGCCGGCCGCCGACCCACCCCCGGCGAGGTACGGGTCTTCGAGGCGGTGCTGGTGGCGCTCGCCGACCACGGCTTCACCCCGACGGCCATCGCCGCCCGACTGACGTACCTGTCCGCGCCCGAGTCGTTGCAGGGCGCGCTCGCCGCCGGGCTGCTCGGCGGCGGCTCCCGCTTCCTCGGCGTCACCGAGGACTGTGGACGGTTCCTCGCCGACACGCTCGCGCAGGCCGGTGACGTGACCGACTACGACGCGCTGGCCCTCGACGCCGTCACCCGGGCGAAGCGGGAGCGCCGGCTGGTCCCCGGCCTCGGGCACCCCGTGCACAAGGACCAGGACCCGCGCACCCCCGTGCTGATCCGGATCGCCACCGAGGAGGGCCTGCACGGCCAGCACCTGCGGCTGTTCGAGGCGATCGGCCGCGTACACCCGCAGGTGCTCGGTCGTACCCTGCCGCTCAACGGCGCCGGGGTGTGCGGCGCGGCGCTCGCCGACCTCGGGCTCCCCGTCGAGATGCTGCGCGGCTTCGCCCTGCTGGCCCGCGCGGCGGGGCTGCTCGGGCACCTCGCCGAGGAGCGACGTCGGCCGCTCGGCATGGACATCTACCGCACCGTGGACCGCAACGCCGTCTACGAACCCTGACTCCCCCTCTTCCGCCCCCGAAAGGAGTGGGAATGGCCTCCATCGTCGCGGTCATCGCCTCCACCCACCACCCCTTCTACTACCGGGCCAGCACCGCGACCGGCGAGGACCGGCCACCGTTCGCCGACGAGTGGACCCGCAAGATCCTGGCCTTCCGGGAGACGTTGACCCGGGCCCGACCCGACGTGCTGGTGATGGTCGGCTCCGACCACTTCCACCAGCTCTGGTTGGACAACATGCCGCAGTTCCTGGTCGGCAAGGCGCCCTTCTACGACGCCAACTGGTACAACGAGGAGCGCGAGTTCGGGCTGCCGCGGATGCTGCTCACCGGCCAGGAGGACCTGTCCGCGCACATCCTGCGGGCGGGCCTGGACTCCGGTTTCGACCTGGCGTTCAGCAACGAGCTGCGCATCGACCACAGCATCACCTGCCCGATCATCACGCTGCGGCCCGAGGCCGACCTGCCGATCGTGCCGATCTACACGAACATCTTCGCTCCGCCGCTGCCGCAGCCGAAGCGCTTCGTCCAGCTCGGTGCGGCCATCCGGGAGATCGTCGAGTCCTGGCCGTCGCACCTGCGGGTGGCCGTCATCGGCACCGGTCACCTCTCCCTGGAGCTGGGCGGCCCCCGGCAGTTCGGCCCGCACGGCCCGGACCCGGAGTTCGACAGGCGGGCCGTCGAGTGGATCGCCAACGGGGACCTCGACGGGTGCCTACGCGAGGTCACCCTGGACAGCCTGCACTCGCCCGGCAACGCCACCCACGGCTTCATGGACTTCATGCTGATGATGGGTGTGGCCGGCGCCGGCGTGAAGGCCGACTACGTCGACACCCTCGACCTGTTCCACACCATGGAGGCGTACTTCACCTGGTACCCGAACGGAGCAGCGGCGTGAGCAAGTACCTGCTGGACAAGTTCCTGTTCATGGTCGACCGGGACCCCGACCTGGTTGAGCGCTACCGCAGCGAGCCGCGCGAGCTGGTCGCCTGGTGGGAGGCCGAGTGCGCCAACACGGTGCTGAACTGCCACACCGGCGAGGCGAGCACTTGGCTGCGCTTCGACGACACGGAGCGGGAGGCGTTGGCCACCCACGACCACGTGAAGCTCTTCGAGTTGGGGGCGCACCCGTTCCTCACCCTGACGCTCTTCATCGCCCTCTTCGAGCGGGACAACACCGAGCCGCTGGAGTACCAGAAGTCGTACGGCGCGCGGCTGGCCCACTTCTCGATGCCCTACCCGGACATCGCGACGTGATCCGCGCGGCCCTGCTCACCACCTGCGGCGCCCCACCGACGGTCGTCGAGCGACTGGCCCCCGAGCTGGCCGACGGCGAGCTGACGGTCACCGTCGAGGCCGTGCCGATCACCCCGCTGGACCTGCTCTGTGCCAGCGGCACCAGCTACTTCGGCAGGCCGGCCACCCCGTACGTGCCGGGTGTGCAGGGCGTCGGCCGTCTCGTCGACGGCACGCCCGTCTGGTTCGGCACGTCGGCCGGGATGCGGTCCGGGGTGGACGGCAGCATGGCGACAACTGTCGCGGTGCCCGCCGCCGACGTGGTGACGCTGCCGACCGGCGTACCGCTGACCCTGCTCGCGGCCCTGGGCCTCTCCGCCGTCGCCGCGCACGCCGGCCTGACGTACGCCGGTGGCCTGGCGGCCGGCAACCAGGTCGTCGTGCTCGGCGCCGGTGGTGTGGTCGGCCAGGCGGCCATCCAGCTGGCCCTGCTCGGCGGGGCCCGCCGGGTCGTCGCGGTGGCCCGCTCGGCGGCGGCGCGGTCCCGTGCCGAGGAGCTCGGCGCGGCGGTCGCGATCCCGCTGCTTCCCGACGACGACGTCGCGTCGATGGCCGAGCGGCTGCGGGACGGCGCCGACGGCCCGGTCGACCTCGTCCTCGATCCGGTGTTCGGTGTGCCGGCCGCGGCGGCGCTGCGGGTGCTGCGCCCCGGTGGCCGCCTGGTCAACCTGGGCAGCGCGGCCGGCGCGACCGCGCCGATCGAGTCGGCCGTGCTGCGCGGCGGGTCGCTGCGCATGGTCGGCTACACCAACAACGGCCTGTCGACCGACGATCGGGCGGCGTCGCTGGCGCTGGTGGCCGGGCACGCCGCGGCCGGCCGGCTCACCGTCGACCACGAGATCGTGCCGTTCGACTCGGTCGCCGATGCCTGGGAACGCCAGAGCTCCGGCACCGCCGCCGGCCGCATCGTCCTCGCGCTCTGAGCCTCGACCGGATGCACGACACCCCCGCCGAGCTTCACCGCCGTGCCCGGCTCGGAGAGCAACGAGAAGCTGCGGCTGCTCGCGGTCATCGGCGGTCAGCGCCTCTGAGCCCGGGGGCCGCCGGGTAGCGGGCCGGGCTGACGCCCAGGAAACGCCGGAAGTGACGGCTCAGGTGCGCCTGGTCGAAGAACCCGGCGGCGGTGGCGGCCTCGGCGGGGCGCTGACCCGCGAGGAGCAGGCGACGCGCCAGCTCGACCCGGCGACCGGTCAGGTACGAGTGTGGTGGCAGCCCGTGGGCGCGTGTGAAGGCCCGGACCAGGTGGGTCGGGTGGGCGTGCAGCAGCTCGGCGGCCTCGCGCAGTGTGACGCCGTCGACGGTCCGGGCGTCCAGCAGCTCACGTAGCCGGTCGGCGAGGCCGGGCATCCCCGGCGCGGTGCTGACCGGCGCCCGTCCGCGGAGTTGCGTGCGCAGCCGGTTCAGGATGAGCGCGAGTCGGCTCTCGGCCTCGAACTCCTCACCCGGCGTGGCGAGCACGTGGTGCAGGTGGTGGATCCGGTCCCGCAGACGCGGATCGGCCAGGTCCGGTTCGTCCACCGCCCGGCCGACCAGGTCGGGGGCGAGGGCCGAGGTGTCGAGGTACAGGACCCGTTTGCGGAAGCCGTTCGGTGTGGCGGAGCGGCCGTCGTGCGGCACGTACGGCGGCAGCAGGGTGACCGACGTCCGCAGCGCGCCGTGCCGGTGCCGGTCCAGGTCGAAGCGGACCGCGCCGTCGTCGACGATCAGCAGCGTCCACACGTCGTGGACGTGCCGTGGGTACGCGTGGTCCACGAAATGGGCGTGGAAGACCTCGGCGACCCCGGCGACGGCGGGTCGCCACGCGCTGACCTGCGAGCCGGCCGGGCGGGTGGCCACGCTAAGAACGTACAAGACCGGTGGGTGTCGGCACCGGCAGGCTCGACGCCATGACCGAACCGATCCGATTTCCCACCAAGATCGCCGTGCTGCTCCGCAACGACCTGGTCGGCTGGCAGCGACTCAACGTCACCGCCTTTCTGGTCAGTGGCGTCGCGCACGCCGAGCCGGAGCTGCTGGGCGAGGAGTACCGCGACGCGGACGGCACGGCGTACCTGCCGATGTTCGGCCAGCCGGTGCTGGTCTTCACCGGCGACCGGGCGACCCTGACCAACGCGCACTCGCGGGCTCTCGCTCGCGGGCTGCGGCTCGCGGTGTTCACGTCCGAGCTGTTCGCCACCGGCAACGACCGGGACAACCGGGCGGCGGTGCAGGCGGTCGGCCGGGAGAAGCTCGACCTGGTGGGGCTGGCCCTGCATGCGCCGCGCACCGTGGTGGACAAGGTCCTCAAGGGCGCGGCCATGCACCCGTGAGCGCATCCGGCGCGGCGAAGACATTGATATCAATGGGTACGACTCCCGGCGCCCCGCGCCGTCGTCGAGTGCGGCTCCTACTCCAACCCCAACAACGGCTGCACGGACGAGCGCGAGGACGCGATCGCGGCGTACACCGACGCGCTCGCCTGGTACCTCACCGGCGACTCCCGGTACGCGCAGAAGGCGATCCAGATCATGGACGCCTGGTCGGCGACGATCACCTCGCACACCGGCAGCAACGGACCCCTGCAGACCGGCTGGGCGGCCTCGACCTGGCCCCGGGCCGCCGAGATCATCAAGTACACCTACGGGAGCTGGCCCAACGCCAACCGGTTCGCCACCATGCTGCGCAACGTCTACCTGCCGGTGGTCCGCAACGGCTCGAACAGCAACGGCAACTGGGAACTGACCATGATGGAGGCCGCCGTCGGCATCGCCGTCTTCCTGGAGGGCCGCACCGCCTACGACGCGGCGGTCACCCGCTTCCTCAACCGCACCCGCGCCTTCATCTACCTGCCCAGCGACGGCGCGCTGCCGTACACCGTGCCCGGCAGCGGCCTGGACACCAGCTCGGAGATCATCGGCTACTGGCAGGGCCAGTCCACCTTCGTCGCCGGCCTCGCGCAGGAGACCTGCCGGGACTTCGTCCACACCGGGTACGGGATCTCCGCCATCTCGCACGTCGCGGAGACCTCCCGCATCCAGGGCCGCGACCTGTACCCGCAGGTCGGTGAGCGGCTGCGGCAGGCGCTCGGCCTGCACTCGCGCTACCAACTCGGCGAGGCGGCACCCTCCTGGCTCTGCGGCGGCACCCTCACCCGGGGCCTCGGCCCCGTCACCGAGGTCGGCTTCAACGCGCTGAGCAACCGGCTGGGCACCGTCATGACCAACACGCAGACCCTCACGCTGGAACAGCGACCCGCCGGCATCAACAACCTCTTCGTCGCCTGGGAGACGCTGACCCACGCGAGCAACCCCAACTGACCGCGCCGCGGCGGGCCGGCGTCGAACCCCCTCGACGCCGGCCCGCCCCCGCACCTGGGGGCGCTCAGCCCTCGACGCCCAGCGCCACCACCGGGCTGACCCGCGACGCCCGCCGCGCCGGCAGCACGCCGGCCAGCGCGGTCAGCCCGACAAGCGCCGCGAAGAGCCCGACCAGCGACAGCACCGGCAGCGACAGCGGCGCGTTGAGCCCGAGCGCCCGCACCGCCAACCAGGCGTACGGGACGCCGAGCAGCAGACCGAAACTCGCGCCGATCACCCCGTAGAGGCCGGACTCGACGGTCAGCATCGTGCGCAGCCCCGCCCGGGACAGGCCGACGGCGCGCAGCAGCCCGGACTCGCGGACCCGCTCGACGACCGACAGCGCGGTCGTGGAGCCCACACCGACGACCGCGATCAGCACGGTCAGGCTGACCAGGCCGGCAGTGATCCAGACCAGGGCACTCAGCACCGCGTCGTTGCGATCCCGCTCGTCGGCGAGCACCGCGATGCCCAGCCCGGCGCCGTTCCCGATCGCCTGCCGCAGCGCCCGCACCCCGGCGGTGCGGCCGTCCTCGCCCGCGTGCGCCGCGTCGGCCAGCAGACCGGTGTACGCCGTCGGCCCGCCGATCCGGTCCAGGTCGGCACGGTCGGCGAGGATGCCCGCGTACAGGGGGCCACGGTCGGGCAGGACCACCGCCACCCGTACGTCGACCGTCCGCCCGTCGCGGGCCAGTGTCACGGTGTCGCCGGCCCGCAGCCCGGCGTTGCGGGCGACCCAGTCACCGAGCACGATCCGGCCAGGTCCACGGTCGGCGAGGGTGCCCTGTGCCACGTCCAGGTCCGAGGTGGTCGGCAGCGCCGAGATGTCGAGGTCGGTGGTCGAGTATCCGGACTCGGTGTCGCCGAGCCGTTCGGCGCCCCGCAGCAGCGCGACGTCGTGGACCATCCGGTACGGCACCACCCGGGTCAGCGCGCCGCTCGCCGCCCGCGCCCTCGTCACCACGGCGACCGGCAGGGTCGTACCGTCACTGGCGGACACCTCGAAGTCGGCGGGCGCGGAGAGCGCCATGTCACGATCGGCGACGACGCGCATCGACGCGCCGCCGATGACCACCCCGGAGATCAGGGTCACGCCGAGCGCGACCACGACGGAGACGGCGGCGGCCCGCCGCGGCGTCCCACCGATCCCGCCGACGGCCAGCCGCCCCAGCGGTCCGACCTGGCGCAACGGCCAACCCGCCACGGCCAGCACCGGGCGCACCAGCAGCGGCCCGAGGGCGACCAGGGCGAAGAACGCCAGCGCTCCCGAGGTGACCAGCAGCAGCAGCGCCGCGCTCGGGTCGTAGGACTCCTGATCCGGCGTCGGCAGCCGCCGCACCGCCGCGACGGCGGCCAGCAACGCGCCGAGGACCAGCAGCGCGCCGGACACCAGACGCGGCGCCGCGATGCCGCGCCGCCCGGCGGTCACGCTCGCCGCCCGCAGCGCCTGCAGGGGCGAGACCCGGGCGGCGGAGAACGCCGGCGCCAGCACCGCCACCACGGTGAGGACGACCGCGCCGAGCACCACCGCGACCGCCGCCCCCAGCGAGAGGCCCGGCGACGAGACCGCCATGCCCCAGGCCCGCAGGACCATGGGGAGGACCTGCCCGGCGGCGAGGGCGCCGACGACCCCCACGACACCCGCGACCAGCCCGGTCAGGGCACCCTCGGCGGTCAGCGCGACCACCAGCCCGCTCCGGCCCGCGCCCACCGCGCGCAGCAGCGCGAGGTGCTGCATCCGCTGGGCGAAGACGATGCGGAACGTCGAGGTGACCACCAGCGCCGCGGCGACCACAGCGACCGCGACGAACATTCCGACCAGCGCGAACAGCCTCCCCACCTGCTCGGCCGCCGCGTCGGCCTCGGCGTCGCGCACCTCGGCGCCGGAGCGGATCGGCTGATCGGCCGGGACCACCGCGGTCACCCGGTCGCGAACCGCCTCCGCCGCGCCGGCAGCTGTCCGCACGTCGATCCGCTCGACAGTGCCGACGTGACCCCACGCGGCCACCGCGTCGTCCGGGGCGTACGCGTCGAATCCCCCGTCGTCGGGAGTGTCGACCACGCCGGTGACGGTGAGCGGCGCCCCGGTGGTGAGGTCGCCGCCCGTCCCGGTGGCCACGGTGCCGACCGCCAACCCCAGCCGCTCGACCGTGCGGCGGGTCACCGCGATCTCGCCGGGCTGATCCGGGTAGCTGCCCTGGACCAGGCGGACCGTCGCCAGCGGGCCGGCGCCCGGGTCGGTCCGCAGGTTGAGGTAGCCCTCGGCGAGGGAGACACCGAGCGTCGTCCGGCCCACCGCCTCGGTGACACCCGGCAGGGCGCGGACGTCACGCAGCGCCGCCACGGTGGGCGGTGGCTGCTGCGGGTCACCGATGACCAGGTCGGTGGCGGCCGGCGTGCCGCTGAGGTTGTCCCGCGCGGTCCGTTCGGTGATGTCCTGCGCCAGCACGGTGCCGAAGACGACGAACGACGCGACGAGGATCGCCAGGCCGGTCAGGATCAGTCGACCCGGGCGTCGGGCCGCGGCGCTCACCTGGGTACGCAGCACCGTCGCCCTCACGCGGGAACCGCCAGCTCGCGCAGCGCGTCGGTGACCGAACCCTGGTCCGGCTCGTCGATCTCGCCGGCGACCCGGCCGTCGGCGAGCAGCACCACCCGGTCGGCGTACGCGGCCGCGATCGGATCGTGGGTGACCATGACGACAGTCTGGCCCAGGTCGCGTACCGAGTCGCGCAGGATGGTGAGCACCTCCGCCCCGGAGCGGGAGTCGAGGTTGCCGGTCGGCTCGTCGGCGAAGACGACCTCGGGCCGCGACACCAGGGCCCGGGCCACCGCCACCCGCTGTTGCTGGCCGCCGGAGAGTTCGCTGGGCCGGTGCCCGAGCCGCTGCCCGAGGCCCAGCACGTCGACGAGGTGCGCGAGCAGGTCACGGTCGGGTTCCCGGCCGGCGAGGTCCAGCGGCAGGGTGATGTTCTGCGCGGCGGTGAGCTGCGGCAGCAGGTTGAACGACTGGAAGACGAAGCCGATCCGGTCGCGGCGTGCACGGGTCAGCGTGCGGTCGGACTGACCGGTCAGCTCCGTGCCGCCGAGCAGGACCCGACCGGAGGTGGCCGTGTCCAGGCCGGCCAGGCAGTGCATCAGCGTCGACTTGCCGGACCCGGACGAGCCCATGATCGCGGTGAACTCGGCCCGACCGAAGCCGACCGAGACGCCGTCCAGGGCGCGGACCGCGGTGTCGCCGCTGCCGTACACCTTCACCAGGTCGACCGCGGCGACGGCGGCCTGCCCGGTCGGCGGCGGGGCGTGGGTTGTCATGGGTTCCTCCAGTGGCTGCGATGTGACCCGGGAAGCCTCGCCCGCGCCGGGTGGGAGCCGCATCGGTCCGTGGTCGGGGAACGCCCACGCCGGGTCTGTCTTTCGGCCGATCTGCCCGCGCCGTCCGCCTGGCTACGCTGGGTCACGATGAACGCGCCGGG
This sequence comes from Micromonospora sp. NPDC005194, assembly GCF_040608335.1. Lineage (NCBI taxonomy): Bacteria > Bacillati > Actinomycetota > Actinomycetes > Micromonosporales > Micromonosporaceae > Micromonospora > Micromonospora sp. NPDC005194. The sequence continues at coordinate 55,573 of NZ_JBEXIA010000015.1, read as the reverse complement.
ATTCTCGACATGGTGGGTACGCCTGGGCCAGCTCGCCGGTCTGGCGGCGCTGACCCTGCTCGGTGCCTTCGACCTGCGGTACGGCCTCTACACCGGGGTGAGCGCGGCCGAAGCCCTGCGCGCCCTCGTGCAGGTGGGGTTGGCGTTGATGACCGCGGTGGTCTGGCTGCCCGTGCACCGGCAGGGGTCCCGGTCCCTGCCGCTCGCGGCGCTCGTGCTCGGCGCCACCTCACTCGCCGTCACCTTCGGCTTCCTGGTGCTCAGCACGAGCGGCAGTTATCTGCTGGGCGGCAGCTGGGGGCTGGCCGAGTCCGCCGGGATGATCGCGGTGGTGTTCGTGGTGACCCGGTGGGCCGCCGCACGGCTCGCCCCGTGGGCGGCGGTGCTCGCCGCGCTCGCTGCCGCCGCGCTGCCGCTGCGTGCCGGCGCCGACTACGTCTACGTGATCTTCGGGCTGCTCCAGGCGCTCGCCGCGATCGGCGCCGCCGCCGTCGGGATCTACCTGCGCGTCGTCGCCGCCGGGCGGGAGCGGGCCATCGCGCTGGTACGGGCCGAGCAGCGCGCCGAGTTCGCCCGCGACCTGCACGACTTCATCGCCCACCACGTGACCGGCATCGTGGTGCAGGCGCAGGGCGCCCGGTTCGTCGCCGAGCAGGACCCGCAACGGGTGATCGTCGCCCTGGAGCAGATCGAGCGGGCCGGCGCCGAGACGATGGCCTCGATGCGACGGATGGTCGGCGTGCTGCGCAATCCGGACGCCCCGCCGGACGCGCCGCTGGCCCCACTGGCCGGCGTGGCCGACCTCGCGCCGCTGCTGCAGGGCCACAACGACACCACGAACGCACCGGCCCGGCTGTACGTCGACGGTCCGCTCGACGAGCTGCCGGTGGAGGTGTCGACCTCGGCGTACCGGGTGGTGATGGAGGGGTTGACCAACGCCCGCCAGCATGCCCCGGACGCCCGGTCGGTGGCCGTGTCCGTGCGTCGTACGCCGGACTGGCTCCTGGTCCGGGTCGCCGACGACGGCGCGACCCCGCGTACCGCTCCCGCCCGGGGGCACGGCTTCGGCCTGCTCGGCCTCACCGAGCGGGTACGCGCCCTCGGTGGCACGATCACCGCCGGGCCGGGCATCTCCGGCGGCTGGGTGCTCGACGCCGCGTTCCCGCTGCGGTCGGCGGCGGTGGCCCGATGATCCGGGTGCTGGTCGCGGATGACCAGGCGATGGTCCGGACCGGCTTCAGCATGATCATTGGAGCGCAGCCGGACATGACGGTGGTCGGTGAGGCCGCCGACGGGGTCGCCGCCGTCGAGATGGTCCGGCGGCTACGCCCGGACGTGGTGCTGCTGGACATCCGGATGCCCCGCCTCGACGGCCTGCAGGCGCTGCGCCTGCTCGCCGGGCCGGGCGTCGCCGACCCGGTGCGGGTGGTCGTGGTCACAACCTTCGACCTCGACGAGTACGTGCACACCGCGCTGTCCAACGGCGCCTGCGGCTTTCTCCTGAAGGACTCCGGCCCGGCGCTGCTCGTCGAGGCGGTCCGCGCGGCCGTCTCCGGCGACGCGCTGATCAGCCCGTCCATCACCGTACGACTGCTGGAGCACCTCAGCCCGCCCAGCGCGCCGCGGGACGACGCCGGCCTGTCCCCGCGGGAACTCGACGTCGTGAAGCTCGTCGCCCGGGGCCTGACCAACGCGGAGATCGCCGGTCAGCTCTTCATCGCCGTCGGCACCGTCAAGACCCACCTCGCCAGCGTGCAGACGAAGCTCCCGGCCCGCAACCGTGTCGAGATCGCCGCCTGGGCCTGGGAACGCCGCCTCGTCCGCTGAACGACGACCCGACCGGCCGACCAACAGCTATCTGCGGGTGCGCAACACCGGCCACAACGCGGTGATCAGGCCCGGCGGCACCGTGTCGCTGGGCGTCGTCGCCACCGGAACGCAACTGCCGGAGGAGGTCACGCTGAACGGCGGCATCTGCGTGGTGGCAGACAAGTAACGCTCGCGTCCGGGGTCTGGCGTCGACGGCGACATCTTGCGACGCTAACGATCGTGTATGACTACGACCTGTTGGTGCTGGGCTCCGGACCCAGCGGTCAGAAGGCCGCGATCGCCGCCGCCAAGCTCGGCAGGCGGGTCGGCATCGTGGACCGCCGCGACATGATCGGCGGGGTGTGCATCAACACCGGCACCGTCCCGTCCAAGACGCTGCGGGAGGCCGTGCTCTACCTGACCGGCCTGAGCCAGCGCGACCTGTACGGCAGCAGCTACCGGGTCAAGGAGGAGATCACGGTCAGCGACCTGGCCGCCCGCACCCAGCACGTGATCACCCGACAGACCGACGTCATCCGCAACCAGCTCGCCCGTAACCGGGTCGCGATGATCACCGGGACCGGGCGCTTCGCGGACGCGCACTCCATCTGGGTCGACGCCGGCTCGGGACGCGAGTCGAAGGTGACGTTCGACAAGGCCATCATCGCGGCCGGCACCCGCCCGGCCCGCCCGGACAGCGTCGACTTCGACGACCGGACCATCGTGGACTCCGACGGCGTCATCAACCTCCAGGCCGTCCCCCGCAGCATGGTCGTGGTCGGCGCCGGCGTGATCGGCATGGAGTACGCGTCGATGTTCGCCGCCCTCGGCACCAAGGTGACCGTCGTGGAGCGCCGCGATCGGATGCTTGAGTTCTGCGACGACGAGGTCGTCGAGTCGCTGAAGTACCACCTGCGTGACCTGTCGGTGGCGTTCCGCTTCGGCGAGGAGGTCGCCGCGGTGGAGAAGCACCAGACCGCGGCGCTGTGCATCCTCAAGAGCGGCAAGAAGATCGTCGCGGACACCGTCATGTACTCGGCCGGTCGGCAGGGCCAGACCGACGACCTGGCGTTGGAGGCGGCCGGGCTGGCGGCGGACCGGCGCGGCCGGATCGCTGTCGACGCCAACTACCGCACCCCGGTCGACAACATCTACGCCGTCGGCGACGTGATCGGCTTCCCGGCGTTGGCGTCCACCTCGATGGAGCAGGGCCGGCTGGCCGCGCAGCACGCCTGCGGCGAGCCGATCCGGGAGATGCACGGCCTGCAACCCATCGGCATCTACACCATCCCGGAGATCAGTTTCGTCGGCCAGACCGAGGCCGAGCTGACCGACTCGTCGACGCCGTTCGAGGTGGGCATCGCGCGCTACCGCGAGCTGGCCCGTGGCCAGATCGTGGGCGACTCGTACGGGATGCTGAAGCTGCTCGTCTCTCCCGAGGACGGCCGACTGCTCGGGGTGCACGTGTTCGGCACCGCGGCGACCGAGATCGTCCACATCGGGCAGGCGGTGATCGGCTGCGGCGGCACGATCGACTACCTGGTCGACGCCGTGTTCAACTACCCGACCCTGGCCGAGGCGTACAAGGTGGCCGCGTTGGACGCGTCCAACAAGATCCGCAACATCACCCGCATCGACGGCTGACCCCGGACCCCCACCCCCACCCCCACCCCCGGCCCCGGCCCCAACCCCTCCCCCGGCCCCGGCCCCGGTGATCAAGAGGTTTGCGTCACGACACGCCGGGACGGGTGACGCAAACCTCTTGATCACGAGGGTGGAGCGGGGATGGGACCGGGTGGGGGTGGGGTGGGGTTGGGTGGGGTGGGTGGGTTTTAGCGGGGGGCGCAGGTGGGGGTCAGGGTGCCGGCGGTGCCGGTGCCTTGGAAGCCGAACTCCGTGGACTGTCCGGCCCCGACCTGGCCGTTGTAGGACACGTTCGTCCAGTTCGTCGTGCCGCTGTTACCGCTGCGGTCGGCGCTCCAGGCGTTGGTGACGGTCGCGCCGGACGGCAGCGTGAGCGTCACGGTCCACCCGTTGAGGGCCGACGAGCCGGCGGTCACCCGTACGTTCGCCACGAAGCCGCCGTTCCACTGGTTCACCGTCACCGACGCCGAGCAGCCGGTCTGCCCCGGCGGCGGGGTCGTGGGCGGAGGCGTCGTGGGCGGAGGCGTGGTGGGCGGCGGGGTGGTGGGCGGAGGCGTCGTCGGCGGCGGAGTGGTGGGCGGCGGGGTCGTCGGGTTGGTACCGCTGTTCAGCGCCGCGAGCACGGCGTCGTACGCGGCCTTCTTCTGCCCGCTGCTGTTGAACAGCAGCGGCGTCTGCGAGGACCGCCACGAGTCGCTGTCGCGGATCCCCCACACCGTGATCCCGTTGCAGCGGGCCACCGCAAGGCAGTCCTCCGTGACACTGCGGTAGGTGTTCGCCGGAGCGCCCTGGATGTCCAGCTCGGTGATCTGCACGTCCACGCCCAGCGCCGCGAAGCTCGACAGCGTGGTGCGGTAGTTGCTGACGTACGGCGAGTCGTTGTTGAAGTGCGACTGGAAGCCCACGCAGTCGATCGGCACGCCACGGGCCTTGAAGTCCCGCACCATGTTGTAGACGCCCTGGGTCTTTGCCCAGGTCCAGTTGTCGATGTTGTAGTCGTTGTAGCAGAGCTTCGCGCCCGGGTCCGCCGCTCGCGCGGCGCGGAACGCGGCCTCGATCCAGTCGTTGCCGGTGCGCTGCAGGTTCGAGTCTCGACGGCCACCGGAGTTGCCGTCGGCGAACGCCTCGTTCACCACGTCCCAGGAATAGATCTGTCCCCGGTAGTGGGTCGCCACCTGCGTCACGTGGTTGAGCATCGCGTTGCGCAGCGCGGTGCCCTCCATGCCCTGCATCCACCCCGGCTGCTGGCCGTGCCAGGCCAGGGTGTGACCGCGTACCTGCATTCCGTGGCTGCGTGCGTGGTTGACGATCGGATCCGCCTGGGTGTAGCGGAACTGACCCTGCTGCGGCTCGGTCGCGTCGATCTTCATCTCGTTCTCGGCCGTCACCATGTTGAACTCGCGGTTCAAGATCGTGGTGTACGCGCTGTCCGAGAGCTTGTTCGCGGCCACCGCCGTACCGAAGTAGCGGCCCTTCTCCGCCGCGGACGCGCCCAGGGTGGTTCCGGCGGACGCGGGCGTCACCAGGACCAGCGCCATGCCGGCGGCGAGAGCGCCCGCGCCGCTCAGCGCGATCACGGCTCTCGATGCCGCCTTCCATCTCGTTCTGCTCATCGTGCGACTCCGTTTGTCGATGGTGGTGGGTGGTCAGGAGACCGCGCAGGTGGCCCCGTTGAGGGCGAACGACGAGGGCTTGCCGGTGCCGCCGGTGTGGGTGGCCTGGAAACCGATCTCGACCGACGCGTTCGGCGCGATGGTGCCGTTGTAGGAGACGTTGCGGGCGGTTACCGCTCCGCTCGTCGGGGAGTAGGTGGCGTTCCAGCCGTTGGTGATGGTCTGGCCGCTGGGCAGCGTGAAGGTCAGCGCCCACCCGTTGACGGCGGCGGTTCCGGTGTTGGTGATGGTCACGCTCGCGGTGAGACCCGAGTTCCAGGCGTTGACCGTGTATCCGACGCGGCACGCGCCCGCACTCGGCGGCGGAGTCGTCGGGGGCGGCGTGGTGGGTGGCGGCGTAGTCGGGGGCGGCGTGGTCGGCGGCGGCGTAGTCGGGGGCGGCGTGGTCGGGGGCGGAGTCGTCGGCGGCGGCGTCGTCGGTGGGGGCGTCGTCGGGGGCGGCGTCGTGCCGTCCAGGCCGAAGAAGCGGATCACCTGGGCGGCGTCGACCGGGATGTTGTGCGTGACGCCCTGCATGCTGATCGCCTCGACCGGTGCCATCGGGCCGCTGCTGCCGTACCGGGTGCGGGTGTACCCGGACTGCGGGGAGTCGGTGTACGTCGGGGTCTGGCTCAGACCGTGGACGTTCGTCCACTGCTTGATCTGCTCGCCGAAGTTCGGGTAGCGCAGCGTCTCGTCGCTGGTGCCGTGCCAGATCTGCATCCGCGGTCGCCGGCCGGTGTAGCCGGGGTACGCCCCGCGGACCAGGTCACCCCACTGCTGCGCGGTCTTGATGGACTGCCCGTTCGCGCACTCGCTGTTCCACTCCGAGGTGCCCCCGGTGGCGAAGCAGGCGAACGGCACCCCGGCGAACGACGCGCCCGCCGCGAACACGTCCGGGTAGTCGCCGAGCATGACGTTGGTCATCATCGCGCCCGACGAGGTGCCGGTGGCGAAGACGCGGTCCGGGTCGGCGGAGTACCGCTGCTTCACGTAATCGATCATCGACACGAGCCCGACCGGGTCGCTGCCGCCACCTCGGCGCAGCGCCTGCGGCGAGGCCACGTCCCAGCACTTGCTGCTGCGCGTCGCCGACGGGTAGATGACAATGAATCCATACCGGTCGGCGAGGGACGCGTACTGCGTGCCGGAGTAGAAGGCGGGGCCCGTTCCGGTGCAGTAGTGCAGGGCGAGCAGGATTCCTGGCCGGGATGCGACCCGGTCCGGGACGTACAGATGCATCTGGAGGTTTGTGGGGTTGTTGCCGAAGCCGGTCACCTGGGTGAGCGTCGCGGCTGATGCGGGGGTGGCGAACGCCAGCGCGGCGGCGGCGACTGTCGCGACCGCCGTGAGGACGCCGAGCAGCCTTGTCTTCAGTGTCATGGTTCGCGATTCCTCGGGAGAATGGCGCATGGAAGGGGGTTAGTCGAGGACTGCCCTTCGCCCGACCGTGACCGCGGCTCGCGTGACCGATGTCAGCTTCGATCGAGCACACTCGATTGTCAAGGCTTCCGGAAACCTTTCGGGGCAAGGGATTGGGCGGTCACCTGCGCACGGGTGCGGGCCCGCCGAACCGTTCGGCGCCGGCCGCCGGCGGGATATTATCGGCACGTTCCCGGTAAGCAGAACGTCCTCGTGTGCACCCCCCTACGACCCCCGTAGGCACGAAGGAGATCGCGTGAAGATCGTCGATGCCCGGGTCATCGTGACCTGTCCGGGCCGCAACTTCGTCACCCTCAAGATCGTCACTGACGAGGGCGTCACCGGCGTCGGGGACGCCACCCTCAACGGCAGGGAGCTGGCCGTCGCGTCGTACCTGTCCGACCACGTGGCGCCGCTGCTGATCGGCCGGGACCCGGCGCGGATCGAGGACACCTGGCAGTACCTGTACCAGGGCGCGTACTGGCGGCGCGGGCCGGTCACGATGAGCGCGATCGCCGCGGTGGACACCGCGCTGTGGGACATCAAGGGCAAGGTGGCGGGCCTGCCGGTCTACCAGCTGCTCGGCGGCCGGTCCCGCGAGGGCGTCACGGTGTACGGCCACGCCAACGGCGAGACCGTCGAGGAGGTCCTGGTCGAGGTCGCCCGCTACGTCGACCTCGGCTACCGGGCGGTCCGGGTGCAGTGCGGTGTGCCGGGCCTGCCCAAGACGTACGGGGTCAGCGCCGACAAGCTCTTCTACGAGCCGGCCGACGCGGCGCTGCCCAGCGAGGCCACCTGGTCGACGCCGCGCTACCTGACCCACGTGCCCACCGTGTTCGCCCGGGTCCGCGACGAGTTCGGCCCCACCCTGCGGTTGCTGCACGACGTGCACCACCGGCTCACGCCCATCGAGGCGGCTCGGCTCGGCCAGAGTCTGGAGCCCTACGCGCTGACCTGGATGGAGGATCCGGTCCCCGCCGACCTCCAGGAGGGCTTCCGGCTGATCCGGCAGCACACCACCACCCCGATCGCCGTGGGCGAGGTCTTCAACAGCGTCTTCGACGCGGCGCAGCTCATCCGGGAACAGCTCATCGACTACATCCGGGCCACGGTGGTGCACGCCGGCGGCATCACCCACCTGCGGCGCATCTTCGACCTCGCCGCGCTGCACCACGTCCGCAGCGGCTCACACGGCGCCACCGACCTGTCGCCCGTGTGCATGGCCGCCGCGCTCCAGCTCGACATCTCGATCCCCAACTTCGGCCTGCAGGAGTACATGCGGCACACCGCGCAGACCGACGAGGTGTTCCCGCACGGCTACCACTACGCCGACGGCTACCTGCATCCCGCCGAGACCCCCGGGCTGGGCGTCGACATCGACGAGGAGGCGGCGGCCCGCTACCCGTACGCGCCCGCGTACCTGCCGGTGAACCGGTTGGAGGACGGGACCGTACACCCCTGGTGAGCGCGACAGCGCCGGTGCTCCGGCCGGCCCGATCGGGCCGGCCGGATCAGTGGATGCGCCGCCCCCGCGCGTCGGGCACCCCGGACTTGCGGAAGAAGTACGAGTTGATCTGGTCCCGCCACTCGGCGGCGCAGCGCACCTGCTCGTCGAGGCGTTCGGCCACCCGTTCGTACACGGCCGGATCGATCATCCCGTTCAGGGTCTGCCACCGCTGCCGCATCACCGCCACCTCCTCGACGCCAGCGAAGTGGGTGTCGTAGATGTGCTGGATGACTGTGGACCCGCTGTGCAGGACGTGCGTGTACGGGACGTGGTGGAAGAAGAGCAGCAGCTCGTCCGGGCAGGTCCGCGGCGACTCGTACACCTCGGCCCAGTAGGGCGGGTACTGGCCGGCGAAACCGGTGCCCGAGGCGCGACTGCGGTCCACGCCGATGCCGTCACGGTCGGCGAAGTGGTAGGTGCCCCACCGCGAGTACTCGTACCCGTCGACGTCGGGGCCGTAGTGGTCGCCGGGATGGACCATGAAGCCGACGCCCAGCGGGGCGGTGTACCGCTCGTACGTCCGCCAGGAGTCGTCCATGATCTCGTGCAGCGTCCGCCGCACCAGCTCCGGCTCGGCGGTGGCCGACGGCGGGAACGTCAACGTCATCCACTCGTCGAGAACCGCCGTCGGATCGAGGCGCGGATCCCAGGCGAGCCGGCCGAACGTGTAGAGGTTGGCCTGTGCCAGCGGGTGCCCCGTCCAGAAGGGGTCGTCGCCGGTGTTGGCGACGGCGACCAGGCCACCGCCCTTGCCGGCCTCCCCGGTGACCACGTCGGCGATCGTCCGCCCGCCGGGGCCCCAGGGCGCGAAGCGCAGCACGTCGCCCCAGCACGGCCCGAGGTGGCAGACATGCCGCTGCTGACCCGTGTACTCCTGGGTGACCTGCAGCTCGACGGCGATCCGGGTGGCCGGCATGGCGGCCAGCACCGGCGAGACCGGCTCGCGCGTCTGAAAGTCCACCGGGCCGAACTTCACCTGGAGGACCGCGTTGGTGCGGAACCGCCCGTCGAGCGGGGCGAAGTGGTCGTACGCGGCCCGCGCCCGGTCGGTGGAGCGGTCCCGCCAGTCCTGGTGGTGGTTGTAGACGAACGCCCGCCAATGCACCACTCCCCCGTACGGGGCGAGGGCCTCGGCGAGCAGGTTCGCGCCGTCGGCGTGGTCGCGCCCGTAGGTGAACGGGCCGGGTTGCCCCTCGGAGTCGGCCTTCACCACGTAGCCGCCGAAGTCGTCGATGCGCTCGTACACCCGCCGGGTGGTGGCCGCCCACCAGGCGCGTACCTCGTCGTCGAACGGGTCGGCGGTGGACAGTCCACCGAGGACCATCGGCGCGGCGAAGGTGACCGACAGGTGCACCCGGATGTTGTACGGGCGCAGCACGTCCGCGATCTCGGCCACGTCGCCGAGCCGGTCGGTGAGCAGCAGCGCCTCGACGCGACCCACGTTGACGTTGTTCACCGAGATCGCGTTGATCCCGCTGGCGGCCAGCAGCCGCCCGTACTCCCGGATCCGAGCCAGATCCCCGAGCGGACGGCCACCGGCCCAGAAGATCGAGCCGCCCGCGTACCCCCGTTCGACCTGACCCATCACCGGGTGCACGGCCACGTTGTCCCAGTGGTTCAGCATCCGTCGGCGCAGCGTGGGCCGGTGCAGCTCGGGTGGACGGGCCGGGTCGAACGCCGCTGCGCAGAGCCGTACGACGTGGAACAGCCCGTACAGCAGGCCGGCGGGCGCGTCGGCCAGCACCACCGTCACCTCGCCCGCGCGGGCCAGCAGGAACCCCTCGTCGCCGAGCGTCGCACCGTCGCCGAGGTCGACGAGCGCCGCCTCCCCCGCCGACCGCGCCGCCTCGACCGCGGAGCTGGGCAGCTCGTCGGCGTCGCGCAGGGTGAGCACCAGGTCGGCGTCGACGTCCCAGGAGGGGGAATGCCAGACCCGCCCGCCGTAGCGCGTGCAGGCGCGCGTCACCTCGTCGAGGACGGTGTCGACGAGCAGCCCGTCGCCGTGCACGAGGACGCGGCGCGCGCCGAGCGCCCGGAAGGCCTCCGGTGGAAGCCAGGCGGGGTACACGCGCGGCTGCTCGATGTCGGGCGGTTCTGCCACGAACACCGGCTCCTCCAGGTCCATCGACTCGTGCGCGTTCACGCGTCCTCCCGGCCGAAGCGCACCTCGGCGATCGCGGACAGGCTCATGCGGTGAACTCCTTCCGGATCAGGTGGATCATCGGGTCGCCGACGCGCAGGACCGCCAGGACCACGACCGAGGCGAGCAGCGCCAGGACCGCTTCGGAGAAGACCGCGGTGACCCCGGCCGCCGCGGCGAGCAGCAGGGCGTTGCCGACGGTGACCCCGGGGGTACGGACGAGGAAGTGCACGGCCAGGCGCAGGACGTCGCGGGTGCGGAACTCGAACAGCGAGGTGATCACCAACGCGTTGGCCGCGCAGAGAGTCACCCCGACCGCGATCAGGACCAGCGGCACCACCCACCACCTCCCGAGGCCGACCGCGCCCCGGTACGCGAGGTTCAGCGCGAGCACGGTCAGCCACAGCAACGTCGGCGCCCAGACCCGCAGCGCGCCCCCGACGTTGATCCGGTAGCCGCGCCAGAACAGGGCGGCGGGCCGCAGGTCCGTCAGGTCGGGCCGCTGGTGGCGCAGGGCGTACAGGGCGGCGCAGACCGCCGGACCGACCGGCAGCAGCAGGAGCGCGGCCAGCGGCAGGTTGCTGGGGTCGCGGCCGAGCAGCAGCAGCGGGAGCAGGCCGGGCAGCGTGGTGACGAGGAGCAGCACCTCGATCACGAGCAGCGTGTAGACGCGGGACGCGAACCGGGACAGGGGCCCGTCGCCGAACTGCCGCCCGGCGTGCGCGGTGCTCATCAGTGCTCTCCCGGCTCGGCGCCGAGGTCGAGGTACGCGCGGCCGGTGCCGACGGCGAAGCGCCAGGCATCGGACAGTCGGCCCTGCAGATCCGCCGACACGGTCATGCGCGTCATCTGGTCCTCTTCGGTGCGGTGCGCGGCTGACGGTGCTCGGCCGGTCCGGTCGTGACGGGCACCACCGGACCGGCCGGCGGTCAGCCGTGGTCCTTCTGGTACCTGTCGTACGCCTTGTTGATCATGGCCAGGTAGGTGTCCATGTTCTTGCCCTTCAACTCGGCGAGGTACGCGTCCCACTGGGAGAAGTCGCGCTGGCCGAGTGCGAACTGCAGGGTCGCCTGGTAGACGTGGTCACGCAGCGGCGTCTCCCACAGTGACGCCTGCTCCCGTTCATCGTCGGTCAGGGGGTGCGGCGGTGGCACCGCGACCGGCGGACGGGCGTTCAGCACTTTCTGGAACTCCTGCTCCTCCGGGGAGAAGAAGCCCTGCACCAGCTCCGGCTTGCCGCCGTAGGCGAACACGCCGTTGTAGAAGCCGAAGTCCTTCTGCAGGTGCTTGGACGCCTTCGGGTTCAGGCCGATGACGTTGACGTCGGGCGCCAGCTTGGGCTTGCCGGCGGCGTCCCGGACGAACGTCGTTCCCTCGACGCCCCACTTGGCGAACTCCTGGCCGGCGTCGGAATACCAGAGCCAGTCGATGAACTGCATCATCGCCACGAAGTTCTTGCTCTCGCGGGCCTTCGAGGAGATCATCACGCCGTTCTCCAACCGGCTGGCGGGGTTGACCTCACCGGCCGGCCCGATCGGCAGTGGGATCTTGGCGATCGTCGCCTTGGGGTTGGTCTTGGCGAGGTCGGGTCGGTAGTCGTTCACGACGGCCTGCGCGTTGGCGCTGATCACGAAGGACTTGCTGTTGGCGAGCTTCTGCCGGGCCTGCTCGTCGGTCTGGGTGAAGCTCTCCGGGTCGAGCAGCTTCTCCGACACCAGCTTGTTGAGGTACTGGAGCATCTGCTTGTACTGCTCCGTGGCGCCGGTGTAGACGAACTTCTTGGCGTTCGCGTCCCAGGAGGTGTGCTGGAAGTTCCAGCCCGCGCCCTGCAGTCCGTACGACACGGCCAGGATGTTGAGCAGGTTGCCGGCCGGGTTGGGCTTGCTCCACCGGTCGGAGAACGGATACACGTTCGGGTACCTGGCCTTCATGGCCTTGAGCACCGTGTAGAGGTCGTCCCAGGTCTTCGGGGCCGTCAGGTGCAACTCGTCGAGGATGTCGGTCCGGATCGCCAGCGAGTAGTCCTGCCAGGGCTTCTCGTGCAGCCCCGGCAGCAGGTAGAACTTGCCGTCCTCCTGACGCCGCGTGTCGATCTCGGGCTTGAGGTTCCACCGCGAGATCTTGTCTTGCAGGTTCGGCATCAGGTCGAGGTAGTCGCTGACCGGCAGGACCGCCCCGGAGGAGACGTAGGCGTCCTCCTGGCCGGGGTACGTCTTCGGGATGATCATCGGGGCGTCGCCGGCGCCGATCAGCAGGCTGCGCTTCTGTTCGTAGTCGCTCAGCGGCACGGCGACCGGCGAGAGCGTGACGTTGGCCCGCGACTTCAGCTCATTCCAGAAGAGCCAGTCCTCGCGCAGCGGATAGTTCGGATGGTTGTTGTAGAGGATCGAGAAGGAGACCGGCTCGCTCGCCTTGAACTGCTTGCCGATGCCGTAGTCGGCCATCGCACCGGCCCGGTTTTCCGACAGGTCCTTGTTGTCGGACGGATCTTCGCTACAGGCGGCGATGCTGCTGGCCGCGAGCAGAGCGGCAACTGCCGCTGTCGCGGCGCGACGCCACGATCGGTGGAGCATGGCGGTCCTTTCGGGTTCGGTGGAGGGACATGGTGGACGTGCCGGTCAGCCCTTGACGGCGCCGAGCATCACGCCGCGGACGAAGTACCGCTGGACGAAGGGATAGACCACGAGGATGGGCAGGGTCGTGAGCACGATCGTCACGGCCTTGAGCGTCGCGTCGGCCTGCACCTCGTCGGCCTCCGCGATGACGCCGACGTTCTCCGCGCCGGTGGCCCCCGCGATCAGGTTGCGCAGATAGACGGTCACCGGCCACAGCTCCTGCTGATCCATGTAGAGGAAGGCGGCGAACCAGGAGTTCCAGAAGGCCACGGCGTAGAACAGCACCATCGTGGCGACGATCGCCTTCGACAGCGGCAGCACGATGCGCAGCAGGATGCCGTACGTGTTGAGGCCGTCGACGGCAGCGGCCTCTTCCAGGTCGGTGGGCAGACTCTCGAAGAACGCCTTCATCACCAGCAGGTTGAACACGTTGATGGCGTTGGGCACCGCGATGGCCCAGACGGAGTTCTTCATGCCCAGGCTGGTGACCAGCACGTAGTTGGGGATCAGGCCGCCGGTGAAGAACATGGTGAACACCGCGATACCGATCAGAGCCGTACGGCCCCGCAGGTGCTTCTTGGACAGCACGTAGGCGTAACAGGTGGTCAGCACGATCGAGATGGCCGTGGCGACGACCGTGTAGAAGACGGTGTTGCGGTAGTTCGTCCAGAACAGCGAGTCGTTCAGCACGAGGCGGTAGGTGTCCAGGTTGAACCCGCGCGGCACGAGGTTGACCTTGCCGGCGATGAGGTACCGCTCGTCACTGAGCGAGCGGGCCACGACGTTGACGAACGGGAACAGCGTCGCCACCACGACGATGGTGAGCACTACCGCGTTGCACGCCTGGAACACGCGGTAGCCCCGGCTCGGGCGGATTCCGCGCGGCCGGGCGCGGGCGGGCAGGCCGCTGCCGCTGGCCGTGTCGGTGGCGTCGACGCTCACCACAGGCTCGTCCCGACGGTGCGCCGGGCGATCAGATTCGCCGTCAGGACCAGCGTGAGCCCGATGACCGCCTCGAACAACCCGATGGCCGCGGCGTAGCTGAAGTTGCTGGACCCGAAGCCCATCCGGAACAGGTACGTGGAGAGCACGTCGGCGGTCGGATAGGTCAGCGGGTTGTAGAGCAGCAGGATCTTCTCGAACCCGACCGCCATGAAGCTGCCGATGTTGAGGATCAGCAACGTCACCATGGTGGGGCGGATGCCCGGCAGCGTCACGTGCCAGGTCTGCCGCCACCGGTTGGCGCCGTCGATCCGGGCCGCCTCGTACAGGTCGTCGTCGACGGTGGTGAGCGCGGCGAGGTAGAGAATCGTGCCCCAGCCGACCGTCTGCCAGACCTCGGACGACACGTAGATGGTCCGGAACCACTCGGCTCGTTGCAGGAACGGCACCGCGTCGCCGCCGGTGGCCTGCACGATCTGGTTGATGGTGCCGTCGACCGAGGTCAGCTGCATGACCATGGCCGCCACGATCACGATCGACAGGAAGTGCGGCAGGTAGGACACGGACTGGACGAACCGCCGCAGGCGGCGGGCGCGCACCTCGTTGAGCAGCAGCGCCAGGACGATCGGCAGCGGGAAGCAGAACAGCAGGGTCAGCGTCCCGAGCACCAGCGTGTTGGTGAAGACGTCCCAGAACGTCGGGTCGGTGAGGAACATCCGGAAGTACCGCAGCCCCACCCAGTACTCACCGAAGATGCTGCCGCCGGGCTTGAACCGTCGGAACGCGATGACGTTGCCGATCATCGGGAGGTACCGGAAGACCAGGAAGAACAGCAGAGGCAGGATGGCGAGCGAGTAGAGCTGCCAGTCCCGGCGCAGCGCCTGCCGCCAGGTGCGGCGCCGGCGCGGTGCGGGCGGGGCCCCGACGGTGACCGCCGCCGGAGGGCCGGGTGGCGCCGGTGGCGGTGGCCGTAATGTCCCGGATGTCATCCTCGCCTCCTATCCGGAGTGCGGTACGGCCACCAGGGGCTCGATCCGCACCGACGTGAGTAGTTCCCGCTGGTGGCCGACCTCGCGCTCGGCCCCGGTCAGCCGCAGCGGCAGGGCCGCCGCCATCTCCCCACTCGACCGGCCGAACCGCAGCTCCACCGCGCCGGGCTCGACGACGCGCCGACCGGACCGACCGGTGAACGACGCGATGTCGGCCGGTACGCCGAACGTCACGTGCGCCTCCGCCTCGGGCTCCAACGGCACCCGGGCGAAGCCGACGAGCCGGATCACCGGGCGGGTGGTCTGCGCCACCGGGTCGTGCAGGTAGAGCTGCACCACCTCGGTGCCGGCCCGGTCACCCGTGTTGCGGACGGTGATCCGCACCCGCACCTCGCCGTCGACCGGCCAGTCCGTCGTCTCGTCCCGATCCCCATCCGCCGACGGCACGACCGTGGCGTCGGACCACTCGAAGCTGGTGTAGCTCAGGCCGTGGCCGAACGGGTACGCCGGGGTCGTGTCGATGGAGGACACCTTGTTGCGGTGCCCGAGCGGCGGCGACAGGTAGGTGCCCGGCAGTCCGCCGGCGTCGCGGGGAACGCTGACCGGCAACCGCCCGGACGGGTTCACCGCGCCGATGAGCACCTCGGCGAGCGCCTGCCCGCCGAGCTGGCCGGGGAAGAACGCCTGCACGACCGCCGCCGCGGCGTCGAACTCCGGGCCGAGCGCGTACGGCCGGCCGGTCATCAGCACCAGCACCACCGGGGTGCCGGTGGCGAGGACGGCCCGCACGAGGTCGGCCTGCACCCCGGGCAGCCGCAGGTCGGCGGCGTCGCAACCCTCACCGGAGGTGCCCCGGCCGAACATTCCCGCCCGGTCGCCGACGGCGAGCACACACACGTCGGCGGCGGTGGCCGCGGCGACCGCGGCCGGAATGCCCGAGGTGTCCTCGCCGGTGATGGCGCAGCCCGGCTCGTGGGTGAGCAGGGGGACGCGGCGGGCCAGTTCCTCGCGCAGCGAGGCGATGTCCAGGCCGAGGCCGTGGTCGCTGTGGTTGACGCCGACGTGGTTGGGGAAGGAGTAGCAGCCGAGCATGGCCATCGGGTCGTCGGCGACCGGACCCACCAGGGCGACGCGGCTCGCGACGGGCAGCGGCAGGACACCGTCGTTGCGCAGCAGGACGACGGACTCGCGGGCCAGGCGTACGGCGACGTCCCGGCTGGCCTCGTCGTCGAGGCGCAGGTCGGCGACGTCGTCGGGCACCTCGCGCCAGTCCTCGTCGAGCAGGCCGAGCTCGATCTTCTGGATCAGCACCCGACGCAACGCCCGGTCGATCAGCGCCTCGTCGACCTCGCCGGCGCGGACCGCCTCCACCAGCGCGTCGCCGAAGGCGTCCACGGTGGGCAGTTCCACGTCGATCCCGGCGCGCAGGGCCAGGTGGGCGGCGTCGGCGGCGCCCTCGGCGACACCGTGCAAAGTCTGCAGGAACCGTACGGCGAAGTAGTCGGCGACCACGGTGCCGGTGAAACCCCACTCGTCGCGCAGCAGCCCGGTCAGCAGGTGCTCGTCGGCGGCGGCCGGCATGCCGTCGATCTCGGCGTAGGAGTTCATCACCGACCGCGCGCCGCCGAGGCGCAGGGCCATCTCGAACGGCGGCAGGATGACGTCGGCCAGCTCGCGGCGCCCCATCGACACCGGGGCGAGGTTGCGGCCACCCCGGGAGGCGGAGTAGCCGGCGAAGTGCTTGAGGGTGGCGACCACGCCGGCGTTCTCCAGGCCCCGCACGTACGCCGCGCCGGTCGTCCCCACCAGGTACGGGTCCTCCCCGATCGTCTCCTCGGTGCGGCCCCAGCGGTAGTCGCGGGTGACGTCGACGACGGGCGCGAGCCCCTGGTGTACGCCAGCGGCGCGCATCGACCGGCCGATCCGGCCGGCCATCTCCTCGACCAGGTCGGGGTCGAACGACGCGCCCCAGGCCAGTGGGGTCGGGTAGACGGTGGCCCGCCAGGCCGCGAACCCGGTGAGGCACTCCTCGTGCACCTGGGCGGGAATGCCGAACCGGCTGGCGGCGACGATCTGCGCCTGGGAGGCCGCCAGCGACCGGGCGCCGAGCACCGGGTCGACCGGCGCGGTGCCGAACGGCCGGGTGAGCTGGCCCAGCCCGTGGGAGATGACGCTGTCCCAGGCCGGCGTCTCGGCGACCATGTCGGACTGGTGCGGGGCGACGCCCTCGCCGGAGGCGTCGGCGCCGACCCAGACGCCGACGAGCTGGGCGATCTTCTCCTGCACCGACATCAGCGGGAGCAGCGCCTCGGCCCGCTCGGCCGGTGACAGCCGCGCGTCGCGCCACGGTGTGGCGTCGCGGGACGTCGGTTCGCCGTCGGCGGGCAGCTGACTTCTCATGCCGAGACCCCTTAGCTCCGGCCACGTTCCCGCACCCTCGTGGGACCGGTCCGTGGCGGACGTGTGCGATCCGAAACTTTCCGGAAACCCAAGCAACCTTTTCGGCAACCTAAGTCCACCGCCCGGATGTAGTCAAGGGGCTCGATCGGTCGCGGAACGGCTCCTTCGTACGGTCAGTGGCACTGGCCATTGCGCTCAGTCATGACCGGGCCCGGGAACCGCCGCAGCCGCGCCTGAGTTACGGCCACATCGACCGTCCTGACCAACTGATCGTGTTAAGGTCTTCCGAAAATTTCGACGCTGCATGAGGCTGAGATGACAGAGCACCGCCCGCTCGACCCACCCGCCTCCACCACCATCGCGACGATCGCCCACGACGTCGGCGTGTCGGTCGCCACGGTGTCCAAGGTCCTCAACGGCCACGAGGATGTCGCCCCCGGCACCAGGGCACGGGTCGAGGAGAGTCTCGACCGTCACCGGTACCAGCGCCGCGCTCGGCGATCGTCCGGCGCGGGGCGGATCGATCTCGTGTTCCACGAGTTCGACACCGGCTGGGCGATGGAGGTCCTGCGCGGCGCCGAGGCGGTCACCAGCATCGCCGGCATCGGCCTCGCGGTCTCCCAACTCGACGGCGCGCACCGCCCACCGCAACGGTGGCTCGACACGCTGCTCAGCCAACGCCCGCTGGGTGTGCTGCTCGTCCTCTGCCACCTGACCGAGACGCAGCAACAGCAGCTGCGACGCCAGGGCGTCCCGTTCGTCGTGATCGACACCGACAGCGCGACCTCGGCCTCCGTGCCCACGGTCGGGTCGAACAACTGGAACGGCGGCCTGCTCGCCGCTCGACACCTGCTTGAGCTGGGCCACCGCCGAAACGCCGTCATCTCCGGGCCGCCCGACGTGCTGTGCAGCCGGGCCCGAGCCGCGGGCTTCCAGCACGCGCACGAGGAGATCGGGTTGACCGTCGACCGCGAGCTGGTCCGCTACGGCAGCTTCTCCGCCGGCGCCGGGCACGCCCACGGGCTTGAGCTGCTGAACCGGCCGGACCGCCCCACGGCGATCTTCGCCGGCTCGGACACGCAGGCCATGGGGGTGCTCCGGGCCGCCCGGCAGTGCGGCCTGCGGGTCCCCGAGGACCTCTCCGTGATCGGGTACGACAACCTGCCGGTCGCCACCTGGACCGATCCGGCTCTCACCACAATCAACCAGCCGCTGCGCGACATGGCGGGTATCGCCACCCAGATGCTGCTCGGCCTGGTCGGCGGCACCGCCCCGGCGACCAGCCGGATCGACCTGGTGACCGAGTTGGTCGTCCGGGAGAGCACCGCACCCCCCGCCCAACAGCTCTGACCCTGCGAGGAACCGTGCCGTACTCCGACCCCGCCCTCGCCGAGCTTGAGCGATACGTGCCGACCGTCGCCGAGCCCGAGGACTTCGACCAGTTCTGGCGTGGCACCCTCGCCGAGGTGGCCACCCGTCCGGTGCTCGTGGACGTCCGTCCCGAACCCACCGACCTGCGCCTGCTCGACTCCTGGGACGTCACGTTCGCCGGCTTCGGCGGTGACCCGGTGCGCGCCTGGTACACCCGACCGGCGGGTGCACGCGGACCGCTGCCCGCCGTGGTGGAGTACGCCGGCTACGGGCGTGGACGCGGCCTGCCGCACGAGCGGCTGACCTGGCCGGTCGCCGGGTACGCGCACCTGTTGATGGACAACCGGGGCCAGGCGGGGCAGCACGGCGCCGGCGACACCGCCGACCCGCACGGCAGGCCCGGCGGCCCCTGGCCGGCCACCTGGGGAATCCTCGACCCGCACGACTACCACTACCGACGTCTGATCACCGACGCGGTCCGGGCCGTCGAGGCGGTTCGCGCCCTGCCCGGAATCGACGCGGGCCGGCTCGCCGTGGTCGGCAACAGTCAGGGCGGCGGCCTGGCCCTGGCGGTGGCCGGCCTCGTCGACGACCTCGCGGCGGTGCTGGCGACGGCCCCGTTCCTCTGCGACGTCCAGCGCGCCATCACGCTCAGCGACGTGTCGCCGTACGGTGAGATCGGCCGGTACCTGGCGGTGCACCGGGAGGGCGAGGACGCGGTCCGGCGCACGTTGTCCTACGTCGACGGGGTGACCTTCGCCCGGCGGGCCACCGCGCCGGCGCACTTCGGCGTCGGCCTGCGCGACAGTGTCTGCCCGCCGAGCACCGGCTTCGCCGCCTACAACCAGTACGGCGCCGCGACCGGACGGCCCGTCCCACCGCAGCGGGAGATGCACGTCTACCCGTTCAACGGCCATGAGGGCGGCGAGGCCGTGCACGTCCGGCGGCAGCTGCGCTGGCTCGCCGCGAGGCTCGCGCCGACCGAGATGACGGGCCAGGACTGACGGCCTCGTCCACCCCCGACCATCGCCCACGCTCGATGCATTGCCGGTGTTAGCGATAACAAGCTATGGTGCGTCCAGGCGGGGTGCAGGGCACATCCCGGCCAGGGCTCATCGATCCGTCGTCTCCGACCGTCGATGACCAGAGCGTTCGACCAGCGGTGATGACGTCCGGGTTCCTGGTCCTCGCGCAGCTCACTCTCGCGTACCGCGCGGTTCCGCCTCGTCGGTGGGCCGCCGATGTCGTGCCCCCACCACCTGAGGAAGCCCCATGAGCAGACCGATCCTTGGCAACCCCGTCCCCCCGCCGCCCGCCACCACCGCGACGACGTCGAGGCCCCGCCGGGCCCGACTGTGGTGGGCGGCCCTGGCCGCCGTCGCGGCCATGACCGCGGCCGTCCCGGTGGCGACCGCGCCCGCGAGCGCCGAGTCCAACGGCGGGGTACGTGTCATGCCCCTCGGCGACTCGATCACCGACGGCTTCAACGTCGCCGGTGGCTACCGGATCGAACTCTGGCAGCGGTTCGTCTCCGGCGGATACCGGATCGACTTCGTCGGTTCCGGGTTCAACGGCCCGGCCAGCCTCGGTGACCACGACCACGAAGGCCATTCCGGGTGGACGATCGCCCAGATCGACGCCAACGTCGTCAACTGGCTGCGGGCCACGAACCCGCGGACCGTGCTGCTGCACATCGGCACCAACGACATGTACGGGGACACGTCCGGCGCCCCGGCTCGTCTGGCCACCCTGGTCGATCGCATCACCAACACCGCACCGAACGCGGACGTGTTCGTCGCGACGATCATCCCGAAGTCCGGCGCGGACACGCAGGTCCGCGGCTACAACGCGGCGATCCCGGGGATCGTTCAGACCCGGGCCGCCGCCGGCAAGCGCGTCCACCTGGTCGACATGTACCGCGCCCTGACGCTCAGCGACCTGGCCGACGGCGTACACCCCAACGCCACGGGTTACCGCAAGATGGCCGTCGCCTGGTACGACGCCCTGCGCACGGTGCCCGGCAGCATCGGGGGCGACACGCCGCCGACCACCGCACCGCCGACCACCGCACCACCCACCACGGCACCGCCGACCACGGCACCGCCCACCACCGCGCCACCGACCACGCCCCCGCCGTCCGGGGGATGCCGGGTCACGTACACGGTCAACGCCTGGAACAGCGGGCTCACCGCGGCCGTGTCGGTGACCAACACCGGCAGCAGCGCGGTCAACGGTTGGGCCCTGGCGTTCACGCTGCCCGACGGCCAGACCATCACCAGCGGCTGGAACGCCACCTACTCCCCGTCGAGCGGGGCGGTGACCGCGCGCAACGTCTCCTACAACGGCACCATCGCCCCGAACACGTCGGTCGACATCGGCTTCCAGGCCACCCACACCGGCAACGCCGGTCGGCCGTCCGCCTTCGCGCTCAACGGCACCGCCTGCGCGGTCGCCTGACCCTCGTACCCGACGCGGGACGCGGGGGCGGCGAGGCTTCTTCTCGCCGCCCCCGCAGGTACGGGTGGCTCAGGACGCGTAACGGTCGGACGCCGAGCGCCGCGCCGCTCGGCGTCCGGATCTGCCCACGCGCGGATGGCCTGGCGGAGAAGTACTAGCTCTGTTCGGCTGCGCCGTACCTCACCGGACTGAGATCGGCGGGCAGGTTGCGCGCGGCCAATGACACGGCCTCCTCCGCTGTAGCGGTCTCACCGAGTTCCTGTCCCATGTAGCCCATCGTGACGATGTAGTCCTTGCCTCGCCCGGCATGCAAACACACCAGGAGATCACGGGAGAGGCTGGGCCGGGTGCTGGTGGAGAACCGCAGAGACCAATGGCTGGTGAACGGGTAGAGCTGCCGGAGCCTTGGCTCGGCGTACGCGGCCTCGATGAGCGCGTGGTACTCGGGCCAGTTCACCTCCGCTGCCTCCGTACGCAGGTGCCGCCACTCCGATTCGACCAGCCCTGCCGGATCGCGGTCGGGCACCTCGAACCGTCCAGTCAGTTTCACGAACGACGCAGCCTGGGGGATCTCGGTCAGGGGCGCTCCGTCATGCCAGGCCTGCGCGGCTCGCGCCACCTGACCGAGATCCACCGTGTCTCCTTCGATCAAGGCCAGACCTTGGTCGCGCTCGCAACCGCGAATGGACCACCGCCGCTCTACGTAGCTGGCGGACACCTTCAACTCCTCACGGTGCGGACGGTGGTCGGAACGACAGCGCCATGCAACGAATTGGACGCCGTAACCGGCACGCGAATGGACAGCCCTTGCCGGATGGCGACGGCTCGCAACGCCGCCGCAAGGCTGCCCTCGGCAGCAACCTCCGGATAGAGAACAACAGGATCGGGGTAGGTCGGCACGGCTCACGATTCTGCCCCACCACGCTGCCGGAACAGCCGCGAGACGGCCGGGATCGAGTCGACTCGAAGCACCCGCTCTTGCCGCGATCCGCGTGGTCATGGCTCCCCTCTCTGTCAAGACACCGCCAGGAGGAGAGTTCTATCCTGGGTTTCGGCGGGTCCAGGAAGTGACTTCTCCGAAGAGCCGGCTGGGGGATGAGGGTCGGTCGCGCTGGAGCCAGTTGTCGTTCCCCGTTGTCCTCCCGGGCCCGCTGCCGGCCGCCGCCGACGACGGTCTCGTCGCGGGCCATGACCTCGATCGTTACCGAGCGCTTGTGCGGGTCCATCCCGCTGACCACACGATCTGACGTGCCACTCACCGCGTCCTCCGATGCTCGATCCACCTGGGTTGTCGAGCCGGGAGGGCAACGCTACTTCGAGCCGAGCAAACCCCTCTTGAGCCTCTCCCCGCCATGGGGCGACGCCCGGGCCGCGCAGGCCAAATGAGAGCCACACGACCAGCGTGGGCAACCGAAATGAGAACGACAGCCCGGGCGCCTCGACCGAAGCCTGGCCGGGCCACGGTCGCGGGTCAATGAAACAAGTAGCCGAGATGAGTGCACAGATCACATAACACTCGGCCTGAGCCGGCGGACTTTATCGAAGACCGAAGTCGCTTGGAGCCTCGGCCGCTTTGGCTCTGAACGCCTTATCCAGATTCTCATCCGCTGGGCCGAGAAGGTCATAGAACTGACGTTCCCGCGTTCCAGCGTATTCGACATCCGACTCATGGTTCAAGACGTCAGCCAGTAGGTCAGCAAGCTCGGACAGGCGGAAGTAGCGCATCGCGTCGATCGCCCGTCTCAGGCGGAAAGGTTCGTTGACTTCCACGGCGAAGCCCAAGCCGCCGCCCATGGCCGAGTTGTAGACACGTAGCAGGAAGGAAAGGTGCGCAATCCCTAGCGGAGTTCCTTCAGGCGCTTCACCGTCAGCCCCATAGTCGCAGGCACAGTTCCAGATGACGGCGGGATCGTCCAACACGGACGACCTCCACGTCTCATCCAACTCGTCCATCATGGGCCACCGATTTCCTCTTACTCGCGCCGATACAGCGCACGATTCAATCACGCTAGCCCCCTACTCGTCGCGCGACCTCTTCTGCCGCGTCCGGGCGTTACTCGGCGTATCCGCGGGCCTGAATTGGTGTAGCCGTATTCGGGCTCAGGTCGATATCGTCGCGCCGTGGTGCAATCCAGGCGGTACCCCTATGTCGGTCCGGCCGAGTTCCGTGACCGGGCGTCCGACTGACGGCATCCGGATCTGCCGCTGAGTGTGCGCGGATCTGTCGAAAGTCGTATGTCGGATCGCGCAGGCGTACCTCGGCGGGCCGTCGGCCAGGCCCGCGTCGCCAGGGTCACGGCTCACCCAGGTCAATACCGGAAGACCTGCTCGGACACTCGGAACGTCGTGCTGCACTGCGTGCAGGTGGCACGGCCGAACAGGTAGGTGAGGGCAATGGCGACGGACTGCTGCCCGGCCTGCACGCTCATCAGATGCAGCCGTTGACCGACGCCGTTCAACTCGTCCGGTTCGGTCGGCAGTAGCGGTGTCTGCTCGACGTCCGGCTTCGTGGCGTAGTCCTCGTGGGTGGCGAAACACCCATCCTCGCCGAAGGCCACGAACAGCGACGTCTCGCACTGCGGGCACTCGACCTCGATCTCGTCGTGCACGATCCGATCGAGCTCCGCCCCCCAGAGCTCGTCACCCTCCAGCGCCATCACCGCCTGCAGACGGAAGACGAACGAGTGCCGGTCGGTCGGTGTGGCAAGCCAGTCGTTGGTCAGCCGGTGCATGGTTGCGAACACTTCGGCGTATCGCGGCCAGTTAGCCTCATCAAGATCCGCTGCGATCTTGCCAGCAAGCATCAGAACGTTGTCGCGGCCGGCCGGTGCGTACCGGCCCGCGAGGTCGGCCAACCGCGGGATCAGGAAGGCTTCGTCCGCCTCGGAGAAACCTTCGTGGCACGCCTTCTCGTACAGCGAGTCCCAAGCATCTGCGTACGAATCGGCCGCAGCGGTCGCCAGCAACTCGTCGACCTTCGTCACGGCATGAATCTAACCAGGTCGCCGCGCCGGATCGTGCCGACGACGACAGCGCTCGGGGTGGGCGGCGAGCACGATGGACCCTGCGTACGCTGCCGTGGTGCAGATCGATCTGGTTGCCCTGATCGTTGACGAGTACGAACCCGCGATCGCGTTCTTCACCGACGTACTCGGCTTCGATCTCGTCGAGGATTCCCCATCGCTGACCACTGACGGGCGGCCCAAGCGTTGGGTCGTCGTCCGGCCGCCGGGTGCCCAGACCGGGATTCTCCTCGCTCGCGCCGACGGAGAACACCAACGTGCCGCAACTGGTAACCAGGTAGCCGGCCGAGTCGGGTTCTTCCTCCGAGTCGACGACTTCGACGCCACTTACCGACGGATGGCCGAGGCCGGTGTCACCTTCGTCCGGGAGCCAAGGGCCGAGCCCTATGGCCGGGTCGCGGTCTTCCTCGACATCGCCGGCAACCGGTGGGACCTTCTCGGATGCGCATGACGTCGCCGCAGTTGTCAGTCGAGGCGCCCAGGTCAGACGTCCTGATGTGCCGCTGAGTGTGCGCGGATCTGCCGATGAGAGGTCATCCAGGGTTCAGCGCTCACAGATGTCGCTGGTATGGCAGGTCGCGGTGTCGACTCCCTCGTCACCTGGCATCAAGTGCCGCCCGGCCTATCTTCAGATAATCAGGTCCTCGGACGAAGAACAAGACTTGATCTTGTAGCGCGGTGGTTCCACGCTGTGACACATGAGATGGGACCCCGTCACCACGCTCCAACGCGCCCTGTGGATCGGCGGCGGCCAGTGGGCCGGCAAATCCACTGTCGCTGGCATTCTCGCTGAGCGGTACGGCCTCACCCATTACCACTACGACTACCACGACGCTCGCGGCCATGATGATCGGCGGATAGCACAGCGGGTCCGTTGCGGCGAGTCCCCAACCGGACCGGACTGGGAGGCAGTCTGGATCCAAGCAACGCCAGAGGAGATGGCCGATCAGGTCATCGCCGACTTCCCGGACCGTTTCCAGTGGGTGCAAGACGACCTGCGTGCCCTCGTCTCCCCTCGGCCCATCCTTGCTGAGGGCTGGGGGTTACGCCCAGAACTGGTCGCGCCGGTCGCCGGCTCTATCGGCCGGATGGTGGTCATGGTCGCGGCCGAGGAGTTCCGGCAACGCCAGGTCGCTCGGCTACCCCGTGCCAGCGCCATCGGTCATCAGGTCAGCGACTCGCAACTCGCTCAACGCAACCGCGTCGAGCGTGATCGGTTGATCGCCGCAGACGCGGTCCGCAACGCGCACCGATTGGGGGTCCGCGTCATCGAGGTCGACGGATCACGGGACGCCGAAGCCGTGGCCGACCTAGTGGCCGAGCACTTCGCGCCGTTCCTGCCCGAGCAGCCTTGAACGTATAACTCATCTGCCGCTGGTCGGGCGCGAGCGCGACCACCCTCAGCGGTGACGGATGTCGTCGGCAGGGCGGTCCGTCATGCGATATGGGAAGGTGCTCGACAGACGTCGTCGCCCCTTCTGGAACGTCGACCTCTCTACGCTCCAGCCGCACCTGCTTGTGCACCTGGACCCGTACGCCGACAGTCGGCGACGTTCCACCGGACTCCAGCCCATGCACGGCGACGGGGCCATGCGCGAGCGGCCGACCGGCCGCGGTGTCGGTCGGCCCCTCCACCGGTCAGAAGCCTCGTGGTCGACGGGAGCGGCGACCAGGCGGGCGAGCCTGCCGCCTGCGTTGAGCGCCTGGTCGAGGTGGCGAGCGGTCTCGAAGGTGGCTGCCTTGCTGCCATTCTCCAGTTCGTGGAGGTGGCTCTTGCCGCGGTGAGTGAGCTGGGCGAGCGCCCGCAGGGACAGGCCGGCCTGCTCACGAAGTTGCCGGAGTGTGGCGCCGAAGCGTGGGTCGACGTGGGCCGTCATGGCGGTGCTCCCGGTAGAGGACGGGAATGGCGGCACCGCCGGCCTCTACACCGGCGGGCCGCCATGTCGAGATACCGTCCTTGTGCGTAGCCCGTCACGCTCCGCGCCCGGAGACGCACCCTCAGCGCCTGACAGCTATGCCGTCCGGACGACCGCTCAGCGACCCGCCTCGCCATAGAGGCGGCTCACCGTCTCGGCGACGCACACTGGCTTGCCCCCGCCGTCACTCTCCACGGTCACCGCCGTGACCATCTGCACCCCACCACTGACCGGTGACACCTCCGCGATGACGGCGGTGGCCCGCACGGCGGCGCCGACCCGCAGCGGCGCGGGGAAGCGCACCCGGTTCAGCCCGTAGTTGACTCCCATCGCGACCCCCTGGACGCGGTACAGCTGCCCGGCCAACGCCGGCAACAGCGACAGGGTCAGGTAGCCGTGCGCGATCGTGGCGCCGAACGGCCCGGCCGCCGCGCGTACCGGGTCGATGTGGATCCACTGGTGGTCGTCGGTGGCGTCGGCGAAGAGGTCCACGCGGTCCTGCTCGATCCGCTGCCAGGGGCCGGGCCCGAGGGTCTCGCCGACCGCGGTGGTCAGCTCGTCGACGGAGGTGAAGACTCGCATCCGGGTGTCCTTAGAGCTAGAAGGCGTTGACGCCGGTGAGCGCGCGTCCGATCAGGAGCTGTTGGATCTGGCTGGTGCCCTCGTAGAGGGTGGCCACCCGCGCGTCGCGCAGGTACTTGCCGACCGGGTATTCGTCGATGTAGCCGTACCCGCCGAAGACCTGGACCGCGTTGTTGGCCGCGCGGACGGCGGCCTCGCTGGCGAAGAGCTTCGCCATCGACGCCTCGGTGGCGAACGGCTGGTCGCGGTCGATCAGGTCGGCGACCTGCCAGACCAGCAGGCGGGCGGCCGCCGTGTCGACGGCGATGGCCGCGAGCAGCTGCTGGACGAGCTGGTGCCCGGCGATCGGCTTGCCGAACTGGGTCCGCTGCCCGGCGTAGCCGACCGCCGCGTCGAGGCAACCCTGGGCGATGCCGACGCAGCCGGCCGCCACCGACATCCGCCCCTTGGCGAGGGTGGCCAGGGCCAGCCGGAAGCCGGCGCCCTCGGCCCCGAGGCGGGCGGTGTCGGGCACCCGCACGTCGTCGAGACGCAGCTCACCGGTGGCCTGCCCGCGCAGGCCGAGCTTGCCGTGGATCTCGCGCCGGGTCAGGCCCGGACTGTCGGTGGGCACCAGGAACGCGGTGATGCCCCGGTGGCCGGGACCGCCGGTGCGGGCGAAGATCAGGGCGACGTCGGCGGTTGTGCCGTTGGTGATGAACGTCTTCGTGCCGGTGAGCAGCCAGTCGTCGCCGTCGCGGACCGCGCGGGTGCGCAGCGCGGCCGCGTCCGATCCGCTGTCCGGCTCGGTCAGCCCGAAACAGCCGAGCGCGGCCCCGGAGCAGAGCCGGGGCAGCCACTCGGCCCGCTGCGCGGCCGACCCGTGGGCGGCGATCGACTTGGCGACCAGGCCGAGCGAGACGGACACGATGCCACGCACGGCCGAGTCGCCCCGGCCAAGCTCCTCCAGGACCAGGCAGTACGCGAGGTGGTCGCCGCCGGAGCCGCCGTCGGACTCGGCGATGGTCAGCCCGAGGAAGCCGAGGTCGCCGAGCTTGCCGACGATGGCCGGGTCGACCGATTCGCGCCGATCCCACGTGGCGGCGTGCGGCGTCAACTCCCGGTTGGCAAACTCGGCGGCGAGCTGACGGACCGCCGTCTGCTCGGCGGACAGGGTGAGCTCCATGACGGATAAACTAGCGGTGATAGTTTACGTCGTCCAGACCGGACCGTGCCCGGGCGGCGCTCACCGGTCGGAGGCCAGTCCGGCGTGCGGCTCGGCGGCGAAGGTCCGGGCCAACTCGGTACGGGAGCGGATGCCCAGCCGGTGGAAGACGTTGCGCAGGTGGTGGTCGACCGTGCGGGTGGACAGGAACATCCGGGCGGCGATCTCCCGGTTGGTGGCGCCCTCGGCGACCAGTTGCGCGATCCGCAGTTGCTGACCGGTCAGCAACCGTGCCGCCGGCAGGTCCGGCGGACCGACCGACTCCCCGGCGGCGCGCAGCTCGGCCGTGGCCTGCTCGGCCCAGCGATCCGCGCCGAGCAACGTGAACGTCTCCCGGGCCTGGTGCAGGTGCCCCCGGGCGTCCCGCGGACGCCGGCTGCGCCGAAGGTCCTGACCGAAGAGCAGCTCCGTGCGCGCCCGTTCGAAGGCGCCATCCTCCGTCGGGTGCAGTCGCAGCGCGGTCCGGAACTCCTGCTCCGCCTCGACGCCGCCCCGGGGCGCGAGCAGCGCGTGACACCGGGCCGAGAGCGCCCGGCGCAGCGGGCTCGCGGTGCTGCTCGCCCACCTGTCGAAGGCCGCGAGCGCGGCTGTCGCCGCCGGCCGGTGCGGCAGGTGGGCCGCCGCCTCCACCAGGTACGGGGTGGCCATCACCTGGACCAGCACCTGACCCCGGCCGGTGCCGAGCCGGGCCAGCGACGCCAGTCGGGCCGCCGCCTCGGCGTGCCGACCGTCGACGAGGTCGAGCACGGCCAGCGCCCACCCGGCGAGCGCGTGTGGTCGGCTGCCCGGCGTCGGCGTCGGGCCGATCTCGCGGATCCGCCGCAGGCTGGTCTCCCGGTCGGCCCGGACGGCGGCCAGCACGGCGAGCAGACCCAGGTGGACGTTGGCGCAGTTGAACTGCCCGGTGGCGCGGGCGACCCGCAGCCCGTCGCGGGAGGTCTCCGCCGCGGCCTCGTGCCGCCCCAGCCAGTACTCGGCTACCGCGCGCAGCTCCAACGCCCGGGACAGCATGGACAGCTCGCCCCGTTCCCGCGCCAACCCGACGGCGCGCTCGGCGAGCCGGTGCGCGGCGCCGTCCACGGCCACCACCAGCCCGGCCGCCGCCGCGCAGGTGAGCGCGGTCGGGGTCAGCGCCGGCCCGGCCAACCGGCCGCCCAGCACGACGGCTCGGCGCAGCGCGGGCCCGGCCCGCTCGTGGTCACCCCGCAGCGTGGCGGCCACCCCGGTGACGAGGCATCCCGCCAGCTCCACGGCCGGCGGGTCGTTCGGGTGCCGCAGGGCCGCGGCCCGCCGGCCGACCTCCGCGTACCGGTACTGGTCGCCGGCGAAGCACACGGCCTCGCCGGCCCGCGCCAGCGCCTCCATGGCCACGGCGCGGTCGGTCCCGGCCACCGTACGCGCGGCGGACAGCAGCGTGGCCGCCGCGCCGGCGGCGTCGTCACAGCGCAGTTGCAGCTCGCCGCGCAGCAGCCCGGCGTGCCCGGTGACGGTCGGGTCCGCGCAGGTCGCGCGGAGGCGGTCGAGCAGGAGCCGGGCCTGGCCGGGTTGCCCGGCGGTCCAGGCGTACCGGGCGGCGGCGAGCAGGCGCGCGGCGACGTCGCTCGGGCGGTCGCTGAGCGCGGCGGCCCGGCACAGCGCGGCCGACGCCACGGCCCAGCCGTCGCGCCCACCGGCCGCCGCCCGCTCCAACTCGGCGGCGAGGGCCGGATCGGCGCCCGCCGTCGCGGCGGCGAGGTGCATCGCCCGCAGCAGCCGTTGCCCGTCCGGATCGAGAACCTCCGCGAGCAGCCGGTGCGCCGCGCGCCGCTGGGCCAGCGGCGCACCTGCCGCGACCATCGTGCGGGCCAGCGGCTGCGCGAACGTGACGCCCCCGGGCTCGACCCGAACCAGACCGGCGGCTTCGGCCGGGGCGAGCGCCTCGACGGCCAGGCCGGCGGCGTCGGCCGCGCGAACGAAGGTCGCCGGTTCGTCTGACTCGTCGAGCGCGGCGAGCAGCAGCATCCGGCGGGTGTCCGGCGGCAGCCGGTCGAGGCGGGCCCGGTAGGCGCGGGCAAGTGCGCCATCGGCCGGCGGCGCGGCCGGCAGGGGCTCCTCCCCGCGCCACTGCCCCGGGTTCAGCACCTCGGTGAGGTCCACGAGAGCCTGCGGGTTGCCGCCACCGACGGCGGCGAGCGTGGCCGCGACCGGCGCGGCGGGTCGCTCGGGTAGCCGGTCGGTGAGGACGGCGATGCTGTCCCGCTCGCCCAGCGGCGGCAGCCGGTGCGCCGCGATGCCGTCGACGGTGGTGCCGACGTCCGCGGTGAGCAGGACGGCGGCCGGCAGGTGCCGTAGCCGGCGGGCGACGAAGGCCAGCACCTGCGCGGTCTGCGGGTCACCCCGGTCGACGTCGTCCATGGTGGCGAGCAGCGGGCGCTCCCGGGCGGCCGCGGCGAGCAGACCGAGGACGGCCACCGACAGGGCCAGCCGGCGCTCGGGCCGGCAGCCCTCGCCGTCCAACGCCCGGCGCAGCAGGTGCCGTCGCGGCTCGGGCAGGGCGGCGGCCCGGTCGAGCACCGGATCGAGCAGGCGTTGCAGGCCGGCGTACGGCAGCGTCGCCTCCTCGGGCAGCCCGGCGCCGGCGAGGACGGTGCAGTCCTTCGCGTACCGATGGGCGTAGGAGAGCAGCGCCGTCCGGCCCGAGCCCGGCTCGCCGTGCAGGAGCAGAGCCCCACCGCCGTCGGGCACGCCGTCGAGCAGAGTCCGGATGGCTCGGCACTGGTCGTCCCGGCCGCGCAACACGGTTATTTGCACTGAGTATGCAGTAACCATGCGTCCCAGTGTCACCCATCGGTCACCGGATGGAAAGAGGGGACGAGCCGGGATCAGTCGGTCGTGACCTCGGCGAGCAGCGCGCCAACCGTCCGGGACATCACCGCGCGGGCCTGGTCCACGCCCAGCCCGAGGCCGTAGCGCAGCATCGACCAGGCCGGCCACATGCTCGCCGCCACCACCGCGTTGAGCAGCTGCTCGCGCCCCCGCCCGGCGTTCGTCAGCTCGGCGGCGAAGAGGTGCTCGACCTCGTCGCGCACCCGGTCGATGTGCTTGAGGCGGTTGCGGTGCAGTTGGTCGGAGACCGGCTCGCGCATCTGCGCGGCCCGCGCCGACGGCGCGATGAGCTGGAGCAGCCGTGCCCGCTGCCGGCAGTACGCGTCGACCCGCTTGGCCAGCGGCAACGCGGGCGAGATCGGCCGGTAGGCGGCATCCTGCTGGCGCAGCACCTCGGCGCCGCTCGCCTCGAAGAGCGTCTCCATGTCCTTGAAGTTGGTCCAGAGTGTCCGCAGTGAGATGCCGGCCCGTTCGGCGATGCGCTCCCCGGTCGGCCGCAGGTCGCCCTCGGCGATGAGTGCCAGGTGCGCCTCGACGATGGCTGCCCGGGTGCGCTCGGCCCGGGCCGTCCGCCCGTCCACCCGCCCCGGGGCCTCGACCCTGTTCATCCGCCCCCGCCCCTTCACCGCCACGACGTCGCCCGGCTCCCCGCCGAGTCTAGACAGGCGATGATCAGGCACCGCCGAGCGCGCACGACAGGTGTCATACGGGCCGGCCGGCCAGCGTGACGCCACCGTCGCAGACGATGGTCTGTCCGGTGATCCAGGCGGCGTCGGGGCCGGCCAGGAAGGCGACCGCGCCCGCCACGTCCGGCGCGACACCGAGCCGACCGAGGGGGTACCGCGCCGCGACCTCGTCCTCGCGCCCCTCGTAGAGCGCCGCGGCGAAGCGGGTCTTGACCACCCCGGGGGCGACGGCGTTGACCCGGATCGTCGGCCCCAGCTCGACGGCGAGACTGGCGGTGAGGTGGTTGAGCGCGGCCTTGCTCACGCCGTAGAGGGCGATGCCCGGCGACGGCGCGAGGCCGGCGATCGAGGAGACGTTGACCACGCAGCCGCCCCGCTCGGTCATGCCGGCGGCGCAGACCTCCTGCACCCAGCCCAGCGCGGCGACGAGGTTGACGTCGAGGATCTTGCGGGCGGCGGCCAGGTCCAGCTCGACCAGCGGGCCGTGCACGGGGTTGATGCCGGTGTTGTTGACCAGCAGGTCCACCGGCCCGAACGCCGCGCCGACCTGCCGCACCGCCTCGGCCCGGTGCGCCGGGTCGTCGGCCCGGCCGGGCACGGCCACGGCGTACGCGGGGCCGCCGAGGGCGGCGACGGCGTCGGCGAGCGCCTCGGGACGGCGGGCGGTCAGACCCACCCGGGCACCCTCGGCGACGAGGCGTCGGGCGATGGCCAGGCCGATCCCGCGACTGGCGCCGGTGACGATGGCGACCCGACCCGCGAGTCGACCTGAAATTGCATCCACAGTGCAGATAGTAGGAGGACTGATCGGTGTCGGTCAACGGCCGGCACCCGTCGGCACCGCGCACGGAATCCGGGCACGCTCGTACGACCCGGAGGCAATGACCCCCGGGTCGTACGAGGCGATGGCGGGCTCGTCAGGAGACGGTCGGCACCCCGTTCGCCGGTGGCGCGACCGGCGGGGCGCTGTACTCGGTGACCGGCCCGTCCCCGTCGTCGGTCTCGTACGTCGGCCCGAAGTAGCTCTGCACTCCCCCGCTCACCCGGCTCAACCGCTGCCCGCCGTAGCCGGAGTGGTCGTCGGCGGAGAAGCGCAGCGGCGCGAGCCCGGGGCCCGCAAAGCCGCCCTTCTGGACCGCGTCGAGCACCTTCTCGCGGGTGACGTCCTTGCCGGCGGCGAGGAGCACCTGCACGAAGAGGTAGCCGACCGACATGCCGTAGACGGTGTTGCCGTCGAACGGCGCGTCACCGTTGTGCGTCTTGTTGATCTTCGTGAAGAGCTGGATCCACGGGTTCGCGGTGTCGTTCTGCATCGGCAGGTAGTTGGTGCCGACCATGCCCTCCAGCAGCGGGGCGGCGGCGCCGAGCTGCTTGGCCAGGGTCGGGTGGTCGGCGCCGACGTTGGAGACCAGCCACTGCGGCTTGAAGCCCAGCCGTGCGGCGGTGCCGATGGACAGCGCGGTGAAGCCGGGCACGGTCGCCAGCATGACGACCCGACAGCCGGCCGCCTTGAACGCGCCGATCTGCGGCGCGACGTTGGTGTTGCTGGTGACGTACGTCTGCTTGACGGCCACCGCCCCGGCGCCGAGCACCTTCTCCACGCCGGCCAGGCTGTCGCGGCCGAAGTCGTCGTCCTGACCGAGGAAGCAGACCTTCTGGCCGGCCAGGTTCGCCTTCGTGTAGTTGGCGAGGATCTTGCCCTCGATCGTGTAGTCCGGGTTGAAGCCGAACGTGCCGGGATACTTGTCGGGCTGGTCCCAGCTGCGGCTGCCGGAGGCGACGAAGAGATCGGGCACCCGGTTGGTCTTGAGGAAGTCGAGCACACCGGTGTGCGTCGGCGTGCCGAGGCCGTTGAGGATGGCGAAGACCTTGTCCTGCAGGACGAGCTGGCGTACCACCTGCTGGGTGTTCGCCGGGTTGTAGCCGTCGTCCATGATCTTGTAGGTGATCTTCCGGCCGTGCACGCCGCCGTTGGCGTTGACGTAGTCGAAGTACGCCTTCGTCGCCGGGGCGATCTTGGAGTAGCCGGCCGAGGCCGGCCCGGTGAGCGGCATGTGGGTGCCGACGACGATCTCGGTGTCGGTGACCCCCGGCACCGACCCCCCGCCGGAGGTGGGGCCGTCGTCGCCGCCACAGCCCGCGGCGGTGACGAGCAGGGCGATGGTGCTGGCGATCGCGAGACCGCGTCGTGCCGTACGGTGCATGGGAAACACCGACCTTTCTCGGTCCGGTTCGGTGGGAATGGTGTGGTGGTGAGGCGCCCGGCCGAGGCCGGGCCGGGGACAGCTCAGGAACGCCGCGCCGGCCAGCGGGCCCGCAGCCCTCGGCCGAGACGGGACAGCAGACCCTGCACACCGCCGGGCGCGGCGATCATCACGACGATCAGCGTGCCGCCGAAGATCGCCAGCGGGAGGTTGCCCTCCAGCCGCTGCGCCACCGCCGGCGAAAGGGTGAGCAGCTCGGTCACGGAATGGGTGAGATCGGGCAGGGCGACCAGCAGCACGGCCCCCCACAGCGCGCCGGCGAGGCGACCGAGGCCACCGATCACCACCGCCATCAGCAGGAAGAGTGACAGGGTCAGCGAGAACGCCCCGGGCGAGACGCTCTGCGCGAGCATCGCGAGCAGTCCGCCACCGAGCCCGGCGGTGGCGGCACTGACCACGAAGGCGAGAACCTGCGTGCGGGCCACGTGGATGCCCGCGAGCCGGGCCGCCACCTCGTCGTCGCGGACCGCCCGGAAGGTCCGCCCGTACCGGCTGCGGATGAGGTTCGCCACCAGCAGCAGGGCCAGCAGGGTGGCAGCGCCCGAGAGCCAGAGCTGCCACCGCTCGTACGGGAAGTACGCGCCGAGCGCCATCGGCGGCGGCTCCACCGGCACCGACAGCCCCTGCTCGCCGTTGAACACGCCGTCGAAGGTGACGGCCAACGCCGGCACCACGACGGCCACGGCGAGCGTCACCCCGGCGAGGTAGGGCCCGCGCAGCCGGGCCGCCGCCACACCGACCACCGCGCCGACCGCGACCGTGCCCAGCACCGCCGCGACCAGCGACAGCGGCAACAGCCAACCGCCGGTCAACCCCCGGTCGGCGAACGCGTTCTGGCACAGGGCCACGGTGTACGCGCCGGTCGCCATCAACGCCCCGTGCCCCAGCGACAGCTGACCGTTGAGCCCGGTGAGGACGGTCAACCCGGCGGTGGCGCAGAGATACGCCGCCACCGTGGCGAGCTGGAAGTTGCGGAACGGCTCGACGGCGTAGCTGACCGCCACCAGCACCAGCCCCACGGCGAGCAGCACGGCGAGGTGCCGCAGCAGCGTGGAGCCGCGGCGCCCGCGGTCGACCGGACGGTCGCCGGTCTGGGCCGGCCGCTGCCTCGGCGGCAGGGCCGCCCGGGTGGCGCTCACACCCGCCTCGCCGCGACCGGGGCGAACAACCCGCCGGGCCGGACCAGCAGCACCGCCAGCAGCAGGACGAGCACCGCCAGCGGGGTGAGGTCGCTGCCGGCGTACCCGCTGACGTAGGAGAGCAGCAGACCCACCACCAGGCCACCGACCACCGCCCCCGGTGGACTGTCCAGCCCGCCGACCACCGCCGCGGTGAACGCCGAGACGAACACCAGGTCCATGGCGTGCGGGTGCAGGCCCAACTCGGTCGGGATGACAAGCATCGCGGCGAGCGCGCCCACGCCGGAGGCGAGCGCCCAGCCGAGCGTCAACATCCCGCCGACGTTGACCCCGAGCAGGCGGGAGACCTCCGGCGCGAAGGCCGCCGCGCGCATCCGCAACCCGACGGCGGTACGCGCGAACATCCAGGCCAACGCGCTGACCACCACTCCGATCGTGGCGAAGACGAACAGGTCGTACGGCGACAGCACGGCCACCCCGCCGACGGTGAGGGCGGACCGGCTGAACGGGACGTCGGCGGGGCGGAACTCGTTGCCGTACACCATGCCCAGCACGGCCTGGAGCACCAGCACCAGCCCGAGCGCGACGATGACCGGGTTGAGCGGCGACGCGTGGTCGACGTGCCGCATCACGACCCGGTCCACCAGCGCGCCGAGCAGCAGGCCGGCGACGATCGCGACCAGGAAGCCGAGCCAGTAGGAGCCGGTCGCGGCGGACACGGAGTACGCGACGTACGCGGCGGCGACGGCCATCGCCCCCTGGGCGAAGTTGACGACCCGCGCCGCCCGCCAGATGAGCACCAGCGCCAGCGCGAACGCGGCGTACACCGCGCCCCGCGACAGACCGTCGACGGTGAGGAAGACGAAGCGGTCCAACAGTCCTCCCTCCAGGGGACGAGGTGGGTCAGAAGCCGAGGTACGCGTGGCGCAGGTCGTCGTCGTCGCGCAGCGTGGCCGCCGGGGCGGCGATCACCACCTGGCCCAGTGACATCACGACGCCCTGGTCGGCCACGGCGAGCGCGCTGCGCACGTTCTGCTCGACGAGCAGCACGGTCAGGCCGGTGCGGTCGCGCAGCTGGCGCAGCAGCGCCATGGTCCGGGCGACCACCCGGGGTGCCAGGCCGAGCGACGGCTCGTCGAGCAGCAGCAGGCGCGGCCGGCCGACCAGTGCCCGGCCCAGCGCGAGCATCTGCCGCTCACCACCGGAGAGCTGGTGGCCGAGGTGCCGGCGACGCCGGGCGAGCGGCTCGAAGAGCTGGTAGACCTCGTCGAGGGCGCGGCCGGCGTCCGCACGGTCCCGCCGCCACAGCCCGCCGAGCCGCAGGTTCTCGTCGACAGTCAACTCGCTGATCACGCCCCGCCCCTCCGGCACGTGCGCCATGCCGCGCCGGACGAGCTGCTCCACCGGCGTACCCCGCAGGTCCTCCCCCGCGAGGACGACCTGGCCGGCGGCCGGACGGATCATGCCGGAGAGCGCCCGCAACAGCGTCGTCTTGCCGGCGCCGTTGGCGCCCACGACGGCGGCGATCGTGCCGGCCGGCACGGTGAGGTCGACCGCCCGCAACACCGGCGCGGCACCGTAACCGGCCACCAGCCCCCGCACCACGAGCAGATCGGCCGCGCTCACGCTGGGCCTTCCTTCGTTCGCGACCGCCCGGCTCGCGCGCCCCGCGCAGTCCTCGCGCTCACGAGGTCTCCTCGACGAGGGCACCGAGGTAGGCGTCGGCGACCGTCGTGTCGTCGCGGATCTCGTCCGGCGTGCCGGCGGCGATCACCCGGCCGAAGTCGAGCACCACGAGCTCGTCGCAGACGGCCATCACCAGGTCCATGTGGTGCTCGACGAGCAGCACCGCGCACGGGTCGGCGTCGCGCCGAGGGAGCTGCCGCACCAGCTCGGCGAGCTCGGCGATGTCGTCGGCGCCGAGGCCGCCGGCGGGTTCGTCGAGCAGCAGCAGCCGGGGCCGCGCGGCGAGCGCGCGGGCCAGGGCGACCCGCTGGCGTACGGCGAAGGGCAGCGTGCCCGGCGCGGCGTCGGCGTGCCGGGCGATCCCCAGGTCGTCGAGGACGTCCAGGGCGTGCTCGCGCAGCCGGCGCTCGTCGCGGTCGCTGCGGGGCAGCCCGAGCAGCGCCGACCCGAAGCCGGCGCGGGCGGTGTGCGACGCGCCGGTCATCACGTTCTCCAGGACGCTGAGACCGGCGAAGAGCCCGGTCCCCTGCAGGGTCCGGGCGATGCCGAGTCTGGTCAGCCGGTGCGGCCGTGGTCGCAGCGGACGACCGTCGAGAGTGAGCGAACCCGTCTGGGGCGTCACGAAGCCGCAGATCACGTTGAACAACGTGGTCTTGCCGGCGCCGTTGGGCCCGATCACGCCCACCACCCGGTTGGGTGGCACGCGCAGCGAGACGTCGTCGAGGGCCGTGAGGCCGCCGAAACGGACGCCGATGCCGTGCAGTTCGAGCCCGCGTTCCATCACCCATCCCTCTGCCGTGGCGGGTGTTATTTACACTCGCAGTGTACGTTTCTCGGTTACGGCGTCAAGACCTTCGATGCGCTGACGCGACCGGGGCGGCCGCCAACGGCGACCACCCCGGCCCGACCCGCTCAGTAACTGGGGCAGGTGTTGCGGTACTCCTCGATCGCCGACCCGCTCGGGCCCGGGCAGAGGAACTGCTCGTAGCGGGTGTCGTCGTCGACGAACCGCTTCAACCAGGCCACCATCTGGCGGGCCGTCGGCGTGTTGACCGCCTGCGGGAAGAAGTGGCTCGCGCCGTTCAACTCCAGGTACGCCTTCTCGGCCGAGGCCGGGATGCTGGTGTAGAACGGCACCGAGTGCGACGCGACCGGCGCGACCGTGTCGCTCTCGCCGCCGATGATCAGCGTGGGCACCCGCAGCTCGGACCAGCTCTTGTCCGTGTTCCAGGGCGCGAGGGGCACCGCGGCCTGCAACGACGGCCGCGCCGAGGCGGCCTCCAGGCTGCCGCCGCCGCCCATCGAGTGGCCGGCGACCGCGAGGCGGCTGCTGTCGATGCGGCTGCGCACCGAGCTGCGTTCGGTGAGGTAGTCGAGCGCGGCGAGCAGCTGCCGGCCACGGCTGTCCGGCTGGTCGAACCGGCTGTTGGTCTCGATCCCGATCACCACGAAGCCGTGCGAGGCGATCCGCGGCCCGAGCCAGCTGATGCTGGACCACGCGGCCGTGTAGCCGGGCGAGATGGCGACGGCGCCGAACGTGCCCTCGCTGGTGCTGGTCGGGTAGTAGATGACCCCGCCGCCGAAGCCGGTGACGCTCAACGAGGACACGCTCTGCGAGGCGGTGGCGAAGGGGCCGCGGCTGGCCTCCAGGATCGCGGTGGTCGGGGCGGGGCCCCGCTCGTACGGGCTGGCCGCATGGGCGGGGGCGGGTCCGGCGAGGACACCGGCGGCGAGCAGGGTGGCGGCCAGCGCGAGCCGGACGGCGCGAGCGGGCGCGGAACGGGGACGGGTGGTGGTTGGTGACGACACGTCGGGCACTCCCTAGAGTCGAGCGATATCGACGTTCGTCAGTCTTCGCCGCTCCGCTCGGCCCCCGCATCGGTGAAATCACCAGTCCCGCCCGCAGATCGGATCTTCTGCGCGTTTCGACCCTCCGACCAGGGGTAGGGGTGCAGGGGCATGCCCAAACGCTCCACGGAGAGGTTCACACCAGTGGATTCCAGCAAGCCCGCCGAGGCGGTCAAGAACGTCGTGAAGACCGCCTCCGAAAAGATCGCCGACGCTCTGACGCCCGAGGTGCCCGGCGCCCCGGGCAGCGCACCCCCACCCGTCGAGGAACCGACCTCGCCCCACGACCCGCTGCCGCCGAAGCCGGAGCAGGGCCAACCGCAGACCCGTACGCCGACCGGC
This sequence comes from Micromonospora sp. NPDC005194, assembly GCF_040608335.1. NCBI lineage: Bacteria > Bacillati > Actinomycetota > Actinomycetes > Micromonosporales > Micromonosporaceae > Micromonospora > Micromonospora sp. NPDC005194. Next base: position 17,070 of record NZ_JBEXIA010000015.1, on the reverse strand, counting down.
GCCGAGACCGGCGTGCCGGCGGCCGCGAAGGGCCAGCAGGGCGCGTACCTCACCACGGCGAACGGGGCGCGACTGCGCGACACCGACCACTCGCTCAAGGCCGGGCCCCGGGGGCCGGTGCTGCTCCAGGACCACCACCTGCGCGAGAAGATCACGCACTTCGACCACGAGCGCATTCCGGAGCGTGTGGTGCACGCCCGGGGCGCGGGCGCGCACGGGGTGTTCACGGCCTACGGCACCGCCGAGGCGATCACCCGGGCCGGCTTCCTCAAGAAGGGGCGCGAGACGGAGGTCTTCGTCCGGTTCTCCACGGTGCTCGGGTCGCGCGGCTCGGCCGACACGGTCCGGGACACCCGTGGCTTCGCGACGAAGTTCTACACCGACGAGGGCACCTTCGACCTGGTCGGCAACAACATGCCGGTCTTCTTCATCCAGGACGCCATCAAGTTCCCCGACATCATCCACGCCGCGAAGCCGCACCCCGACCGGGAGATCCCGCAGGCGCAGAGCGCGCACGACACCTTCTGGGACTTCGTCTCGCTGCACACCGAGGCGCAGCACCACGCCATGTGGAACATGTCCGACCGGGGCATCCCGCGCTCGTACCGGACGATGGAGGGCTTCGGTGTGCACACCTTCCGCCTCGTCAACGAGGCCGGGGAGACGGTGCTGGCGAAGTTCCACTGGAAGCCGAAGCTCGGTGTGCACTCCCTGACCTGGGAGGAGGCGCAGCTGCTCGGCGGCATCGACCCCGACTTCCACCGCCGGGACCTCTACGACGCGATCGAGGCCGGCGCGTTCCCCGAGTGGGAACTCGGCATCCAGGTCTTCCCCGACACTCCCGAGGAGACCTTCGCCGGGATCGACCTGCTGGACGCCACGAAGATCGTTCCGGAGGAACTGGCGGAGGTGCAGCCGATCGGCAGGCTGGTCCTCAACCGGACGCCGACGAACTTCTTCGCCGAGACCGAGCAGGTCGCCTTCCACCTCGGCCACCTGCCGCCGGGCATCGACGTCACGAACGATCCGCTGTTGCAGGGCCGGCTCTTCTCGTACGTCGACACGCAGCTCACCCGCCTCGGCGGGCCGAACTTCGCGCAGATCCCGATCAACCGCCCGCACGCCGCGGTCAACGACATGCTGCGCGACGGCTTCCACCAGCACGCCGTGCACGCCGGGGTGGCGCCGTACCGGCCGAACTCGCTCGACGGTGGCAACCCCTTCCCGGCCGGCGACGCCGAGAACGCGTTCCTCGACGTGCCGGTGACCGTGGCGCAGGCGCCCAAGGTTCGGGCCAACCCGGCGTCGTTCGACGACCACTACAGCCAGGTACGCCTGTTCTGGCTGAGCATGTCGCCGGTCGAGAAGGAGCACATCATCCGGGCGTACACCTTCGAGCTGGGCAAGTGCTACCACCAGGCGATCAAGGAGCGCCAGCTCCAGTGCCTCGCCAACATCGACCCGGTGCTGTGCGAGCAGGTCGCCACCGGCCTGGGACTGCCCGCGCCGCAGCCGACGGTGCCGCTGGCCGACGTCGCGCCGAGCCCGGCCCTGTCGCAGGTCGGCAGGGAGTGGCCCGCCGACGGCCGCATGGTCGGGATCGTCGTGGACCCCGACGGTGACCTGGACGGCGTCGACGAGGTCCGCCGGGCCGTGTTCGAGGCCGGTATGGTGCCGCTGCTGATCGCCCCGCACGGGGGCATGGTGGGCGACATGCCCGTCCAGCGGACCTTCGCCACCGGCCGGTCGGTCGAGCTGGACGCGCTCCTGCTGGCCGGGGCGCCGGTGCCCGCACCGGACGCGCTGCCCGCCCGGGACGCCAAGGCCGGCCGGCCGGACGCGGCGACCGTCGATCCCCGCGTGCTGCTCCTGGTCGAGGAGTGCTGGCGGCACGCCAAGGCGATCGGCGCCTGGGGCGCCGGCGTCACCGTGCTGGAGCAGGCCGGGGTGGCCGGCACCCCGGGCATCGTGTCCGCCGGCTCGGGCACCGAGGCGCTGACCGAGGTGCAGCAGTTGATGGCCGCGCACCGGGTGTGGGAGAGGTTCCCCGCCTCGGTCGGCTGACCGGTCACCGACGAGGGCCGTCCCCCGCTTTCGGCGGGAGGGCGGCCCTCGTCGTCGTAGGCGAGCAGCCGACCGATCGCCGCAGGCGGCTCGTCGACCACGCGCGCCTAACCCAACCCGTTCCGTGTCAGCCGATGTCGGCCAGCCGCGGCAGCACCTCGTCGCCGAGCCGCCGGGCGAACTCCACGGGGTGCCGGTCCGGCGTGACCTGCACCTCGGTGACGCCGAGCGCGGCATAGTCGGACACCTCGGCGAGGAACGCGTCGAGATCCTCCAGCGGCGGCTTGGAGGCCAGCACGGTTTTCTCGATGCTGTCGTAGTCGCGGCCCTCGGCGGCACAGTGCCCGCGCAGCACGTCCAGCTTGTGCGCGATCCCCTCGGCGCCCGTGCCGAACAGGTTGCAGGCGTCGGCGTACCTGGCGACCAGCAGCAGCGTCTTCTTCTCGCCGCTGCCGCCGATCATGATGGGCGGGTGCGGACGGCGCAACGGCTGGGGCGAGTTGATCGTCTCCGTGAGCTGGTAGTGCCGCCCGTCGAACGGCCCGTTGTCGTCGCTGAACATCTGCCGGCAGATCCGCAGCGTCTCCTCCAGTCGCTCGAACCGCTCGGCGACCGGCACCACTGGCACGCCGAGCCCCCGCTGCTCCCGCTCGTACCAGGACGCCCCGATGCCGAGCCGGGCCCGGCCCCCGGAGAGCACGTCGAGGGTCGTCACGGTCTTGGCCAGCAGCCCCGGATAGCGGTACATCACGCCCGTGACCAGCACACCGAGCGTCATTCGACGGGTCTGCGCCGCGACGAAGCCCAACGTCGTGTACGCCTCCAACATCGGCTCCTCGGCCGGGGCCAGCGCCTCCATCTGGAAGAAGTGGTCCATGACCGTGAACGAGGCCACGCCGGCCTGGTCGGCGATGGTCGCCGCCTCGGTGAGGGTCGGCGCGATGGCGGCCGGATCGGCCGGAGTCGAGAAAGTCCAGTAGTGCAGCCCGAGCTTCATGTTCGGCACCTCCGCGATCGAGCCTAGTAGTGGTCGGCCGCGTGCCCGACGCTTCGCCGCGAAGATGGTCTGGTCGGTGTCCAGCGACCCGCCGGACGAACAGCACGCCGGTGAGCACCCGGGCGAGCAGGAAGCAGACGGCAGCTCCGAGCAGCCGGAGACCGGGCGGCGCGGCGACGCGACCGGACGACAGCGCCCGCGCGGAGCCGGACGACAGCGCCCGCGCGGAGCCGGGCGACGACCGACCGACGGGGTACGACGATCCGTGGGACACGTCGACCATGCTCGTCCCGCCAGGTCCGGACGCCGTCCGTGGATTGTCTTCGTTCTGTCACAACCGCCGGTCACCATTGGAAAAAAGCGGCGATCCCGCTCTCCGAACCCCCCTTGTTGTCGCCAAGCCGTCCGCACGGCTGTGACCTCGACCGTCATTCACATGCTTACATGCAACTATGTTTCACCCAGCCGAGACGAGCCACCACTAGGGTCAGGACGCCGATCGATGGTCGTCCTCGGCGGTGCGAAAACCATCCGGAGTGTTCGTGGGGAACCGGAAGGGGTTGGGCAATGCAGGGAATTCCGGTCGCCTCGCTGGTCATCGGCATCGCGTCCTCGCCGGCTGAGCGCCGGCAGTTGGCCCGTCTGCTCGGCGGGACCGACGCCTTCCTGATCGTCTCGAACGTCGACCAGGCACGGGAGTTCCTCGGGGTGGGCGAGCTGCCCCCCGTACCTCCTCCCGTCCCGGCCGTGCGCACGGAGGCCGCGCCACGCCCGCAGCCGCCGCCGGATCTGAGCGTCGACTCCGACCGCCGGGTGGTGTGCTGGCGCGATCAGGAGATCGACCTGACCCGGCTGGAACACGACGTCCTGCTCTGCCTCGTCGACGCTCCCGGGCAGATCTGGACCTACGAGCGACTGCACCTCAAGGTCTGGGGCAACCGGCACCTCGGCCGTGGGTCCGACATGCATTCGGTCGTCCGTCGGGTGCGCCGCAAGCTCGCCCGGCTGGACGCCGCCGCCACGATCCACGCGGTCCGCGGCGTCGGCTTCCGGCTCGCCCCCGTCTGACACACCTCTCCGACGAGCACCGGGGAGAAACAGGTCGTGGGCGACGAGCTGACCGAACGCCTCCGCCCACTCCCGGCAGCGGCCCCGCGTCCCGCAGACCGGGCAGCGACCGGCAACGGCCTGGTGCTCGATGAGGGTCCGCCGCCACCGCGCCTCCAACCGGGCGAGCGTGGGGGCGGTCATGGCCTCGCACCGGCCGCTGCGGCGGCAAGAACGTCGACGCTGACCAGCACCTCGAAGCAGAACGGCTGCGAGCAGTCGGCGGACTCCCACGCACAGTCCGGGCCGTGGCCGTACACCCAGGCGAAGCGCGGGTCATGAGATTCGTGGACGGACACGATGACGATGTCGTGGTGTGTCTGGCCCTCGATGCCAGGGCTGGGCTGCCACTCGGTAGGCCGCACCGACATCCGGGTGCCGGGGCCGGGCATCTGCCGGGCGGTCACCGGACCGACCCGTCGTAGTGGTGAGCTGGTCGGCCGGTCAGAGTGGATACCAGTTTGCGGATCATCGCTCGCCCCTCGCCTCCGGAGCAGAGTCGGCCGGTCATATCCGGCACGGCGCCCCTGCCCTCCCTGGCGGGACCGGCGGCGCTGAGCGCCCACATCACGTCCGACAGCACACCGGCCACTGATCCCGTAAACATGACGCTACGGAGGGTTGCCTGCGGTCAGGAGGACGCGGCTGTCCGCCGTCAACCGATCCTGTCCGCTACTCGCCCGTGCTGGTCCGGTCGAACTGCTCGTACACGTCACGCAGGTCGGCAGCCTCCGGTGCGCCCGTCCGCTCGACCCGGCGCAACACCTCCCGCGCCCGCCACCAATTCGACGGCACCACTCGCCCCGACGCGACCGCCTCCGCGGCGAACGCCGACGCCTCCTCCGGTCGTCCGGCGGTCACCAACGCCAGCCCGAGGTCCAGTCGAGCCGATGCCGCCCGCCGGGGCCGCTCACCGCCGTCGCCGCGCGGATCCAGGTGGGCCAGCACGGACCGCGCGACCCGCTCGGCGGCGGGGTCACCTGCCCACGCCAGCGTCGTCGCCGCATACGCCTCAGCCTTTGCCGGGTCGTACCGGTAGTGGTGCTCCGCCCGTTCCGGGACAGGCAGGTTCGCAGTCAAGCGTTCCACCCGGTCCAGTGCCCGACGCGTCTCACGGACCGCGCCCATCCGCGCCCATGCCCGCGCCTCCTGCGCGGTCGCCTGAATGTGCGCGGAGCTGCCGACAGGCGCCACCTGTTGCGCCTGCCGCGACAGGTCCAGGGCACCCCGGTAGTCGCCGAGGGTCAGCACCTCCCACGCCCGCGTCTCCAGACACCAACCCTGAATCTCCGGATGCTCGGCGTGGCCGGCGAGCCCGGATGCCGCGGTGAGGTGCGCGGCGGCGGCGCCCGGCTGTTGCAGGTCGATGTGCACGGTGGCCCTCAGTACGGCCAGCCAGCCGCCCGCGACGACGAGACGCCGTTGCTGGGCGAGGGTGACCCGGCCGCCGAGTAGTCGGGTGACATAGGCGAGGTGCTGACGCACCATCGGCAGCAGGTCGACCGGCGCGGTCGTGGGGTACAGGCTGGCGAGGTCGTCCACGCCTCGCTCGATGCGGGCGAGGGTTTCGGCGCTGACGTCGCAAGCAGCGACCCGCCGGAGCAGTTCGTCGGCTTCGGCTTCGTGGTCGACGGGCGCGCGCACGAGGCGGACAAGAGCACCGTTGGCGTGCAGTGCCTGGTCAAGGTGCTGGGCGGTTTCCACGGTGGGTGCCTTGCTGCCGGCCTCAAGTTCGTGCAGGTGGCTCTTGCCCCGGTGGGTGAGCTGACCGAGGGCCCGCAGGGACAGCCCGGACTGCTCGCGGAGCTGACGAAGCGTGTTGCCGAAGCGCGGGTCGACGTGGGACGTCATGGCTGTGCTCCCAGGTAGCGGTCTGGGGGGTGGGCCGCCCACCGCTACAACCGGCGGCACCACCAGCGCTCACGCTACCCGCAGTATCGCGTCCGGTCACCCATCGCTGTAGCGCAACGACCGGCTCGCCAGGAGCGCTCCTGACCGGCCGATCGAAGCTGGTCCGGCCCGCCTGGTCGAGGACCAGGCGGGCCGGATCGGTGGTGCTACCGCTCAGGTGTCAGCACCGAATGGGCGCCAACCCGAAGTTCTCCACCGCGGGAGTGGCGGTGTCGATCCTCGTCTGACGGGTCTGGGGCTTCCAGCCGTCCTTGGCGACGATCAGGGTGAGCGGGTTGTTCCGACGGTCCACCCAGTAGGCGTACTTGCCGGCGCTGTCGGTCGCGAACGTCCACGACATCGCCCACGAGTCGACCTGGACGACCGCGCCGGCAATCGGCGAGGTCGCGCCCTGGCAACTGGTCCCGGTCACCGTGCCCATCAGCTTGCCCCAGGTCTTCGGGGGCGTCGCCGTCATGGTCACCGCCACCGGCGCCACCGAGTACGGCGTGTTCTCCTTGATCGTGACCGCACCCGAGTAGGTGCCCGGCTGGTCCACGTTCGCCGTCATCCCGACGGTGACCGTGACCTTCTCACCCGGCGCGAGGGTGACCGTCGACTTGTCGATCGTCATCCAGCTGACGTCGGCCGCCGCCTCGACGCACCCCTCGAAGCCCGGCAGCACCTCACTGTCCGGCGCCGCGTTGAAGCTGCCCGACGAGCCACCGATCTTGTAGAAGCCACACGCCGCGCCACCCCGGTACCGGGCGGTGTTGGCGTTCGGCAGGTTCGACCACGAGCTGGTGGCCGGGTCGTAGGCGAAGCCGGCGTTGCTGATGGCGCCGCCCTGTGAACCGCCCACGACGAGGAGCTTGCCGCTGGCCACCGCGTACGAGCTGGCCCAGTTGTCCGTCGGCGCGTCGGCGATGGCGGTCCACGTGTTGGCACCCGGGTCGTAGGCGTAGCTGGCCTTCTGCGCCGCGGTGCCGTCGTTGCCGCCAGTGCAGTAGAGAACGCCGTCGATCCCGCCGCAGGAGGCGAAGGCCACCGACTTCGGGTAGTTCGCCAGCGTCTCCCAGGCGTCGGTGCCCGGGTCGTAGCGGACCACCGTGTTCGACATCGGCAGACATGCCGAGGTGGTGCAGCCGCCGACGGCGTAGAGCTTGCCGCCGACGACCGCCTGCCCGGCCGCGGACCGCGGCGCCGGGTTGTCGGCCAGTTCGGTCCAGCTGTTGGCCCCCGGGTCGTACGACCAGGTGGCGGCGTCGGGGCCCTCGGCGCCCCAGCCACCCGTTGCGATGATCTTCCCGCCGACCACGCCCACGGTCAGCGCGTTTCGGGCGCCGGGCAGGTCGGCTGCCGCCGTCCAGGTCTGCGCGACCGGGTCGTAGGCGTAGGTCTTCGCGGTGGAGGCGCTCCCGTCGCCACCACCGATCGAGTAGACCTTGCCGTCCAGGGTGACCACCCGGTTGTCCATGATGTTGGTCGGGAAGTCGGTGATGTCCGTCCACGGAGCGGCCTGCGGGCCGGCCGCGGCGGAGGTCGCCGACGTCGCCTTGCCGGACGCCCGGGCCGCGAACGACGTCGGGACGCTCAGCCGCTGCTCCGGTGCGCCGGCCGCGCCGAGCACCTGCTGCCGGGTCACCCGGGAACCGTCCGCCCGCAGCAGCTCGAAGCCGTTGTCCCGCTCACCGAAGCCGACCTCGACCGGCGCTCCGCCGGTGTTGGTCACGGTGAACGTCCTGGTGGCCTTCCCGTTGGGCATCTGGACCGTCGCGCTCACCTGGGTGGGCGTCACCGACAACCGGCCGGCCGCGAGGACGAAGTTCGCGGCGGTGGCCCAGTCGGGCTCGACGTCGACCTGCTTGCTCTGGCTGACGTAGTTGCCGGCCGTCGCGGTGAACTTGTGGGTGCCGGTCAGCGTCGAGTAGATCCAGTAGAACCCGTCGGGCAGTCCCGGGTCGTCCGGGGTCGCCACGGTGACCGCCTTCTCGGCGGGCCGGTCGTTGCTGGTGACGGTGGCGCCGTTGACGTAGCTGTTGTCGTTCTTGTCGCGGACGTTGCCCACGACCAGGCCGCCGTCGACCGGCACGCAGGTGACCTGGCTGCCGATGAGGACGTTGTCGACCTCCCACCACCACTCGTACGAGGCGTCGTAGTAGTGGAACCGCACCTGGACCTGCGCCTTGCCGGCCGCCTGCGGGATCGGGATCTCGGTGAGCTTCGGGCCCCGGACGTCGGTCTCCTGCCGGAGCACGTTCGTCCAGGTCGCGCCATTGTCGATGCTCAGGTCGACGTCGGCGGTGTCGTCGTTGAGCTGGTTGAAGTCCTGGTTGAACCGGATGACCGGGGCCGTGACGCCGGTCAGGTCGACCACCGGGCTGACCAGGGAGGTGTCCTGGCTGGTGCCCGCGCCGTAGTCATCGCTGTCGATCATCGCGAAGTTGCCGGTGCCACCGGTCAGGTTGCCCCGGCCGCCGTCGTCGGTGAACTTCCAGACCTGACCGCTGCCCGCGTTGTCCACCACCGTCCAGCCGGCCGGGGTGGTCGTCGCGTCGAAGGTCTCGTACTCGCCGTCGGAGCCGAACGTGTAGCCGGGCGCCGTCGTGCAGGTGGTGGTGTTCACCGGCACCGCGACGTTGGCGGTCACGTTGCGCGTGCCGACCACGACCTCCTTGGTGACGGTCTGGTAGCCCGGGTACTGCGACTCGTACCTCAGGGTGTACGTCTGCCCGGCCGGCAGCGTGATGCTGTATCGGCCGTTCGAGGGCGTCGTGTAGTCGTACACGCCGGACGGGCCGCTCACGGTCACCTTCGCGTACAGCGGCCAGCCGTGGCCGGAGCCGTCGGTGACCGCGCCGGTGACGTTGACGCGCGGCACCGCCGTCAGGGCGACGTTGAGCGTCGTGGTCGCGCGGTTGGCGACCGTCGCGGACTTCGTGGTGCTGCCGTAGCCGAATGCCGACACGACGACCTGGTAGTCGCCGGTCGGGACCTGGGTCGAGTAGGTGCCGTCGGCGCCGGTGGTGATCTCACGCGAGGTCGGACCGGTGAGGGTCAGGGTCGCGCCGGCGATCGGTGCGCCGGTGGCCGCGTCGGTGACCGTGCCGGCCAGGGTGCCGACATCGCCGGTCGGAGCGGCGTTGAGCAGCGCGAGGGCGTCCAGCCGGCCCTCACCGTAGACGTTGTTGTCCGCGGCGGTGCCGCCGCACTGGGCGTCGGCCTTGTCGATCGCGGTGCCGTTGAGCAGCGCACGGGTCCCGTCGACGTCACCGATCAGCGACGGCGCCGCCGAGTACAGCAGGGCGATCGCGCCCACCAGGTGCGGGGCGGCCATCGACGTGCCGCTGGCGGTGCCGTACCCGTTGCCGGGAACACTCGACCGGACGTTCACGCCCGGAGCGGAGATGTTGGGCTTGATCTCGCCGTTCTGCCCGGTGCCCCGGGCCGAAAAGCTGGCGATGGTGTTGTTGATGTCGTACGCGCCCGTCGAGTAGTTGCTGGCGAGGCTTCCCGGTGAGCCGCTGGTCTGGCACGCCGGCCCGCTGTTGCCGTTGGACCACACCCCGAAGATGCCGGACGCGGCCCAGGCCAGCGTCACGTCCTCCATGAAGGGCTCGTTGGACGGCTCCCGGGTGCCCCAGGAGTTGTTGATGATGTTCGGCCGCTTGCTGGCGTCCGGGTTCTGACCGCTCAGGTCGGTCGGTTCGAGCATCCACTGACCGGATTCGATCAGCGCCGCGTCGGTGGGGCAGCAGCCGTTCGCCGCGATCCACTTGACCCCGGGCGCGACACCGATCTGGTTCGCGCCGGCGGAGCCGGCCATGGTGCCCATGGTGTGCGTACCGTGGCCGTCGTCGTCACAGGGCGCGTCGGCGCACGTCCCGGCGGCGTTGAACCAGTTGTAGTTGTGGTCGAACGTGCCGTCGCCGTTGTTGCCGCGGTAGGAGTTCACCAACGCCGGGTGGTCGTACTGCACACCGCTGTCGATACTCGCGATGGTGACGCCCTCGCCGGTGACGCCGTACTGGGACCAGACGTCGTCGGCGTTGATGTTCGCAACGCCCCACTCGACGGAGTTGACGGTCTTCTCGTCGGTGCCCTTGGTGAGTTCCGGCAGCTTGTAGGCGACCGGGGCGTAGAGGCCCTCGACCTCCGCGTGGGCGGCGAACTTCTGCGCCATCGCCAGGGAGCCGCTGTTCACCTTGATGGCGTTGGTGGCCCAGAAGGTCTGGTACTTCGTACCCGAGCTGTCGAGTTCGGCGCGGATCTTGCCCTGGCTGGCGGCGGCGGTCTCCCGCAGCGTCTGCGCGACGGCCGCGCCGCGCTTCGTCCAGTCCTTGATGGCACTGGCCTTGCTCAGGTCGGCCCGGTCCTTGAACCGAATCCAGAAGTCCCCTGCGCTCTTGGCCTCAAGCTGGCGGGCGAGCTCCGGTCGGATCTTGTCCCCGGCGGCGGTGCCCGCTCCCAACGAACCGGGCGCGGCCTGCGCGCCGGAGCCGACGCTGGCCAGGCATGTGGCGGCGAGGATCATCGCCGCGCTGGCGCTGACCAGCGATCTGGCCGTGCGTCTCCATTGTGGACGTCTGAACATCGGTGCTGCCTCCCTCAGAACGACCCAGGGGTGTTATGGGCCATGGTGAGGAGTGCGCGAGATCCAGCTCGACGGAACCGAGCGAACGGACCCCTCATGCCTCCCCATGCACCGCGCGGGTCACGCCGGTTGCCCGAGTGGACACTATGATCGAGAGGAAAGGACGATCAAGAACTTGCTGTGAGCAACTTGTCGCTAACGGTTGCCCTGCTGGCGGCGCGCTTGCCAATCATTGTCAGGACCATGACGATAACTGGGCAGGGAAGCCCATCGATCCCGGGCGGTGTGGTGGCCGAGGACGACGAGACGGCGGTGGACGGGGCTGATCCGGCCGACGAACCGTTTCCGCTGCTGATCGCGGTGACACCGTCGCCGACCGAGCGCATCCGGCTCGCGGAGCGCCTCGACGGGATCGCGCCGCTGCTGCTGGTGGCCGACCTCGACGAGCTGCGCCGGCTGATCGCGATCCCGCAGCAACGGGCCGGCCCGCTCGGCGAGCCACCGTCGACCCCGACGCCCACCGTCGAGCCCGGCCCCGCCCTGGTCATCGACTCGGCCCGGTCCACCGCACGGTACGGGGGTCGCGAGGTCGACCTGACCCGACTGGAACACGACCTGCTGACCTGCCTGATCACCGAGCCGGTCCGGATCTGGAGCTACGCCGAGCTGCACCGGTCGGTCTGGCACGACGAGGGGCGCGAGCGCAGAGCGGACGTGCAGTCGCTGGTGAAGCGGCTGCGACGCAAGTTGCGGGACCTCGGCGCCGGTGCCACGATCGAGGCCGTACGCGGTGTCGGGTTGCGCCTTACCGGCCGGCACGAGCCGCGGATCGGGCGTGCCTGACGGCTGCCTGATGTGGGCAGTTCATCGCCACGTCCGGCCGCCCCGCACCGCCGGCAGACCCGTCGACGCCGCACCCCGGCCGGACGACGGCCGTCAGATCAGCCCCGCCCGGGCCCACAACAGCCGCCCCGGCCCGCCCACCAGCCCGACGCCCGCGAGGTGGTCGTGCACCCGGGCCGCCGACCACCGCAGCGTGGCCTGCCAGTACGGGTTGGCGCGGGCGGCGGCCCGGCCCACCGCCGGCGGGATACCCACCGCCGCGTACGCGTCGGGGTGGACGAGACGGTTGGCGATCGAGTGTGCGGCGCGACCGACCAGCAGCCGGGCGTACGCCATGCCGACCGGTCCGGCAGCCGCGACCTGGCGGGCCAGCTCGTCGCGGGCGAACCGGACGTGTCGCGCCTCCTCGACGACGTGGATGCGCGAGACCATCCGGATGAGCGGCTGAAGAGACTCGTCCGCCATGATCTCGCGCTGGAACGCGTCGAGGATCTCCTCGGCGACGAGGATCGCGGCGTACATCCGGGGGCCGCTGGCGGTCGCCTTGAGGAACCGGCCGAGCAGGTGGTCGAACGGGTCCGCCCGGTAGACGGGACAGCCCATCGCCTCGATCAGCCGACCGAACATGATCGAGTGCCGGCACTCGTCGGCGACCTCGGTCAGCGCGTACTGGGCGCGCGGGCTGGTCGGGTCGGCGTCGTAGTAGTGCCGGATCAGCATCTGCATGAGGATCGTCTCGAACCACAGACCGGCGCTGGCCGTGCTGGCCACCTCGTGCTTGGTGAGCTCGACGCGCTGCTCTTCGCTGAGGCCCGACCAGAGCGCCGTGCCGTAGAGGCTGCTGCGGTGCGGCGGGAGCCAGTAGGCGCCCGGGGTGTGCGGCGCGTCCCAGTCGATCTCGACCACCGGGTCGTAGCTGGTGCGCAGCGACGACGTGAGCAGCCGTTCGGCGACCGCCGAGTCCTCGGGTTCCGCCGCCTCCATGACTCCTCCACATTGACGTGACTGGCAGTAACTGTTACCTGTAGTAGCATGCAAGCGCCACGCATCGATGTCAATGGACCCCAGCCGCCGGCCGCGTCCACCGGCGACGGTCGGACGGCGACGGGCAACGGCCGCCGGGACCGCTGGGCCAACCACCGTGAGCAGCGCAGGCAGGCGCTGGTCGGTGCGGCCGTGCAGGCGTTGCTGCGGCACGGCCCCGAGGTCGACATGGAGCAGGTGGCCGCCACCGCTGGCGTCAGCAAACCGGTCCTCTACCGGTACTTCGCCGACAAGTCGCAGCTCTGGGTCGCCGTGAGCGAGCGGTTGTCCGCCCAGGTCGTCGACACGATCGCTCCGGCCATCGCGCGGGTCCGTGAGGAGCGCGACCTGGTCGAGGCGACGATCGACGCGTACCTCGGCGTCATCGAGTCCCAGCCGACGCTCTACCGGTTCCTGATCCACCGGTCCGGTGACCCCGGCATCCACCAGGTCGTCTCCGGGACCAGTCGGCAGGTGGCCGCCGGGCTGGCCCGCGTGATCGGCGACCGGCTCCGCGCCCTGGGCCTGGACGCCGGCCCGGCGGAGCCCTGGGCGTACGGCCTGGTGGGCTTCGTTCAGGCGGTCGGCGACTGGTGGACGACCCGCGGCCAGCCGATCAGCCGCGCGGCCCTCACCGACTACCTGACCACGCTGCTGTGGAGCGGGATCCAGGGGGTCCGCGCCAGCGCCGACCTGCCGCGCGAGCTGACCCGCGCGCACGAACGCATCGTGCCGTGAGCTACCACGGCCCGGCGAGCGTCGCGGGCACCCCGGTGCGGGTGCACCTCAGCGGTCGGTGGGAGCCGGTCGACGGCCGCTACCACTGGAGTGGCCGGATCGAGCCCGAGCCCAGGGTGGCCGGACTGCTGCGCTCCGGTCGGCGCGACGTCGAGCTTCGCATCGCCGACCGGGCCCGGCCCGCCCGGCTGGCCGAGCTCGACGCCTGGGGTGGTGTGCGGATCACCGGCGTGGGACCTCCACCCTGGCCCGCGCCGACAGGCGACGAGCCGGACCAGCCCGTTTTCCCGTAATCGCGAGCCGCGGTCCGGCGACCACGTAACGTGAGCTACAGCCGATCAACGGCGAACGCCGGACGCGCGTCGGGCCGCCAGGTGGCGGCGCAAGCCGCTCGGTCATCCGCCGGGAGTCAGGTGCGATTCCCCGGCCCGGCGTCATCCGGGCGCGCGCGGAATCCGCCCAGTGGGCAATGCGACGGTACGAGGGCTCCGGACAGCTCCGCCTCGCCGCCTGCCCACTCAGCCGCAGGAGGTGCGGAGCCCATGCTGTCGGTATTCGACCCTCGGCACACCGTCGCTCCCCCGGGATACAGCCGCTGGCTCATCCCGACCGCGGCGCTGGCCGTGCACGTCTGCATCGGCCAGGTCTACGCGACGAGCGTCTACAAGAACTCCCTCATCGCACACTTCGACGTCAGCCAGACGGCGATCGGGGCGATCTTCAGCATCGCCATCGTCATGCTGGGCTCGTCGGCGGCGGTGGGCGGCCGGTGGGTGGAGCGCAACGGCCCCCGCCGGGCCATGTTCGTCTCCGCCTGTTTCTGGGCCACCGGGTTCCTGGTCGGCGCGCTCGGCATCGCGACCCAGCAACTCTGGCTGCTCTACCTCGGTTACGGCGTCATCGGCGGCATCGGGCTGGGCATCGGCTACATCTCGCCCGTCTCCACGCTGATCAAGTGGTTCCCGGACCGGCCGGGTCTCGCCACCGGTCTGGCGATCATGGGATTCGGCGGTGGCGCCCTGGTCGCCGGCCCGCTGGCGCGTCAGTTGCTGTCGCTCTACGACCCCGACTACAACCCTGCCAACCCGGCCGCCGTGGCGTCGGGGTCCGCGCTGGTGGGGCTCTTCGTCACGTTCGGCATCGGCTACTTCGTGATCATGATGTTCGGCCCGTTCAACGTCCGGGTTCCTCCGCCGGACTGGCGGCCCGCCGGGTTCGACCCCGCTCGCGTCGCCACCCGGTCGCTGGTGACGAGGGCGAGCGTGTCCGCGTCCAACGCCGTGCGGACCCGTTCGTTCTGGCTGCTGTGGATCGTGCTGTTCTGCAACGTCACGGCGGGTATCGGCATCCTGGAGCAGGCCAGCCCGATGATCCAGGACTTCTTCCGGGACAACGGCTCCACCGCTGTCTCGGTGTCGGCGGCGGCCGGCTTCGTGGGTGTGCTGTCGCTGTTCAACATGGCCGGCCGGTTCATCTGGTCGACGACGTCCGACCTCATCGGCCGCAAGCCCATCTACATGGTCTACCTCGGCGTCGGCATGGTGCTCTACGCGCTGCTCGCCGTGGCCGGGCACGCCGCGACCGCCGTCTTCGTTCTGATCGCCGCCCTGATCATCTCCTTCTACGGCGGCGGCTTCGCCACCATGCCCGCGTACCTGCGGGACCTCTTCGGCACCTTCCAGGTCGGCGCCATCCACGGCCGGCTGCTGACCGCCTGGTCGGCGGCGGGTGTCGCCGGCCCGCTGATCGTCAACGGGATCCTCGACAGCCAGGGCAAGCCCGGGACGCTCACCGCGTCGGCGTACCGACCCGCGCTGTTCACCATGGTCGGCGTGCTCGCCATCGGCTTCGTCGCGAACCTGCTGGTCCGCGCCGTGCCCGACCGTTTCCACGAGCCCGACCGGGGTCCGACCTCGCCCGTGGCGCGCGCCAGCGTCACCGAGCCGGTCGCCCTCGGCCCGCAGAGCAGGCCACCGGTGCCCGAGCACGTCGGCGGCCAGACCGGGCGGCTCTGGTTGTCCTGGCTGCTCGTCGCGGCGCTGCTCGGCTACGGCATCGTCGAGACCGTCATCACGGCCGCGAAGCTGTTCACCGGCTGAGGCGACGGCCGGGCTGCGTCGTGCACGGGCAGTACCCCGCGAGGGCACTGCCCGTGCGCGACGCGCTCAGCGTCGGCCGTCGTGCACCGTCGGCCCGTGCTCGGCGAGGCGCTCCCGCTGGGGTACCACTGTGTACTTCGGATCGCGCGCCGACACCCTGCCCGCCTCGAAGATCCCGAACCGGGTGGCGACCGACGAGGCCACCAGGGCCGCGCCGGAGAGCACCGACAGGACCCGGCTGCGCCGGCTGAACAAGGCCGCGGCAGTGCCCACAGTGAGCAGCACCCGGCCCCCCTTGACCAGCCGGCCGCTGCGGCCGCGCACGTACGGCTCGCCGGTCAGTCCCATCCGCTCCAGCCGGTGACCGCCGATCGCCTCGACGGTCGCGGCGGCGAGGGCGAGGCGGCGCAGCGGGGCGGTCTCCGCGGCCGGCGCCGCGATCAGGCCGACCCCGGACGCGGCGACGAGCGCGCTGCCGGCGAAGACGACCGGCAGGAAGGGGTGCGCGTCATGCCAGGCCGGCACGGCGGTGTCGGCGAGCAGGACTCCGGTGTACGTGGCCAGCCCCGGGGCGGTGGCCGCGGCGGCCAGGCCGGCGACGTCGCCGACGGAGGGTGCGAGCCGGCGGGCCAGGCCGAGCACGCCGTGCTGCGGGAGCCGGGGCGCGAACTCGGCGATCGCCGCCACACCGGCGGCCGGCCCGAACGCGGTGAGGATCCAGGTGCCCACCGACATCGGCGAGGTCAGCTTGGCGACCCGGAGCATGTGGTGGAAACGGTCCGGCCGACCGAGGTCGTGCACCAGCAGGTACGCGCTGGCGAGGGTGCCGCCGAGGGCCGTCCAGCGGCCCACGCGACGCAGGGCGGGGCGTCCGGTCAGTTGGGCTCCCGCGCCGATCAGCGCGCCTCCGGCGGCGAGGCCACCGCTGAACAGGTAGCCGGCGATGTCGTGCTTCCACACCGGCGCCTTGAGGATCGGGCGGCCGTAGTAGGAGCTGAAGTCGGCCGGCGGCACGGTGAGCTGCTCGCCGCCGTGGCTCCGACCCCGGCGCTGCCCGTCGGGCTGGTCGAGGTGGGCCTGGAACGCGCGGAACCGGGCGCCGACCGGCTCGTGCGGTGGCGTCGCGTCGGTCATGGCCGCCTGCCCAGGAACGCCAGCGCCGTGGCGGCGACCATCGTCAGCGCGGCGAGGCCGGCGCGTTTCCACATCGCCGGCAGATCCCGCGTCGTCACCACCGGATCCGGCGGCAACCCATACACCTCCGGCTCGTCCAACAACAGGAAGAACGCCCCGTCACCACCCACACCGTCGTTCGGATCCTCCCCGTACAGACGCGCCTCCGACACCCCCTGCTCATGCAACGTGTCCACCCGCTGCGCCGCCCGCTCCCGCAACTCGTCCAGGGGCCCGTACTGGATCGACTCCGTCGGACACGCCTGCGCACACGCCGGCGTCATCCCCGCACCCAACCGGTCATAACACAGCGTGCACTTCCACGCCCGACCATCACCCCTACGCTGATCGATCACCCCATACGGACACGCCGAAATGCAGTACCCACACCCATTACAGATGTCCTCCTGCACCACCACCGTCCCGAACTCCGTCCGAAACAACGACCCCGTCGGACACACATCCAAACAAGCCGCATGCGTGCAGTGCTTACACACATCCGACATCATCAACCACCGAAAATCCGACCGCTGCTCCACACC
>NZ_JBEXIA010000014.1:0-179771 GCF_040608335.1 Micromonospora sp. NPDC005194 | reverse complement strand
GCCGGTCCGGGTCACGGTGTTGCTGTTGCCGGAGAGGTTGCCGGCGCCGTCGCGGGCACGGACGTAGTACGACACGGCCGCGCCGCCGACCACCGCGCCGCCGACCACGCCGCCGCCGACGAGCGGGACCAACCTCAGTCTGGGGGCCGGGGCCGACGGTTCCAGCAAGGCCAGCGGGACCAGTTACGGCAACGTGCGCGACGGCGACATCAGCACCTACTGGTCGCCGGCCGGATCGACCGGCTCCATCTCGATCAAGTGGGGATCCGCCACCCGGGTGTCCCGGGTGGTCATTCGGGAGCCCTCCGGGACCCAGGGCTCCATCGGCTCCTGGCAGCTCGTCAACCACGACACCGGCGCCGTCCTGGCCTCCGGCAGTGGCGCCGGCGCGATCACCTTCACCGCGACGGCGCTGAGCAAGATCACCTTTAGGATCACCAGCTCGAGCGGTACGCCGCGGGTCGGCGAGTTCGAGACGTACGCCAGCTAGCCAGCGGATGGGCGGGGGTGGCGGCCGGCCGCTCCCGCCACCGTCGTGGTCCACGAAGGACGCGGGCCGGATCACGCCGGCCCCCGGCAATCACGCTCGGTGGCCGTTGAACGACTGTTAGCGTACGGCGATGTCCGCTGGTCGAGAGGGGACGCAGGCGAGCGGCGGCGGTCCCGGGGTGACCGACGCGGGTCGCCTGGCGGCATTCAGCGACGGCGTGTTCGCCATCGTCATCACCCTGCTGGTGCTGGATCTGCGGGTCCCGGAGTTCCACGAGGGTGGGCTGGCCGAGGGGCTCCTCGGGGAGGGGCTGGCCTATCTGGCCTCGTCGTGTCGTTCATCTATGTCGGTGTTCTCTGGCTGAATCATCACGCCGTGCTCCAGTTGGTCCGGGGCACCACTGCCGCCTTCAGCTCGATCAACCTCGGCATCCTCTTCGGCGTGGTGATCATTCCGTTTCCCACCGCCGTCCTGGCGTCGGCGCTGGCCGACGGCAACACCGACGATCTGCGCGTGGCGGTCGTCCTGTACGCGTTCGCCGCAGCACTGATGTCGGCGCCCTGGTGGGTGCTCTTCGCCTATGTGCGCCGCCATCCGGAGTTGCGTGCCGACTCCGTCGACCAGGAGCAGGTCCGGGTGCAGGAGGCCCGCCCGATCGTCGGCCTGGTGCTCTATGGCCTGACCGGGGTGCTCGGTTGGTTGGTGACCCCACTGCTCGGCCTGATCGGTGTGGTCGTGATGATCATCTTCCACGGCGCCACGAGCCAGGGTCTCCGCCACGGGGACGGTCTGTTCGGGTCGCTGATGGGCGGCGCGGTTCTCGACGCCGAGCGGATCGACGGCTACCTGTACGAGGAGGCCGGCGAGCACCTCGGCACGGGTCTCGGGATGCGGACCCGAGGTGTGGTCGGCGTCTTCAACATCGCTGTCGTCCCGGGCGCGCGCGGTCGTGGCCTGGGTCGCGCGATCACCGAGAAGGTGCTGCGCGAGGGTGTCGCGGCCGGTGCGGACGCGGCGTACCTGCAGACCAGCGCGCTCGGCCGGCCACTGTACGAGTCGATGGGCTTCCGCCTCCTGGAGAATTGGACCGCCTTCCATGCGTGACCACGCGCCGAGACGGTCGGGGCCGCGGCGCGTCGACGCGTCGACGCGCCCGTGCACGAGACACGAGGGGACCTCAACCGTGAGCTTCAGTGACGATGTCCGCTCGGCCTTTCGGCGTGGGGAGACCGACGCGGTGGTGCGGATGAGTACGGCCGAGATCGAGCGGGCTCGGGCCGTCGGCGACGCGGCCGGCAAGGTGGAGGCCCGGTACAGCCTCGCGCGGGTGGCGATTCGTGGCGGCGACCTGACGCTCGGGGAGGCGCGGGCGCGGGAGGCAATCGACGTCGCGGTGCGCTCCGGCGATCGCGCGTTGGAGGAGCGGCCGAGACACGTGCTGGCCGCGGTGGCGCGGATGGCCGGCGATCTGACGCGGGCGCGGGATCTGTACCGGGAGAGCATCGCGCTGAACGAGACGCTGGGTCGGCCGGAGACCGTCAACTCCGAGACGCACAACCTGGCCTTCTGCGAGCTGGGTCTCGGCAACCTCGCCGAGGCGAGGAGGCTGTTCACGCTCAGCCGTACCCGGGTGTTCCGGCACGGCTGGGACGAGTTCGTGCCGTACGTCTGCGTGGCGGGCGCGGCGCTCGCGTCCGCCGAGGGCGACCACCCGCGAGCGGCGCTCATGGTCGGTCTCGCGGACGCGGCGTTCGCGGCGCTCGGCCAGGTGCCGGACCCGGACGACGCGGCCGACCTCGCCGCCGTGCGAGACGCCGCGATCGAGGCGCTCGGCCCCGCCGCTTACGCCGCCGCGCAGGAGCGGGGTGGGCACCTCGATCCCCGTACGGCGTTCGACGACGACCACTGAGAGGTACTGGCGGTCAGGCCGGCGGCTCGGGAGCCGACTGGGCATCGTGATCGTCGCCCGCACGGGCCCGCGCGGCGGCGACGGCCTGGCCGCGCTCCGACCCGGGAAGCGGTCGAGCATCGCGCCCACCTCGTCGGCGCTCACGTTGGCGCCGAACAACTCGCTGCCCGGCTCGAGTCGTACCCCCTCGGCGAGGGGGCCGGCGACGACCGGGTCGAAGCCGAGATCGTCCACAAGGGACGCGACCGTGGCGAGGCCGGCCTCGTCGTCACCGGCGATCGCGATGGCCTTGCGGCCGGCCGTGCCCGCCGGCCGCGCCTCGTCCTCAAGATCGTGGTAGCCCATGTGGTTGAACGCCTTGACGACCCGCGCGTCGGCCAGGAACGCCTGGACGATCTCACTGGACGAGGTGCGCGGGTCGGTCAGGTCGTCGCGGATGCCGTCCACCTCCCACCAGTAGTTCATCGCGTCGACGACGAGCTTGCCGCGCAGCGTCATCCTCCTCGCCCTCGTCGCCCTGCTCGGGTGCGCAGAGCGACGAGGGCGGCACCCGGCTGATGCCGGGAACACCGCACCCGCCGCCGGCGCAGGACGTGGCGCGGTGATCGCCGACGGCGCTGCCCGCACGCGATCACGACCCGGCTGCCGGGGCGCGTCGACGGCGACCTGACGTCGGCCCGCCCCACCGTCCACCGAGGCCAGCGCGGCGGTGTTGCTGCGTGTCCGCCTCCACCGGCGCACCGACAAGAATCGTCAGATGTATTGGCGAGGTTGGTCGGTGGTGCAGGTGTCCACCGTGGCCGCCGGCCCCCGCCACCGCTCCGGGCGAGTCCGATCTCTCCTGATAAGGGTCGGGTCGCCGCCCACGATCCTTCCAGCTATCGACCGTTGCCTATTGCGTGACGCCGGAGTAATCTTCCCGAAACACATCAGACGTTTCGTCGTCTGAGGGTCTGCCAACGGCCTGCGCAGCGAGGTCAGGTCGGTGCCACCGCGCGGATCCGCTATCGGGCTTCGGCGTTGTCGCGCTTGGGGTGGCCGGATCGGTCACCGTTTGGAGGATCGATGTCAGACCTGACCCGGCGCCAAGCCCTCAAGATCGGCGCAGCCGGCGCGGGCGGTGCCCTGCTGCCGCTGCCCTGGACGGCGACCGCCCAAGCCGACGCCGTCGCGCCGCCGCAGGTGCTGGCGGCCAACGACCTCGCCCTCTGGTACGACGAGGGTGCCGGCACCGACTGGCTGCGGGCCCTGCCGATCGGCAACGGCCGGCTCGGCGCGATGGTGTTCGGCAACGTCGACACCGAGCGACTTCAGCTCAACGAGGACACGGTGTGGGCCGGCGGCCCGCACGACCCCAGCAACACCAGAGGCGCGGCCGCGCTGCCGGAGATCCGGCGACTGGTCAACGCGAACCAGTGGACGCAGGCCCAGGACCTCATCAACCAGACCATGATGGGCAACCCCGGCGGGCAGTTGGCCTACCAGACCGTCGGCAACCTCCGGCTCGCCTTCGGATCCGCCAGCGGAGCGTCCCAGCACAACCGCACGCTCGACCTGACGACCGCCACCGCCACGACGTCGTACGTCCTGGGTGGCATCCGTTATCAGCGTGAGGTCTTCGCCAGCGCGCCGGACCAGGTCATCGCGATGCGACTGACCGCCGACCGCACCAATTCGATCAGCTTCACCGCCACGTTCGACAGCCCTCAGCGCACGACGGTGTCCAGCCCGGACGGCGCCACGATCGGCCTCGACGGCGTCTCCGGCAGTCAGGAGGGCGTCACCGGGCAGGTCCGTTTCCTCGCCCTGGCCAACGCCACCGTCACCGGGGGCACCGTGTCCAGCTCCGGCGGCACCCTGCGGGTCACCAACGCGACAAGCGTGACCTTGCTCATCTCGATCGGCTCCAGCTACGTCAACTACCGCAACGTCGGTGGCGACTACGGGGGCATCGCGCGACAGCGCCTCAGCGCGGCGCGCGCCTACAGCTACGACCAGCTGCGCAGCCGGCACGTCGCCGACTACCAGGCGCTGTTCGGGCGGGTCACCATCGACCTGGGCCGCACCTCCGCCGCCGACCAGACGACCGACGTCCGCATCGCCCAGCACAACAGCGTCAACGACCCGCAGTTCTCCGCGCTGCTGTTCCAGTTCGGCAGGTACCTGCTGATCTCGTCGTCGCGACCCGGCACCCAGCCGGCGAACCTCCAGGGCATCTGGAACGACTCGCTGACCCCCTCGTGGGACTCGAAGTACACGATCAACGCCAACCTGCCGATGAACTACTGGCCGGCCAACACGACCAACCTGGCCGAGTGCCACAACCCGGTGTTCGACATGGTCCGCGACCTGTCGGTGGCCGGCGCCCGCACCGCCCAGGTGCAGTACGGCGCGGGCGGCTGGGTCACCCACCACAACACCGACGCGTGGCGGGCCACCGCCGTCGTGGACGGCGCGTTCTGGGGCATGTGGCAGACCGGCGGCGCCTGGCTGTCCACGCTGATCTGGGACCACTACCAGTTCAACGGTGACGTCGAGTTCCTGCGTACGAACTACCCGGCCATGAAGGGTGCCGCACAGTTCTTCCTCGACACGCTGGTGACCGAGCCGACCCTCGGCTATCTGGTGACCAACCCCTCGAACTCGCCGGAGCTCAGCCACCACGCGAACGCCAGCGTCTGCGCCGGCCCCACCATGGACAACCAGATCCTGCGTGACCTGTTCGACGCGTGCGCCCGCGCGAGCGAGATCCTCAACGTGGACAGCACCTTCCGGGCCCAGGTCCGCGCCACCCGGGACCGGCTCGCGCCGATGAAGATCGGCTCGCGGGGCAACATCATGGAGTGGCTCTACGACTGGGTGGAGACCGAGCCCAACCACCGGCACATCTCGCACCTGTACGGGCTGGCCCCCAGCAACCAGATCACCAAGCGCGGCACCCCGCAGTTGTTCGAGGCCGCCCGCCGTACGCTGGCGTTGCGCGGTGACGACGGCACGGGCTGGTCGCTGGCCTGGAAAATCAACTTCTGGGCGCGGATGGAGGAGGGCAAGCGGGCCCACGACCTGATCCGCTACCTCGCCACCACCGCCCGGCTCGCGCCCAACATGTTCGACCTGCACCCGCCGTTCCAGATCGACGGCAACTTCGGCGCCACCGCCGGCATCGCCGAGATGCTGCTCCAGAGCCACATCGGTGAGCTGCACATCCTGCCCGCGCTGCCGCCGGCCTGGCCCAGCGGACGGGTGACCGGCCTGCGGGGCCGCGGTGGGCACACGGTCGGCATCACGTGGGCGAGCGGCGCGGCCACCGAGGTGCTCGTCGGTCCGGACCGTGCCGGCACCGTCCGCCTGCGGTCGCGGTTCCTGACCGGCACCGTCAGCGTCGTCGACACCGCCGACGGGACGTCGCCCCGGGTCACCCGCGTCGAATCCGACCTGATCGAAGTCACCGTGCAGGCGGGACGCACCTACCGGGTGACCAGCACGGGTGTCGCCACGCCGACGCTGGAGCAGAGCTTCACCAACGCCGGCATCAGCAACGACAGCAACACCAACGTCGCAAACTTCGACGGCAACGGCGCCAGTCTCTCCGCGCAGGCCCTGGCGCAGGCCGGCGCCAGCCCGGGCAGCACGGTGAGCCGCAACGGAGTGACCTTCCGCTGGCCCAACGTCAGCCCCGGTACGGCCGACAACGCCATCGCCTCGGGCCAGACCATCGGCGTCAGCGGCACCGGCAGCACGCTCGGCTTCCTCCTGACCGGCACCTACGGCGCCGTGTCGGGAACAGGCACCGTGGTGTACGCCGACGGCACCCGCCAGACGTTCACGTTGAGCACGCCCGACTGGTACGGCGGGCCGCAGTCCGGGGCGACCGCCGCCATTGTGTCGGCCTACCAGAACCGGCCCAACAACGCCCGCCAGGCCACGGCGGCCTGCATCTACTACGTGGGCGTGGCGTTGCAGAGCAAGGCGGTGACCCAGGTCGTGTTGCCCAACATCAGCGCACGGGCCGCGGCGAACGTGCCGACCATGCACGTCTTCGCCATCGCGATCGGGTCCTGACCTTTCGCCTCGCCACCTCCCCGGTGCCTGAACGTCGGGGAGGTGGCGAGATCTCGCGGCCGGGCCGCCGGCGGGCAGCGCGGTCACCGGCGGCGCGGCGTGATCAGTCCCGACTCGTACGCCCACACGACCAGCTGGGCCCGGTCACGGCAGTGCAGCTTGGTCATCGCCCGGTTCACGTGTGTCTTGGCGGTCAACGGACTGATCACCATCCGCACGGCGATCTCGTCGTTGGTCATCCCGCGGGCGACGAGCTCGACGATCTCCTGTTCGCGGGCGGTCAGCACGTCCCGGCCGGCCGCCGGCACGGCTGGCGGTGGGCCGGCCACGAACTCGCTGATCAGCGTACGGGTGACGGCCGGCGCGAGCAGTGCATCGCCGCGCGCCACGACGGCGACGGCCTGCAGCAGGTCGGCGGGGTCGGCGTCCTTGAGCAGGAAACCGCTGGCGCCCGCACGCAGGGCGGCGAAGACGTAGGAGTCGAGCCCGTAGTTGGTGAGAATGAGAATCCGGATCGCGGCAAGGTCGGGGTCCGCGGCGATGCGCCGGGTCGCCTCGATGCCGTCGAGGCCCGGCATCTGCACGTCCATCAGCACGACGTCCGGGCGCAGGCGTCGCGCGAGGTGCACGGCCGACGTGCCGTCGGTGGCCTCGCCGACGACCTCCAGGTCGTCCTCGGCCTCCAACAGCGCCCGGAACCCGGCTCGCATCAGCGCCTGGTCGTCGGCGAGCAGGACCCGGATCATGCCAGCTCCCCGCGCCGTCGCCCGGTCATGCCGGCTCGTCGAGGGGGAACGTGGCCCGCACCGTGAACCCGTGGTCGTCGCGGGCGGCGGCTTGCAGGGTGCCGCCCAGTCCGGTAACCCGTTCCCGCATACCGCGCAGTCCCACCCCCGGTGTCGGGGGCCGCGCCGGCGACGCCCGCCCGTCGTCGGTGACCGCGACGGTCAGCCCGGCCGGGGCGTACTCGACGTGAATGTGCGCGGTCGCGGGGCCGGCATGGCGGGCCACATTGGTCAGGGCCTCCTGGACGACCCGGTAGCCGGCCTGGTCGACCTCGTCGGGCAGGCTCCGGGGCCGGCCGCTGACGGTGACCTGGACCGGCACGCCGACCGCCCGGGTCCGCTCGGCGAGTTCGTCCACCCGGGCCAGCCCGACGCGGTCGTCGTCGGGGGCGCGCAGGATGTCGAGGGTGGTGCGTAGTTCCCGCATCGCGGCGCCGCTGGCCTCCTGGATCGCCAGCAGTGTGGCCGACGGTTCCTCGCCGTGCTTGCGGGCCAAATGCACGGCGATCCCGGCCTGCACCTTGATCACCGAGATGCTGTGGGTCAGGGAGTCGTGCAGGTCGCGGGCGATGCGCAGACGCTCCTCCCCGGCACGGCGCAACGCCATCTCCTCGCGGGTGCGTTCGGCCTCGATGGCCCGCTGTTCGACCTGCTCCAGGTACGCCCGGCGTTGCCGGCCGACGAGCCCGGCGACGTTGGCCGCCACGAACCATCCCAGCAGCAGGGCCGTCCGCTCGACGATCAGCTGGTTGGGGCGGTCGGCCGGCGCCACCGAGACGTCGCGGGCCAGGAAGCCACCGAGGAAGGCGAGGCTGGCCACGGCAGCGGCCGCCCGGCGACCCCGCCAGGCGGCGAGGTAGACCACGCCGAGCACGGGGAACGCGGCGGACACCCCGGAGTGCACCCGGATGTGCAGGGCCAGCATGGCGGCGGTCACCACGCCCAGCGCGACCACCGGGTACCGCCGGCACACCGCGAGGGCCGCCGCCATGGCGAGGACCAGGGCGACGTCGAGGGCCCCGACGGTCGCGGCGTCCGGTGCGAGCGCGGCGTTGCCGAGCAGCAGGCCGCCGAGGGCGAGTCCACTGAGGGCGTACGGCAGGTCGCGGCGCATGGTCGCACTGTAGAACGGCCGTCGTCCGTCAAGCATCCCGCGCGTGCGGTAGATCAGGCGTACCACGGGGGTGGTATCGCGGCGGAGCAAGTGTCTGCGGCGGAACGACGTTTTCCCAGCCCGCCACGGCAAGCATCGACCTCATGACATACCGCTTCTTCACCCCCATCCCCACGAAGGCGGCCACCGGCCGCACCGCGGAGGTCTACCAGCAGTCGCGCGAGGACTTCCTCGGGCCGCTGCCCACCTTCCAGGTGCTCTCGGCCGTGCCGGAGGTGCTGGCCGCGACCTGGTCGCTGCTGCGCGAGGCCCTGCTCGCCGGGGACGCGTCCCGGGTCGAGCGCGAACTCGTCGCGGCGGCCGTGTCCCGGGCCAACCGCTGTCAGTTCTGCGTCGACGCCCACGTGCTGCTGCTGCACGCCCTGGGCGAGCACGCTCTGGCCGAGGTCGTCGCCCGGGGCGGGACGCCACCCGACCCGAGGCACGCCGAACTCGCCCGCTGGGCCCAGGCCAGCCGCAGCCCTCGCGCCGCCGACTGGAGCAGCACGTACCGCCCGGAGGTCACCGGTACGCTGCTCGCCTTCCACTTCATCAACCGGATCGTCTCGGCGCTGCTCGACCCCGACCTGCTCCCCGGCGGCCTGCAACGCTCCCCGCGGGTGCGTTCGGTCGGGGGCCGGTTGTACGCCAGGGCCGCCCGGGAGCCGAGGGAACCCGGTCGCAGTCTCCCGCTCATCGAGGCGGGTCCGACGCCGCCGCCGGCGTGGGCGGGGGACAGCCCGGTCGGTGTCGCCTACGCGTCGTTGCGAACCGCCGCCACCCGGGGCGGGGACCTGCTGGGCGACGTGGCCCGCCAGACCGTGACGGCCACCGTGCGCTGGGAGGACGGGCGGTTCCCGGCCCGGCCCGCCGACTGGGCCGTCGACCTGGTCCGGGACGTGCCCGGCCGGGACCGTATCGGAACCCGGATCGCGTTGCTGGCGGCGTTCGCGCCCAGCGCGATCAGCGTGGGGGACGTCGCCCTCTGGCGGCTGTCGCACCCCGCCGACGCCGACCTCGTCCGGCTGGTCGCGTACGGGGCGATCACGGCCACCGACCATGTCGCCCAGGCCCTGGCCTCGGCGCACCTCTAGGAGATCACCATGCGTAAGGCATTCGTCGTCAGCGCCGCCCTGCTGCTCATCGCGTTCGCCGTCCAGTTCGTCTTCGCCGCCGTCGGCGCGTTCACGAAACCCGGGGGCGACGGCGCGTACGCCCTGCACAGTGTCAACGGCATGGCCGTCATCCCCGTCCTCACCCTGCTCACCGCCCTGTTCGCCGCGCTGGCGAAGGCGCCGGGCCGACTCGTCGGACTGGCGATCCTGCCGGTCGGCCTCGTCGTCGTGCAGGCGCTTCTCGCCATGCTCGCCAACGCCTCCACCGACGCCGCCGGAGTCAGCACCGCGTTCGGCCTGACCCTCGGCGGGTTGCACGCGCTCAACGGCATCGTCGCGGTGCACGTCGTGGTCGGCGTCCTTCGGGCAGCGCGGAGGCTGGGTGGTCCGGCGCCGGTGGGCGACATCCGCGCGGCCGTCCGGGAGGGGGAGCCGGCATGACCACCGGCTCGCTGCTCGTGGCGGACCTCGTGCTCGCGGTCCTCACCGCCGCCGGATGGTTGGGTGGCGGCGCCGCGGCGGCCGCCCGGCGCCGTCCGCTCGCACTCGGGCTGGCCGCCGTCGCGCTGCTCGCCACGCTCGGCCGCGCGCTCACGGTGATCGCGCTCGCCCGCGCCGGCTGGTGGTTCGCCGCGGAGAAGGTCCTCATCGCCGCGCCCCTGTCGCTCGCCGCGGTGGTCGTCGCCGGGCCGCGGCTGCTGCGGGCCGCGGGCGACCTCCGGTCCGTCGCGGTCCCGCTCCTCTTCGCCGGGTACGCCGTGAGCGGCGCCCTGCTCGTGACGATCCTGCACGGGTATCCGGCGTCGGCCTCGGTGGGGCTGCTCGCGGTCGCCGGGGTCGGCACGGCGGCGGCGGTCTCGTGGCGCTTCCTCGACGCGCGCCCGTCCCGGACGGTGTCCCGGGCGGCCACCGTGGTGACGGTCGCGGCCCTGCTGGCCGGAACCGGGCTGGCCGTCGCCCCGGACGCCGCGCCCGCCGTACCGCATGATCATGGCTATTCGCAGATCCGGACCACCGACGAACCCACTCGGCGGTTCACCCTGACGGCCGGGACGGCCAGGGTGAACGTGGGCGGCCGCGACGTCGCGGCGTGGGCGTTCAACGCGCAGGTACCCGGGCCGGAGTTGACCGCCACCGTCGGCGACGTCGTGGAGGTGACGCTGCACAACCGGGACATCGGGCGGGGCGTCACCCTGCACTGGCACGGGTACGACGTGCCGAACAGCCAGGACGGGGTGCCCGGGGTGACGCAGGCAGCGGTGCTGCCCGGCCAGGAGTTCGTCTACCGGTTCCGTGCCGATCAGGCCGGGACGTACTGGTACCACACCCACGCGGTGTCCGACGTCGGTGTGCGGATGGGCCTCTACGGCGTCCTGGTGGTGCGCCCGGGGCCGACGACCGGCCTCGACGTCACCGTGCCGGTGCACACCCTGGCGGGTCGTCCGCTGCCCCCGGCGCGAGTGGAACGGGTCGAGGCCGGCGTGCCGGTGCGGCTGCGCCTGATCAACACCGACAACACGACGCACCGGTACGCCCTGGCCGGGGCCGCCTTCCGGGTCGCCGCGATCGACGGCTCTGATCTGCGGGGTCCGACGCCGCTCGCGGACACCGCCATGCTGATCCCGGCCGGGGGCCGCTACGACCTGGTGTTCACCGCGCCGGCCACCCCGGTGGCGCTGTTCGTCGACGGACGGGTGGTCTACTCCACCGGGGAGGTGTCGACGGCGACCGGCGGGTGGCCCGTCCTGGACCCGCTCACCTACGGCGTGCCGGCTCCGATGCCGTGGGCCCGGTTCGACCGGAAGTTCACCCTCGTCCTCGGCCGTGGTCTCGACCTGCACGGACTGCTCCCGCGATACGCCCACACCGTGAACGGCGCGGCCGATCCGGACATCCCGCCGCAGGTCGTCCGCCGCGGCGACGTCGTCCGCTTCACGATCGTCAACCGGTCGCAGACCGTGCACCCGTGGCATCTGCACGGCCACCACGTTCTCGTGCTGTCCCGCACCCGGAAGGCGGCGATCGGAAGTCCGTTGTGGCTGGACTCGTTCGACGTCCGGCCGGGTGAGGTGTGGGAGGTGGCGTTCCGAGCCGACAACCCGGGGATCTGGGCCAACCACTGCCACAACCTGGGGCACGCCGACGCCGGGATGACGCTGCACCTGATGTACTCGTGATCTCCCGCGCCGTTCCCGGTTTCGGCCCGACCCTGGCGGGAACCCCGTCGCCGCCCGTGCAGCGGAGGCAGGCGACGAAGAGGTGGCTATGACCCTGGCCAACCCGGCTCCCGACTATTTCGAGCCCGAAGACGGCATGTTCCTGGCGACGCTGCTCATCGTCCGCGACATCGATCGGTCGCGGGAATACTACGAGCGGGTGTTCGGGGCGACGTGCGTCCATGACGCGAACCCGTTGATCATGAGGTTCTTCAACAGCTACATCATCATCAACGTCGAGGGCGGCCCGACGGACGACAAGCCGACGGTCCAGGCCAAGGCCCCGGTCGACTCCAACACCCTGAGCTGCGCGATGAATGTCCGGGTCCGGGACATCCACGCGCTCTACACCGAGTGGAAGGCCCGCGGCGCGGATTTCCTCACCGAGCCGAAGGACCACGGCACGGAGATCCGTTGTTACCTCCGCGACCCCGACGGCTATCTGGTGGAGATCGGGCAGGGCCTCTAGCCGCGGAGTCCCATCGCGGGCCGCCGGATCGGGCAGGCGCAGCACCCGGCCCCGTCGCGTGGCGGCGGGGCCGGGTGTCGGTGCGCGGAGTCGGTCGTGATCAGCTGGTTCCGCAGCTGACCGTCGGCCAGTTCCAGTTGCCGTTGGCCATGATCGTTATGCCGAAGTTGTTGCCGTTGCCGTTCGGCCTGGCGGTGACGGTTCCGCTGGTGCCGCTGACGGAGGCGTTCCAGCTGTTCTGAATGCTCTGGCCGCCGCCGAGTCCGAGTCTGACGACCCAGTTGCTGGTGCCGCTGACCGCGACGTTCAGATTGAAGCGGTCGCCCCACTGCTGACCGGCGGAGAGCGTCGCGTTGCAGGTGCCGGTCCCCGGGTTACCGGTGGTGGGCCCGGAGGTGGGTCCGGAGGTCGGGTTGCCGCCGCCGCCCTCCTGGACGGTGACGTCGGAGCTGCCGCTGCTCTGGTAGCCCTCGGTGGCCATGATCTGGTAGCTGTGATTGGTGCCGAGGTTCAGGCCGGCGCGGGCCCAGGCGTCGAAGTGGTTGGCGGTGGTGATGGTGCCACTCGAGCGCTTGTTCTGACGGACGCTCCAGTACTGGTAGAACGTCTGGTTGCCGTCGATCGACGGGGCGTTGACCCGCTGGCTGCGCAGGATGTCGTAGGTGCCGCCGTCAGTGGTCACCGTGCCCAGCCGCTGGGCGCCGCTGCTCGGGTTGTAGCTGCCGAAGTTCTCCACCACGTAGTACTCGATGAGCGGGTTGCGCGTCCATCCGTACAGGGCGAGGTAGGTGTTGTTGTTCCCCGGGTTGTAGTTGGCCGAGTAGCTGACCGTCCGCCGCGAGCCGGTGGCCCAGCCCTTGCCGCCGACCCAGTTGTTGGTGCTGCGGTCCCAACTGCTGGAGTACCGGCCGTCGGCGCGCAGCGTCATGCTGGCGTTGCCGCCGTCCTTCCAGAAGGAGAAGTAGTAGCCGTTGTGCGTGCCGGTCAGGCTCGAGGTGAGCGTCCGGTCGGCCTCGGCGTACGCGTTGGTCGCCGTCACCGTGCCGGCGACGGCCAGGACGGCGGCGCAGGCGGCGCCCAGGAGCAACCGGATTCGGCCGCGCCTCCCTGGCCTGGTGGGGGTGTGGCTGGTGTCGGTCATGTGGGTGGTTCCTCCTCGTAACGGCCACGGCGTCGTGCCGCGTGGTGGTGGTTGGCCGGTCGTCCTGCACGACGACCGGAGGAGTGGGCCGTGGTGGCTGGTGCTGACGGTGATTGAGCGTCGTCGATGGGGACCGTATTAACCCGGTCGTCGACTTGTCAACAATTTCCGGAAACGCCGTGGCAACATCGCTCTCGGCTCCCCCTGCGGGAGGGACGCGTGTCGAGCCAGGTCAGTAGTCAATCAGAGTTCGGTATCGTCATACGACTGTCGGCGCCGACGGACCTCACTTCGGCCGGAAGCCGCCGAAATTTCCGAAGACTTTCCGGACCTTGACCACCAGGTGCGGGAAGTGGGTCCGGGAGGGGGCACCGCCACTCCGGCGTGCCGGATGGGTTAAAACTTGATCCGTTCCAAAATAGTGAGCTAGTGTTCCTCGGGTGATGCCCGACTTCGAGGCGCAACTGCGAGCCGCCTCGCTGCGCGTGACCCGGCCCCGGCTGGCGGTGCTCGCGGCCCTGCGCGACCACCCCCACGTCGGCACCGACGCGGTGATCGCGCTGGTGCGGGCGGAGCATCCCACCGTGTCCCACCAGGCCGTGTACGACGTGCTGCGGGTGCTCACCGACGCCGGTCTGGTACGCCGGATCCAGCCTGCCGGCGCCACCGCCCGCTACGAGTCCCGGGTGGCGGACAATCACCACCATGTCGTGTGCCGCTCCTGCGGCGCCATCGCCGACGTCGAGTGCGCCGTCGGCCACGCCCCCTGTCTGACCGCCTCCAATGACCACGGGTTCGTGGTCGACGAGGCGGAGGTCGTCTACTGGGGCACCTGCCCCGGTTGCGCGGCCGCTCGCACCTCCCAGTGATCCGCCAGTTCGGAAGGAAGTACATGAGCGACACCCAGGACAACGGCCCCATCAGCGCGCAGGGCGTGGACGAGAAGGCCGCGGCCGGCTGCCCGGTCGCGCACGACTCGGTGACCGCGCACGGCAGCGAGAGCGAGAACCCGGCGATCGACTCGCCGACCCCGAAGACCGGTGGTCGTCCGCGCACCAACCGGGACTGGTGGCCCAACCAGCTCGACCTCTCGGTGTTGCACGCCCACTCGTCGAAGGGCAACCCGCTGGGTGCGGACTTCAGCTACGCCAAGGAGTTCGCCAAGCTCGACGTCGAGGCCCTCAAGCGCGACATCGTCGAGGTCCTCACCACCTCGCAGGACTGGTGGCCGGCCGACTTCGGCCACTACGGCGGCCTGATGATCCGGATGAGCTGGCACGCCTCCGGCACGTACCGCATCGAGGACGGTCGGGGCGGCGCCGGCGACGGTGGGCAGCGGTTCGCGCCGCTCAACAGCTGGCCGGACAACGCCAACCTGGACAAGGCCCGCCGGCTGCTCTGGCCGGTCAAGCAGAAGTACGGCCAGAAGATCTCCTGGGCCGACCTGCTGGTGCTCGCCGGCAACGTGGCCCTGGAGTCGATGGGCTTCAAGACCTTCGGCTTCGGCTTCGGTCGCGAGGACGTGTGGGAGCCCGAGGAGATCTTCTGGGGCCCCGAGGACACCTGGCTCGGCGACGAGCGGTACGCCTCCGAGAAGGAGATGGCGGTCGGCGTCGGTTCGACGGAGATGGGTCTCATCTACGTCAACCCGGAGGGCCCCCGCGGCAACGCGGACCCGGCGGCGGCGGCGCACTTCATCCGCGAGACCTTCCGCCGGATGGCGATGAACGACGAGGAGACCGTCGCCCTCATCGCCGGCGGTCACACCTTCGGCAAGACCCACGGCGCCGGCGTCGCCGACGGCCACGTCGGCGCGGAGCCCGAGGGCGCCCCGCTGGAGGCGCAGGGCCTCGGCTGGCTGAGCACCCACGGCAGCGGCAAGGGCCGTGACACGATCACCAGCGGCCTCGAGGTGACCTGGACCGACCAGCCGACGCGGTGGAGCAACCGGTTCTTCGAGATCCTCTTCGGCTACGAGTGGGAGCTCACCACGAGCCCTGGTGGCGCGAAGCAGTGGGTCGCCAAGGATGCCGAGGCGATCGTCCCGGACGCCTTCGACCCGTCGAAGAAGCACCGGCCGACGATGCTCACGACCGACCTGTCGCTGCGCGTCGACCCGGCGTACGAGAAGATCTCGCGCCGCTTCCTGGAGAACCCCGACCAGTTCGCGCTGGCCTTCGCCAAGGCGTGGTACAAGCTGCTGCACCGCGACATGGGCCCGATCGAGCGCTTCCTCGGGCCGTGGGTGGCCGAGCCGCAGCTCTGGCAGGACCCGGTGCCGGCCGTTGACCACGAGCTGGTGGGCGACGCCGACATCGCCGCCCTCAAGGCCAAGGTTCTGGATTCTGGTCTCACCATCGACCAGCTGGTCTCCACCGCCTGGGCCTCTGCCGCGAGCTTCCGGTACACCGACAAGCGCGGTGGCGCCAACGGCGCGCGGATCCGCCTCGAGCCGCAGCGCAACTGGGAGGTCAACCAGCCCGAGCAGCTCGCGTCGGTACTGAGCACCCTGGAGGGCATCCAGCAGGAGTTCAACGCCGCCGGTGGGGCGAGGATCTCGCTCGCCGACCTGATCGTGCTGGCCGGCTCGGCAGCGGTCGAGAAGGCGGCGCGCGACGCGGGTGTCGAGGTGACCGTGCCGTTCCGGCCGGGCCGCACCGACGCCACCCAGGAGCAGACCGACGTCGAGTCCTTCCGGGTCATGGAGCCGCGCGCCGACGGGTTCCGCAACTACCTGCGCCCGGGTGAGAAGACCCAGCCGGAGGTGCTGCTCGTCGACCGTGCCTACATGCTGAACCTGACCGCGCCCGAGATGACCGTCCTCGTCGGCGGTCTGCGGTCGCTCGGCGCCAACACCGGCGGCAGCCAGCACGGCGTCCTCACCGACCGGCCCGGTGTGCTCACCAACGACTTCTTCGCCAACCTGCTCTCCCCGGGCACCCGGTGGAGCGCGTCGAAGTCCGACGAGCACGTGTACGAGATCCGGGACCTGGCCACCGACGAGGTGAAGTGGACCGCCACCGCGGTCGACCTCATCTTCGGCTCCAACTCCCAGCTGCGGGCCCTCGCCGAGGTCTACGCCAGCCAGGACGCGCGCGACAAGTTCGTGCAGGACTTCGTCGCGGCCTGGACGAAGGTCATGGAGCTCGACCGGTTCGATCTCGCCTGATCCTGCGCTCACCGACGAGCCCCGGCCGATCCGTCAGCGATCGACCGGGGCTCGCCCGCGTCCTGCCGCCGCCGAAGACGCAAGGCCCGTCAGCCCAGCCCGGACAGGTACTCTCTGCGTCGCTGCGGCTCGAACTTCTCGATCGCGTACCGCAGCATGACGCGCGGCATGACCCGGTGATGCCGGGCCAGGAACTCCTCCTCGGCCGCCCGGTCGCGGTTGCCCACCTCGCGCAGCATCCAGCCCACCGCCTTGCGGACCAGGTCGTGCGGGTCGTGCAGGAGCCGTTCACCCAGGCGGAACGTCCAGTCGAAGTCACCGATCCTGATGAAGGCGAAGGTCGCCATGATGGCGATGCGCCGGTCCCACACCAGGTCCGACGCGGCCAGGCGATCCAGGACGCTCCGGTCCTTGTCGATCAGCCACGGCCCGAGGATGTACGGGGCGGACGAGTCCACCAGGTCCCAGTTGTTGATGTGGTCGGTGTTGTCCAGCAGGAGGCGGACGACGCGGCCCCGTTCCTCCTCGTCGCCCCGGGCGAACTTGCGGACCAGGACGAACAGTGCCGTCAACCTCTCCTCGTGCACGTCGCTGGTCAGCAGCTCCGCCGTGCTGGTCAGGGAGAGTTCGCGCCAGTACCGGGCGGCCACCCGCCGCTGTTCGGGTACGGAAACCCCGATCGCCCGGTCATCCTCGCCGTAGCCGCCCGGGCCCAGTTGGAGGAACCGGCTCGATCCGGCCGCCCGGGCCGGGTCGGCGAGGCTCGCGAGTTCGCGTCGGACGTCGGCGGGCGTGGCCATGTCCGTGCAACCTACCGGCCGCATCCGACGGTTCCGCCGTTCTCGGCGGATTCGGTCGGCGGCGCGCGGTTCGAGGGACGGTAGGTGGCCGACGAGTTTGGGATGCTGTGCCCGTCTATCTGCCGACAGCACCTGACGTGAAGGAGCACCGCGATGGCGAAGGTCATCTCCACGCTGTTCATCTCGGCCGACGGCGTGGCCGAGATCGACCCCGACTGGCACTTCCCGTACTTCGACGACAACATGGGCCGCGCCGTCACCGAGGACTACGACACGTCCGACGTGCTGCTCATCGGCCGGGTGACCTACGACAGCTTCGCCGGAGCCTGGCCCGACCGGGAGGCGGCGGGTGGCGAGGACGCCGGGTTCGCCAAGCAGCTCGGGGACGTGCGCAAGGTGGTCGTCTCCCGCCAGCCGCTGGAATTCTCCTGGCGCAACTCGGAGGTCATCGACGGCGATCTCCCGGCGGCCGTCGCCGCGCTCAAGGCCGACGCCGGGATCAAGGGCATCCTCATTCCCGGGTCGATCTCCGTGGTGCAGCAGCTCCTCGCCGCCGGGCTGGTCGACGAGCTGCGTCTGCTGGTGCACCCGGTGGCGGCGCGCAAGGGCCGCAGGCTGTTCGACGACGGCGACACGCCGTACCACCTGCGGGTGATGGCGACCGAGGTGTTCCCGACGGGCGTGCTCCGCGTGATCTACGCGCCGACCGACGCGCCCGGCGCGGTCGGCTACGACGA
This sequence comes from Micromonospora sp. NPDC005194, assembly GCF_040608335.1. NCBI lineage: Bacteria > Bacillati > Actinomycetota > Actinomycetes > Micromonosporales > Micromonosporaceae > Micromonospora > Micromonospora sp. NPDC005194. Next base: position 161,725 of record NZ_JBEXIA010000014.1, on the reverse strand, counting down.
CGTCAAGGACCAGGTGCCCGCGGGAAACTAGGCGACTCGGCCGCCCATCTCGCCGGCCGCCCGACGCCTGGTCCGAGCCGGCCCCGTCGCTTGCCGCGACGGGGCCGGCTCGATCTCGTACGGGCTCGGACAGCTCGGCCCGGGTGGACGTCGGGGATCGCCCGCGGTCAGGCGATCGTGCAGGTCGCGCCGTTGAGAGTGAACGAACTCGGTCGGGCGGTGTTGCCGGTGTGGGTGGCCTGGAAGCCGATGGTGACCGATCCGCTCGGCGGGATGCTGGCGTTGTAGGCGACATTCCGGGCCGTCACCTGGCCGGACGCGGGGGAGTAGGTCGCGTTCCAGCCCGAGGTGACGCTCTGCCCGCCGGGCAGGGTGAAGACGAGCGACCAGCCGTTGACGGCGCTGGCGCCGGTGTTGGTGATGGTGAGGTTCTCGGTCAGGCCGGTGTTCCAGGCGTTGATGGCCACGCTCACGCGGCACGCGCCGGAACTCGGCGGCGGCGTGGTGGGGTTCGGCGGCGGCGTGGTCGGGTTGGGCGGCGGCGTGGTCGGGTTCGGCGGGGCGGTCAGGCCGAAGAAGGCGACGGCGGCAGCGGCCATGCCGCCGGCGGGCAGGCTGTGCCCGGCGCCCTGGATGCTGTACGCCTCGACCTGGACGGTCCCGCTCGCGTCGGCGTACCGACGCCGGTTCCAGTTGGTCTGCGGCGTGTCGGTCGAGGTGGGTGTCTGGCTGAGCCCGAACACGTTGGTCCACTGCTCGATGGTCTCCTGCAGCAGCGAGTACGGCACGAGGGTGTCGCTGGTGCCGTGCCACAACTGCACGCGCGGGCGGGGGCCGGAGTAGCCGGGGTAGGCCTGCCGGACCGCGTCACCCCACTGTTGCGGCGTGCGGTTCATGTTCCCGCCGGTGCACTGGCTGCTCCCGGGCGGATAGTCCGCCGCGTTGGCGAAGCAGTTGTAGGGGACCCCCATGAACGCCGCGCCGGCCTTGAACACGTCGGGGTACAACGCCAGCATGTGGTTGGTCATCATGCCGCCGGACGAGCTGCCGGTGGCGTACACCCGGTCGGGGTCGCCGCCGTACTGCTGCTGTGCGTAGCGGATCATCGAGATGATCGACACGGGGTCGCTGCCGCCGCCGCGGCGCTTGGCGGCATCCGACCAGGTGTCGAAGCAGTTGCCGAAACCGGCCTGCTGGGTGGCCGTCGGGTAGATCACGATGAACCCGTACCGGTCGGCCTGGGCGGCGAATTCGCTGCCGGAGTAGAAGCCGGGGCCCGACCCTCCGCAGCCGTGCATGGCGACCACGATCGCGGGTCTGGTCGGGCGGGTGTCGGGCACGTAGACGTGCATGCGCATCCGGCCCGGATTGTCGCCGAAGCTGGTCACCTCGGTGAGCGACGCGGCGTACGCGGGCTGGAGCGCGGGTGCCACCAGGCCGGCCGCCGCCAGCGACGTGACCAGGGCGAGCAGCAGTTTCCTTCGGATTTTCACGGGGACGACTCCTTCGATCACCTGTGCGGGTTGCGTGTGGTCGCGGGGCGGTCACGGGTGCGCCCGACTGCCCGTGGTGATCGCGCCTCGCCCACTACGTGTGCTTGCCCGGTGCCCGGCTCCGTGCGGCGTCGCGTAGCAGATAGTGTTCCTCGCGGTCGCCGAAGTGTCAATCGACGTACCTCAATTGCATGCGTGGTCGTGCCCGCCGCGACGGGCCCGGCGGCACGGGCCCTCCGTCTACAGTCGGTGCACCGTCCCTGAGCCGAGCCGGGAGCGCCTGTGGCAAGCCCCTTCACCATCGAGGAGATCTATCCCGACGACGGGGACGACCCGCCGCGGCTGCCCCGGCGGCAGGCCGGCAGCTCGCCGCAGGATCTCGCGGTGACCCTGCTGGCCGACTACACCCTGCGGTACCGCGCGCGGATCCCGTCCGCCGCCCTCGTCGCGCTGCTCGCCGAGGCCGGGGTGAGCACGGCCGGAGCCCGCGCCGCGATCAGCCGCCTGGCCCGTCGGGGTGTGCTGGAGGGCAGCAGGGAGGGACGGCGCAGCTCCTACCGGATCAGCCGCGCCGCCGCCGCGAACCTGTCCAGCGGAGGCAGGTGGATCCTGGCCGCCACCACCGAGGTCACGGCGTGGGACGGATGCTGGACCCTCGTCGCCTTCTCCCTGCCGCAGGATCACAGCACCCAGCGGCGGGCCCTGCGTGGCCAGCTCCGCTGGCTCGGGTTCGCGCCGTTGTACGACGGGCTGTGGATCTCGCCGTACGAACTGGGCGCGCAGGGCAGGGCGAAGCTCGCCCGGTTCACCCTCGGCGCCGTCACGGTGTTTCGCGGGCGACAGGCGGCGCTCGACGTGATCGGCCAGCGCGCTCCCATCGACGCCTGGGACATCGAGGCGATCGCTCGGCACTACGAGGAGTTCCTGCGACGGTGGACGCCCCTGGTGCCCATGCTGCGATCCGGAGCCGTCGACGGCGCGGCGGCGGTGCGGGCGCGTACCGAGGTCATGGACACCTTCCGCCGGTTTCCCACCCTCGACCCCCGGTTGCCGCTGGACCTGCTGCCGGCGGGATGGCTCCGACGGCCGGCCCGGGAGCTGTTCGAAGCCGTCTACGACGGCCTCGCCGAACCCGCCGCGCGCCACGTCCGGTCGGTCGTCGCGCGGTTCGTCGACGGCACGCAGCCCGGCATCCAGGCGCACACCACCGCCGACCTCCTCGCCGGAGTACTCCGTGCGGACCCGGCTCCGGACCCGGGCGGTGCATCGGCGACGGTCGAGAGCTGCGCGACCTGAACGGGAACTGACGGGGTCTCCCCACCGGCGACGAGGTGTGTACCTTGTGGAGAACGCGCAGCGCTGGGGAGGCCGGATGACGTCACGCGGTGCAGACCTTTCGGCGGCCGACCGGATCGACACCTCCGTCGCGCACCCTGCCCGTCGGTACAACTACCTGTTGGGTGGCAAGGACAACTTCGCCGCCGACCGGGAGTCCGGCGACGCGCTCGCGGCCGCGATGCCCACCATCCGGCTCGCCGCCGTGGAGAACCGGATGTTCCTGCAACGCACGGTGCGCTTCCTGGCGCAGCACGGCGTCCGGCAGTTCCTGGACATCGGGACCGGCATCCCGACCGCCGACAACACCCACGAGGTCGCCCAGGCCATCGAACCGTCGGCACGGGTGGTCTACGTCGACAACGACCCGATCGTCCTGGCCCACGCCCGCGCGCTGTTGTCCAGCACGCCCGAGGGGCGGACGGCCTACCTCGACGCCGACCTGCGGGAACCGGACAAGATCCTCGCCCATCCCGACCTGCGCACGACACTGGACCTGACCGAACCCGTCGCGCTGATGTTGGTGGCCATCCTGCACTTCATCCGCGACGACGAGGACCCCAAGGGCATCCTCGATCGGCTCATCGCGGCGCTGCCGTCCGGCAGCTACGTGGTCGCCTCGCACGTGACCTGGGAATACCTGCCGCCCGCCGCCATCGCTCAGCTCGAAGCCAACAACCGCGACGGCCGGTTCCAGGCCCGGACGACCGAGCAGTTCGCGGCCCTTCTCGACGGGCTGGAGCTCGTCGAGCCCGGCGTCGTGTCCGTGGCGCGGTGGCACGCCGACGACGCGCCGCAGCCGCGTCCGTCCGTGCAGGACGTGTCGTTCAACGGCGCCGTCGCCCGGGTCCGGTGACGACGACCGCCACCGAAGCCGGTGCCGCGGTCGCTCAGCGGGTCTTCTTCGTCGGCCGTTTGCGGGGCGGCGTCAACAGGTCGGCGATCGCCGCGATCGCCGACGGCACGATGCGGTAATACGCCCAGACGCCGCGCTTCTCGCGCTCGATCAGACCGGCCTCGGTGAGAATCCGCAGGTGATGGCTCACGGTCGGCTGAGAGAGGTTGAGCGGCGCGGTGAGGTCGGTGACCGAGGCCTCGCCCTCCGGGGCGGCCTGGATCAGGCTGAGCAGTCGCAGGCGGGCCGGATCGGCGAACGCCTTCAGCACCCCCGCGAGCCGCTCGGCATCCGCGCGTTTGATCGGCTCACCGGCAAGCGGCGAGATGGCAGGCATGGCAGTATCGGCAGTTCCCACGACAGCCATCGTTCCACCAACCTGGGGAACAAAGCGGCGGAACCGGACAAATCCCCGAGCCGATGCTGTGCTCATCACAACACCATCGACGCGTGTCGTGGCCGGGTGGGCCAGCTGTCAGGGCAGGCTGATCGTGTACTCGGCGGTCTGGACCTTCCCGTCGACCTGGAAGTCGAAGAAGGCCCGGTACCGGCCGGAGCTGGGGACGGTCAGCCAGAACGCGACCGCGCCGTCGACGAGCTCCTGCTCCGGGTGGACGTGCACGTACCCGAGGTCACCCTCGCGAACGACGACCAGGTGCCCGTACGCGCCGAGGTACCGCTGCGGCTGGACCGGCCCGGCGGCGTCGGTGCGCGTGAGCTGGAATCGCACCGGCGCCGTCACCCCGGCGGTGGGCGTCCCGGTCATCGACACCGTGAACGGTCCGGCCGTCGCCTGCGCCTGGGCCGGTGGCAACGCGGCCGGGGCGTACGCGCCCGGCACGTGGTGGTCGACGCCCAGCACGAGGGGCACCTGTCGACCGTCGGGGGCGCTGACGGAGAAGTCGGCGAAGACGCGGTAGCCGCCCGGCCGGGCCAGTGTCAGGGGGACGCTCCAGGTGCCGTCGGGCGCCATCGTCGGGTGCAGGTGCTGGTAGCCGCCCAGGTCGCGACCCACCACGATCAGGTGCAACGGCTTCTCGTGCACGACGGCGAAACGCGTCGCCGGCTGCCGGTCGGTCCCGACGATCCGGAACCGGTAGTCCGCGCGTACGCCGGGCGGCTGGGTCCGCTCCAGGGGCTGCAACGTGTAACCGCCCGCGCTTACCGTCGTCCCGGTCGCCAGCGTCTCACCCGCGCTGACGTCCCCCGGATGGGAGTGCGGCCCGGTCCCGGGCGCGTGGTCGTGCCCGTTCCCGGCCGACAGGGCCTCCCCGGAGCCGGTCGGCACTCCGCCGGCGGCCGCGGGCCGACGCGCGTCACCGGCCGGCGACGCGTCGCCGGTGCCGATGCGAGCGAGCCCGAAGCCGGCCAGCAGAGCCACCACCAAGCCGCCGACGAGCAGCGCCAGGTGGGTGTTGGTCAGCCGTGACGCGCCTACCACGCTGCTGTCCTGCGCCTCGGGCCGCGGCCGGTCGGCGGGCGACGTGTCCTCCGGTGTGGCCAGGGCCCGCGCGGACGGCGCCGGCCGTCCCGCCGGCGCGGACTCAACGACGACCGGACTCCGCGCGCTGGCGAGCGCGCCGCTCCTGCTCGCCGCGGGTACGGCGGCACTTCGCTGTCGGCCACCGGCCGCGCGACCGCCGCCGGCGGTCGCCGCGCTCGTGCCGGCGGTCGCCGCGTTCTTGGCGACGCTTGCCGCACTCCTGCTCGCGGTTGCCGCGCTCCTGCGGGCGACGGGCTTGCGTGCCGAGGGTGCGACGCGACCACCCCGGCCGGTCGGAGCCTTCGACGGGCGGGCCCGGCCAGGCGGTCCACCCGCCGTCGACGAGCGACGACGCCACGCGACGAAGCCCGCCACCGCCGCCAGGACCGCGACCGCCCCGCCGACCCAGAGCAGCGCGCCCGGGCCGCTTCGCCCATCCGAGGGTACGGCGGGAGCCGCCTGCGCTGTGCTCGGCGATCCGGCGGGCGCCGCCGAGGCCACCGGCTGCTGCCCCGTGGACGCGTGCTGGTCGATGGCGGCCAGAAGCGCGGGGTCGGGCTGCTGGGTCGGCGGTTGCCAACCCTGCGGCGCCGTGGTCGCCCGGCCGGTGTAGCGGAACGTCATCGTGCCGCGCACCGCGTCACCGTCGGAGGCCACCGACAGGTAGCTCACCGAATACTGGCCGGCCGCCGGAAGGTGCGCGACCGACACCACCGCCGGAAAGCCCGTCGTGTACTCGCGTGGCTGGAACTGGCCGTCGACCAGGAAGTACTCCCGCACCGGCTTGGTCAGCGCCTTCGGCTCCCCGTACGTCCAGCCGTTGTCGACACGAACGCCGTTCGGCGCGGTGACCGTGAAGTACGCGTTGGCGCCGACCTTCTCCGTGAAGTACAGCGCCACCGACGTCAACGGCCCCTGCACCGTGGCGCCGCTCTCGGGAGTGGACATCGCGAGCGTCCCGTGAGCTGCGGCGGGCTGAGCGGACGCGAGGAGGGTGACCGCCGTGGCGAGGGCGAGCGCGAGCAGGCTTGCGATCAGCCGGCCGAGACTCTGGGGGAGACGACGCATCTGAATATCCTCACCGGGGTGAGGCTTTTTTCACAAGGAGCTGATCTTTTTTCACGGAAGGCAAAAGTTGGCGCCGCTCCGCTCGCTCCGGCTGGCCGACGCCGCGAGAAGCCACGACCGTCGCCGAGCGGACGCGGCCCCGGACCACGCCCACGCGTGGCCCGGGACCGTCGCTTCAGCAGGTCGCGGGTGGAATGCTCTGCTCGTACTGGAAGACGTTGTGCGGGTCGTACTTCGCCTTGACCTTGCGCAGTCGGTAGAAGTTGGACCCCCAGTAGGCCGACTCCCACTCCGCCATCCCGATGTTCGGCACGTTGACGTAGGCGCCGTCGACGTACGGCCGCAGGGCCTGGCTGAACTCCGCGATCCAGGTCTGGGCGATCGGGGTGAGGGCCTCGCCGCTGTCCGGCTCCCCGCGGGTGCCCCAGCCGGTGCCCGGCTCGGAGTAGAAGAGCGCGTCGCGGTGCGGGAACGCGGAGCCGCCACGGGGTTCGTGCGCCTGGGCCCCGCGACCGAACGCCTGGAGGAAGAAGTTGCTGTCGTCCGTGGGCGCCTCCTCCATGAAGGCGCGGACCACGCTGATCGCCTTCTTCGGGAACGGCCTGTTGGAGAACTGCGAGAAGAACTTCCAGTTGGCGGGCTCGTCCTCGGTCGGGATCTGGAAGCCCGTGTAGATCTCGCCCCAGCCCCCGGTCTGTACGGTGACCTCGGGATTGCCGATCGAGAGGATCGGCTCCAGCAGCTCCCGCGCCTCCGCCTCCGGACCGTCAGCGAGCACCGCGAACAGCAGGATCTCGGACTTGTGGATCTCGACCTGGGTCCCCAGGCGGTAGTCGGTGAACGGAGCGACGCGCTGCCAGGTCTCGAAGATCTCCTCCAGGTCGCCGAGGCCGTCCCAGGTCGCCTGGAGGTAGGCGACGCTGCGCAGCGGCGTCACCCGGTAGGTGAGCGAGGTGACGATCCCGAAGTTGCCGTTGCCTGCGCCGCGCAGGGCCCAGAGCAGGTCCTCGTGGTTGTGCAGGTCCACCTCGATCGCCTTGGCGCCGTTGGTGCCCCACGCGACGACGATCTCCGCCCCGATCAGGCTGTCGCAGGCCATCCCGAGGTAGCGGGTGAGGAACCCGAGACCGCCGCCGAGGGTCGCGCCGGACAGGCCCACGCTTCCCTCCGTGCCGGTCGTCACCGCGAGGTCGTGCTCGCCGAGCGCGGTGACCGCCTCCAGCTGGTTGAGCCCGGCGCCCACCCGTGCGATGCGGCTCGCGTAGTCGATGTGGGTCGACTTGAGCTCGCTCACGTCGATCACGATGCCGTTGTCGACGTTCGACCAGCCCTCAAGGCTGTGCCGGCCGCTGCGTACCCGCAGCGCGACGTCGTTCTGCCGCGCCCAGGTCAGGGCGTTGACCACGTCCTGGGTGTTCTGCGCGAAGACGATGACCAGCGGGTAGCGGACGAACAGCTCGTCCCAGCCGAGGCTCGCGTTCGCGTACCCGGGATCCTGAGGGCGGACGATGCGGCCGGTCAGCTCCGCCGGCGGATACTCCGCGGTGGAAGACGGCCCCGGGCCGCCGTCGGCCGCGAATCCCGGGGCGCCGGCGGCCACGATGCCGGGGAAAACCGCGGCCCCCGCGCCGACGGCCGCCGTCGCCTTGAGTACTTCGCGACGACGTAGGTCGCGCATGGTCCGATCCTCTCGATGTGGGTTACGCCAGCGATCGACCAGAGCGACTCTGGTTCAGTGGCACGCAACTCACGGTATTACGGGAGAGTTATTCGGAGATGAGCCTTTTTGTCCGAAAACCCAGTCGAGTGATCGGGGTGGGCCGGCTTGGGGCGGCCCGCACGGCTGGGCCGTCACGCCACGGCGTGCAAGTCGTGCGGGGACGAGTGCACTGGCGGCCAGCGGAAATCCTCATTACGGTGTGACTGGGTCAAGTCACGCGCCCATCCTGTCCAGGATCTCCAACGGGAGGCGGGTGCCCATGATCGACCGCGTAGAGATGGCGATCCAGCCTCCGCGGGCGACATCGACCCGATTCGCTCGTCACTACCGGAGTGGGTTCTGGGGCCCGGCTGTCCCGGAACGGCCCTTCTCCGTGGCCCGTTACACCGAGCCCATCAACTCGTCTGCCCCGTTCTCCGCCGACCGGTTGATCGTCGCCCCGGCGGCCTATGTCGACATGGACACCGCCCCGCTGCTGGGGGCGGCGCTGACCAACGCCCTGGACCGCCACCCCGACGTCTGTTGCGATCTCGCGGCTGTCGACTTCTTCAGCGCCGCAGGGGTCCACGTCCTGCTCCTGGCCGCCGACCGGGCGAAGCGGGGCGGCTCCCGCTTCTCGATCAGGGGTGCCGGCGGTATCACCCAGCGTGTACTGCGCATCACCCAGGTGGAGCACCTGTTCGAGCGAATCGCCTCCTGCTGCGAGGCAGTGAAGACGGGCTCTGGTCCTGCGTGGCATCCGGCTGACGCCACGCAGGACCGTCGCGGTGTCAGCCGGCCGTACAGGAGCGGATCTGCGGTCGGGCGCTGCTGTTGCCGTTGAACATCGTGGTGAAGCCGAACGTGTTGCCGCCGCCGTTGGGTCGTACGGTCATGACGTTGCCGCTGCTGTCCCAGGTGGCGCTGCCGTTCCAGATGGTGGAGACCTTCTGCGGCGAGGTGAGGGCGACCACCACGGTCCAGGTGTTGGTGCCGCTGACGGTGACCGAGGTGTTGTACCGGTCACCCCAGACGTTCGTCGTCGTCGCCGTCGCGGTGCAGCTGCCGCCGGACGGCGGCGGGGTCGTGCTGCTGGGCGGGGGAGTCGTGCTGCCCGGTGGCGGGGTCGCGCCGTCGGGTGCGACCGCGCGACCGGTGGACGGCGAGATCATGCCGGGGCAGAGGTTGCGGCTGGTCAGGTTGGCCACGATCTGGCCGATGGCGTCCCGGGTGTTCTGGATCCCGTCGTGCATGAGGATGACCTGGCCGGCCTGGAGGCGGCTGGCGTTCGACACGATCTGGCTGACGCTCGCGCCGTTCCAGTCCTGTGAGTCGACATCCCAGATCACCTGCCGCATCCCGAGCGACGAGGCGACCGACTGGAGGGTCGAGTTGGTTTCCCCGTACGGCGGCCGGAACAGCTGGGGCCGGATGCCGGTCGCGGACTGGATCGCCGAACTCGTCTGGGACAGGTCGGACTGCATCTGGGACTGACTCATCGACGTCATGTGGGCGTGGCTCCAGCTGTGGTTGCCGACCCACATGCCGGCGGCCACCTGTGCCTGCGCCGCCGACCTGTTGTTCTGCACGTTCTGCCCGATGTTGAACATGGTGGCCCGTACGCCGTTGGCGCGCAGCACGTTCAGCAGTGCGCTGGTGCTGCCGGTCGGACCGTCGTCGAAGGTGAGGCCGACGTAGCCGTTGCAGGTGGCGGCGCTCGACGGGGTGGCGGTGGCCACGACGACGATGCCGCACGTCGCGACGGCGGTGGCGAGGATGGACAGCGCCGCACGTAGTCGCCTCGACCGTACGAGCGTGCCAGCGGAGACAGTGCTCATCTGTGCCCCTTCTACCGGTCCGAACGTGCCCCGGTGTGCGGGCGGCATGGTCCGGTCCGGACGTGTGGGTGGTGGGTGGGGAGATCGACCGAAACCCGCCGGAAGCGGGATCGCATCGACCAGAATGGATCGAAGTATTACAGCGAGAATTCCGACGCGTCAACAATTTCCGGAACCCGCGCCGATAGCCACCCGGAGCTGTCCTCGCGTCACCGGACCGATCCGGAGCAGCCGGGATGTCGCCGCAATGGCGATCCGGTGGCTGCGGCGGTGGGGCTGATCGCCTCGGTATTCAGGGCGGCCGGACGGTCGTGATCCGGAAACCTCCCGGAATTCCCGACGGAGATCCGACCAATCAACGAACGGCTTCGCCGAAGCATCCGTTGTGGAGAGATTGATCAGGGCCGTGGCCAGGCTCGACAGTTCGTCAAGTGCGCGGGGGTCGCCAGGCGGCTCCGCAATCTTTCCGGTAAACGTTGACAGTCCGCCGACGTACTACCAATACTTCCGCCATCGACAGACCTTGACGGGTGTCGATTCGGGTCGCTCGCGGCGACCTGGTCTGCCGGGCGGCGACGGCAGGCGGCCGCACCTTGGCCAACGGTCTCACGCAGGGCGAGCTGACCGCCGGCCGGATCGCCCCGCACGGCGGGCTGGGCGGTCCGGCCGCCGGATCGGATCACCGTGGGCGCCCGCGGTGGTGCCGCGCGTACCGCCCGACTTCGACGACGACCTCGTTGATCGGGTTTGTCCTCGATCGAACGAGATCGTTGACATGTGTCGCGAATCCATCTTTGATGGTCGATGTTGTTTCCTCGTCGGTCCGGTCGGGCGCTGGGTCGTCCGGCGTGGGGTCGGGCCGTTCGATGCCCCGACCTTGGAGGACGGATGCGAACCTTCGCCCGAGTCAGACCACGACGGCTGGCGCCGGCGTTTGCCGCGGCGATGCTGCTGGCCGTGGCGGTCGGCGTGCCGGCGTCGGCCGCGGGCCCGTCAACCGTCGTCGGTGTGGCGTCCGGTCGGTGTCTGGACGTGGTGGGCAACTCACGCACACCCGGCGCCGGCATCAACATCTACGACTGCGTCGGCCAGGCCAACCAGGCGTGGACGTTCACCGCCGCCGGCGAGTTGCGGGTGTACGACGCGACGATGTGCCTGGACGTGGTCGGCCAGGACACGAGCGCGCCCGCCGCGCTGCAGATCTACGGCTGCACCGGCGGCGCCAACCAGCGCTGGCGGATCAACGCCGACGGGAGCATCTTCGGTGTCCAGTCCGGACTCTGCCTGGACGTGACCGGCGGGGGCACCGCCAACGGCACGACTGTCGGCCTCTGGACGTGCAACGGGCAGGCCAACCAGCGCTGGACGTCGTCGCTCGGCAGCACCGACAGTCAGCCACCCACACCGCCCGGCAACCCTCGGGTGAGCGGGCTGACCTGCAACTCGGTGACCTTCGCGTGGAACGCCTCGACGGACAACGTCGCTGTGGCGTTCTACGACATCTATCACGATGGCCAGCTCATGACCTCGGTGAACGGCGGCACCCTGTCGGCCAGCCTCACCGTCGTCCCCGGAGCGAGTTGGGGCCTGTACGTCAACGCGCGTGACGCCGCCGGGAACGTGTCGCAGGCCAGCGCCACCGTGACGATCACGCCGCCGCCCTGCCAGGCCGACACCGTGCCGCCGAGCACGCCGACGCAGCTCACCGGCACCGCGTCGGGGACCACGGTGACCCTGCGCTGGGCCGCGTCGAGCGACAACGTCGGGGTCCGGGCGTACGACGTCTACCGCGGTGGCGTGAAGATCGGCACTGTCACGGGCGCCCCGCCGGCCACCACCTTCACCGACAGCGGCCTGGCGGCGAACACCACGTACCAGTACCAGGTCCTCGCCCGCGACGGGCAGGACAACGCCTCGGCGCGCAGCGCCTCTGTCTCGGTGAGCACCGGCGCCACCTGCGCCAACCCGGTGTGCACGGTGCGGCAGGTCACCACCGACACCGACATCCCGTGGGGGCTGGTGACGCTGCCGGACGGCACCGTCCTCTACAACCGCCGCGACGCGCACGACATCATCCATCTCAACCCCACCACGGGGGCGAAGACCACAGTGGGCACCGTGCCGAACGTGCAGAGCACCGACGGTGAGGGTGGCCTGCTGGGTCTCGCGATCTCGTCGACCTTCGCCAGCGACCGGTGGCTCTACATCATGCACACCTCGCCCAGCGACAACCGGATCGTCCGGATCAAGATGGAGAACGACCGGCTCACCACCGCCAGCGAGCAGGTCCTGCTCAGCGGGATTCGGCGCAACAAGTTCCACGACGGCGGTCGCCTGCGGTTCGGCCCGGACGGCAAGCTGTACGCCAGCACCGGCGACGCGCAGAACGGCGCCTACGCCCAGGACCGCTCCACCCTTGAGGGCAAGATCCTGCGCCTCAACCCGGACGGCAGCGTCCCGGCGGACAACCCGTTCGGCAACTACGTGTGGAGCTACGGGCACCGCAATCCGCAGGGGCTCGCGTTCGACTCGCAGGGCCGCCTGTGGGAGCAGGAGTTCGGCAACTCGATCATGGATGAGACCAACCTGATCACGCGAGGCGGCAACTACGGCTGGCCGGCCTGCGAGGGCACCAGCGGCACCTGCGGCACCGCCGGCTACATCGCGCCGGCCCGCACCTACCCGACCGCCGAGGGCTCCTGCTCCGGCATCGCGATCGTGCGCGACGCGCTCTACGTCGCCTGCGCCCGCGGTACGCGGATGTACCGCGCCGTGATCAGCGGCAGCAGCCTGACGAACGTGCAGACGTACTTCAGTGGCACCTATGGCCGGCTGCGGACGGTGGAGCCGGCGCCCGACGGGGGACTGTGGCTCACCACCACCAACACCGGTGACAAGGACAGCACCCCGAACAACAGCAACGAACGCGTCCTGCACGTCACCCTCGGCAACTAGCGCCCACGTTCGCCGACGGCCACCGCGACGATCCGGTGGCCGTCGGTGCACTTTCGGCGCTGTGTCGCGGCCACGGCCGTCGAGGGTTCGGCGAGCGTTCACACCCCGCTTGTGGCGAGGTCATCGCGCCGGATCGCCTCCCACCTAGCCTCACCAGGGCATCTGCACCTGAAAGAGCTGAGGTTTGCACCATGTCCCTACGTCACGTTCTGGCGGGCCTTGCCGTTCTGCCCGCGCTCGCCGTTCCGGTGGCCGCGCACGCGTCAACCGTCGACAGCGCCAGCGCGCCGCACCCCCGGAAGACCCATTTCGACCTCCAAGCCCACCGCGGCGGCATCGGCATGACCACCGAGGAGTCGCTGGAAGGCTTCGGCAAGGCGATGCGTCTCGGTGTCACCACACTGGAGCTGGACACCCAGATCACCAAGGACCAGAAGGTGGTCGTCAACCACGACCGCCAGATCAGCGCTCAGAAGTGCGCCGACACCGCACCGGTCACGGCCGGTGAGACGATGTACCCGTACGTCGGCAAGTACATCAAGGACCGGGCGCGCCCGAGCAGACCGCGCCTCGCGAGCTGTTCGTCCGGCGGGTCTTCGAGGAGATCCACTCCTCCGGCATCGAGAAGCAGGTCACCATCCAGTCGTTCGACTGGGGTGCGCTGAGCCAGATGCACCGGCTCGCGCCGAAGTGGCCGCTGGTGGCCCTCACGAACTACGACTTCCTCCAGGTCGGCCAGCCGGGCGCGTCCCCCTGGCTGGGCGGGATCGACGCTGACGACTACGACGGTGACTTCGTGAAGGCCGCCGCCGCCATTTCAGGCGTCACCGCCCTGTCGCCCAACTACGGATTCCCGCAGAACGGGACCATCAGCGACCCGAACTTCCGCTTCTACCCGGACGCGACCATGGTGGCCGAGGCGCACGCCCGGGGCCTGAAGATCATTCCGTGGACCTGCGACGACCCGGCCACCGTGTCCGCGCTGATGGACATGGGCGTCGACGGGATCATCACCAACTACCCCAACCGGGTCCGGGCGATCATGGCCGAGCGTGGCATGCGGCTGCCGAAGAGCTACCAGCCCCGCCACTGACCGGCACGCCCGATCCGGGGCCGGTCCCGTGAGCCGCCTGGCGCGCTCGCGGGGCCGGTCCCGTGCGGCGGGCCTGCCCCGGCGCGGCCGGCGACGGTCGGGCGGCCCGGTCAGGCCGGATGCTCAATGAGCCTCCTCGGATTCCCCGTCCGCTGCGCGGGGACGCCGGTCGGGCGGTGGGCGCCGCCCAACTCCGTCGTCCACGGCCGGGTCTGCGCGGCCGGCGCCCGCCACCGGGTCAGTGCCCCGGCCGACGGCTCGGCGTGCTGCCCGCCGCCGGCCCCGGCGGGCCCCGCGTCGGGGTCGGTCGCCTCGCCGCCGGCCGGCGCGATGCCCAACTCCCGCATCCGCTCGACGTACGTGCGATAACGCCGCTGCGCCTCGCCGTGCCGCCCGGCCGCGCGCAGCACCTGCACCAACTCCAGGTGGGCGTCCTCGTCGTAGGGGTCCCGGTGCACCAGCCGCATCAGGTAGACCAGCTTCTGGTCCGTGTCCGAGGCGTGCTGGGCCAGAGCCCGCAGCACGCTGGTGTGCGCGACCTGCGCCTCCTCCCGCAGCGGCTGCGCCCAGTCCTCGTACGGGTCGTCGGCGAGGAAGTCCCCGCCGTACAGCTCGTCGGCGCGGACCAGCGCACGGGCCGTGTCCGGGTGTCCGCCCCGCAGGGCGACCTGCGCCTCCTCGGCGGCGGTCAGGAACGTCTCGACGTCCACGTCGATCACGTCCAGGTCGATCGCCACCGAACCCCGGTCGGCCAGCACCGCGCCCCGGCCGCTGGTGCGGCGTCCGGTGCCGAGCACCCGGCGCAACGTGGACAGCAGCACCGACAGCCGGTTCGCGGTCCGCGACGGCGACTCGTCCGGCCAGAGCAGCTCCATCAGCCTGGCCCGGGGCACGGCGCGTCCCCGGTGCGCGACGAGGATCTTCAGCAGGTCCCGTGCCTTCTTGGACTGCCACTCGCCGTACGGGACGACGGCGCCGGCCCGGAACACCCGGAAGTCGCCAAGCGTGTGGATGACCACCGCCGGTACGCGCAGCGTGATCGCGGTGAGCCCGTCGGCGACGCCCGGGTCCAGGCGTACCCCGCAGCGGCGCAGCTTCTGCTCGGCGCCCTCGGCGCCGCGGCGGGCCTGCCGTCCCTGTAGCCGGGCGGCGATCAGCTGGACGGTGGCCTCCTCGGCCGGGTCGCCCAGTTCCCGGCAGAGCGCGGCGGCGTCGTCGAGCAGCCCGGCGGACGCGCGCGGGTCGTCCGCCGCGAGCACGGTGAGCTGGAGCGCCTCGACGAGGGTGGCGCGTCGCCGCCCGACGGTCGCGCCGGTGCGGGCCTCGGCGGCGTCGAAGTGGGCGGCGACGGTGTCACCGCGCAGCAACGCCACCCAGCCGCGGGCCAGCAGGGCGTACGGCCGTTCGGGCTCCCGGGCCATGGTGACCGCCCGTTCGGCGAGATCCTGCGCGGCGCACAGGTCGTCGGCCGCGCGGATCCGCGCCAGCTCGGCCAGGACCCAGGCGGTCGAGACGATGCGCGGCTGACCGCTGCCCACCGCGGCCAGAGCGCTCTCCAACGCCTGCCGGGCCTGCCGCGGCTCCCGCCGGCGGCGGTGCACCATCCCGAGGGCGGCCAGCGAGATCGCCTCGTCGGCGGCGACTCCCGCCAGCTCCCGCAGGCGAAGCCCTGCGGCGCCGTCGGCGAGCGCCTCCTCCAACCGGCCGAGCTGACACTTCGCCACTGCGGTGAGGGTCAGCGCGTACGGCTCGAAACCGGTGTCGCCCGCCACCTCGGTCAGTCGGACGGCAGCCTCGGCGTGCCGCAGCGCGTCGGCGGCGTCGCCGGCCCACAGCAGGTGGCCGGCCAGGTCCAGGTGGACCATCAACCGGAACAGGCCGGCGTCCGCGCGGCGCAGCCCGTCGGTCGCCTCCACACGCCCGCGGGTCGCCGCCGCGTCGCCGGTGGCGGCGGCGAGCAGCACGACCACCCGGGCGTACGCCTGGTGGGCGGTCGGGACGCCGCACGCGTGGGCGGCACGCGCCGCCTCCTCGACGTCGGTGCTGGCGCGCTCGATGTCGTCGTCGAGCAGGTGGTGCACCGCCGCGTGGCAGTACAGCTGCACGGCGTGTGGGCCGGTCGCGCCGATCGGCGCGGTCGCCAGGCGGGCCGTCGCCAGGTGTGGTTCCCCGGCGAGGTGGTGCCGCAGCGCCGCGCGCCAGATCTCCGCGACCGGTGCGTCGGCCGGGTCGGGTGTCGCGGCCAGCAGGTCGGGCTGGGTGGCGAGCCACAGGTGCGCGGCCGCGCGGTCACCGGCGGAGGCGAGGCGGCGCAGCGCCCGACCCGGGTCACCACCCGTAGGGTGTCGTTCTGCGGTCGATGCCTCGTCCCCACCTTCGCTGCGAGCCGGCGTCGACGGGCGCCAGGCATGGTTGACATTGTCTCCGGACATTCACCGCTCCTGTGTTCTCTCGTGGAGGCTCAGGCGAGCGAAGAGACAACCGGGCACTACGAGTCGTCGCCCCCGGCGTGGCTTCCCCCCGGGCCCGATCATTG
This sequence comes from Micromonospora sp. NPDC005194, assembly GCF_040608335.1. Lineage (NCBI taxonomy): Bacteria > Bacillati > Actinomycetota > Actinomycetes > Micromonosporales > Micromonosporaceae > Micromonospora > Micromonospora sp. NPDC005194. Next base: position 145,330 of record NZ_JBEXIA010000014.1, on the reverse strand, counting down.
TCTTCATCGAGCGGCATCGCCATAACCAAAAGAGTCGGTGTACTTACTGACTGCAATGCGCTATCGGCATAAACGCGCACTCAGGTTTCCCTCAGACCGCCGCAACGGCACCCGAACGGCCCCTACAAGCAACTGGCACGGGCGCGGTCCAGACTTCCCGGCATTGCGTGTCGCCCGCCGATCGGAGCTGAGATCCGATGACCGAACAGACAGTTTTCCCTGGCCTTTCCGCCTTTTGGGAACGGCAGCTCACGGACCTCCCGGAGCCGCCGGACCTGCCCTTCGCGCCACCGACCGCCCCTGCCGGGGAAGCCCGTGCGGATCTGCCATGCGACTCGGTCGAGCCGCAGGTCAGCTCGTTGGCCGGCCTGTTCGCGCTGCTGCACCGTTGGGTCGGCGGCCGGGACCTGCTCGCCGAGACGCCGGCCGCGCCGACCGGCCCGGGACGCTGGCTGCCCGTGCGGGTCCGGTTGCCCGAGGATCCCACGTGGACCGAGCTGCGGGACCTGGTCCGAACGGCTCTGCGCGAGGCCCGGGAGCACGACGCGGAATTGCCCGAAACGGTTCCCGACTATCGGCCGGTGGTATCGATTAGCTCCGATCAGGCGCCCCCCGGTTATCGGGGTGCGGTGCGGCTGCTGATCGACGACACCGACGAACGCCCGGCGGCCACGGTGAGCCACCACCCACACGCGACGTCGATCGGGGCGGCGTTGGCCGTGCTGCTCGCCCGGGCGCAGGAGCGGCCCGGAGCGCGCCTGTCCGACCTCCCGCTGCTCGACCCGGCGACGGAACGGCAGGTGGTGATCGACTGGAACGCCACCGACAGCGCCTACCCCCGAGAAAGGTCGGTGCCCGACCTGTTCGCCCAGTGGGTCCGGCAGACCCCGGACGCGCCCGCGCTGCGCGACGGCGAGAGGGTCCTCGCCTACCGGGAGGTGGACCGGCGTGCCAACCACCTGGCGGAGCGTCTGCGCCGGCTGGGGATCGGCGCCGAGACGCTGGTCGGCATCTGCCTCGCCGACACCACCGCCTGGGTGATCGCCGCGCTGGCGACGCTCAAGGTCGGCGCCGCGTACCTGCCGCTGGACCCCGGATACCCGCCGGAGCGGCTGGCGTTGATGTGCCGCGACGCCACACCGGGAGCGATCCTGCACACCGCCGCGCTGGCCGACCGGCTCCCGGACGACGACACGCCCCGGATCGTCGTGGACCGGCTGCCGGCCGACGACGGCCCGGCGGACCCGCCGGCGGTGACCATCCATCCCGACCAGCTCGCGTACGTGATGTACACGTCGGGCTCCACCGGCCACCCCAAGGGCACCGGGGTCAGCCACCGCAACATCGTCCGGCTGGTCCGCGACACCAACTTCGTCGACGTACGCCCGGACGACGTGATGGGACAGGCCGCCACGATGTCGTTCGACGCGGCGACCCTGGAGGTGTGGGGCGCCCTGCTCAACGGCGCCTGCCTGGCGGACCTGGACATCAACGACGTGATCGTGCCGGACCGGTTGCGCGCCCGGCTGCGCGACACCGGCGTGACGATGATGTTCCTGGCCACGTCCGTGGCCCGGCAGGTGGCGACCGAGGCGCCGGACGCCCTGGCCGCGCTGCGCTACCTGACGTTCGGCGGCGAGCAGGCCGACCGGACGGCAGTTGACCGGCTCCGGGCGGCCTGCCCGGACACGACGCTGGTCAACGGGTACGGCCCGACCGAGGCCACCACCTACACCACGACGTACGACTGCGCCCGGCTCACCGCCGCGGACCCGATCGTGCCGATCGGCGGCCCGGTCGCCAACACCCGGGTGTACGTGCTGGACCGGCTCCTGCAACCGGTGCCGCCGGGCGTGCTCGGTGAGCTGTTCATCGGCGGGGACGGGGTGGCCCGCGGCTACCTCGGCCGCCCCGACGCGACCGCCGAGAAGTTCGTGCCCGACCCGTTCGGGCCGCGCACCGGGGGCCGGCTCTACCGCACCGGCGACGTGGTCCGGCAACGCCCGGACGGGTTGATCGAGTTCGTCGGCCGCTCGGACCACCAGGTCAAGATCCGCGGGTACCGGGTCGAGCCGGGCGAGGTGACCGAGGCGCTACGCGCTGGCGGGCTGCTGCGGGACGCGATCGTGCGCGCCGACCGCGACGCCGCCGGGGACGCCCGACTGGTCGCGTACGTCGTGCCCGACGACGGGGTGCGCGTCGAGGCGGTCCGGGAGCGGGCCCGCGAGCAACTGCCCGACCACCTGGTGCCGGCCCTGTTCGTGGTGGTGCCGCGGCTGCCGCTGAACCGCAACGGCAAGGTGGACGTCGCGGCGCTGCCCGCGCCCGACACGGCCGCGACGGGCGACGGTGACGCATCTCCGCGGACACCCACCGAGCGGGCGGTGGCCGAGATCTGGCAGGACGTCCTCGGCGTGCCGGTGCGCCGCCGCGACGACGACTTCTTCGACCTCGGCGGGCGGTCCCTGAAGGCGACCCGGGTCCGCTCCCGGCTCGCCGCCGCGATCGGCGCGGAGGTGCCGCTGCGGCTGATCTTCGACCACCCGACCGTGGCCGGGCTGGCCGCCGCGGCCGACGAGATCAGCGGGGTGCCGGTCGAGCCCACCGAAGCGGCACTGCCGGTCGCGTCGGACGGGCCGCCACCCGCCGACCTCGCCGGCCTGCTCGACCAGCTCGAACAGGGGATCGCCCGATGATCGGAGCCCTCACGCCCGAGCAGTTGCGCCAGCGCGTGGACGCCCTGCCGCCCGAACGGCGGCGGGCGCTCCTCGCCGCGATCCGCGCCGACGGCGACCGGTACGGCATCCACCCGCTCACCGCCGCCCAGGAGTGGATGCTGCTGCTGGCGCAGCTCCGCCCGGACAGCCCGGCCTACCACGTGCCGTACCGGGTGGACCTGCGTGGCGACCTGGACGTGGCCGCGTTGCGCGGCGCGCTCGACGAGGTCGTGGCGCGGCACGAGGCGCTGCGCACGGTGTTCGTGCCGCTGGACGGGCAGTCGTACCAGCTGGTCCTGCCGCCGACCGGTCTGCCGCTGGTGGTCGAGGACGTCGCGCCGGAGCGGATCGACGAGTACGCCGCCGCCGAGGCGGTACGTCCCTTCGACCTGGCCCGGGGGCCGCTGGTGCGGGCCACCCTGTGCCGCACCGGCCCCACCGACTTCGCGCTGCTGCTCTCCCTGCACCACGTGGTGTGTGACGGCTGGAGCATGGGTCTGCTCTTCGAGGAGCTGTCGACGGCGTACGCGGCCCTGCGGGAGGGGCGGCGTCCGGCGCTGCCGCCGGTGCCCCGGGACGTACCGGCCGCGCTGGCCCAGGACCGACTGCTCGGCCCGACCGAGCTGGCCCGGCGGCTGGACTGGTGGCGCGACGCGCTGACCGGTGCGCCGCCGGGGCTCGACCTGCCGACCGACCGGCCCCGCCCGGCCGAGCTGGAGGACGCCGGCCACGAGATCGAGTTCTCCTGGCCACCGGAGCTGGCCGACCGGGTCGCCGAGGCGGGCCGCCGCACCGGCGCGACGCCGTACATGATCTTCGCGGCGGCCTGGGCGGCGTTGCTGCACCGCCGAAGCCAGCAGCCGGACCTGCTGATCGCCACCCCGGTGGCGAACCGGCAGACGCTCGACAGCGAGACCGCGGTCGGCTTCTTCGTCAACACCCTGGTGCTGCGCAGCCGGGTCGACGGTGGACTGACCTTCGCCGCGCTGCTGGATCGGCTGCGGGACTCCGCGCTGACCGCGCTGACCGACCCGGTGCCGTTCGACGCCCTGGTACAGGAGCTGCGCCCGGTCCGCGACGCCGGCCGGCACCCGCTCGCCCAGGTGATGTTCGCCGTCGAGGACGGCTGGGAGCAGCGGCTGACCCTGCCCGGGGTGAGCGTGCTGGCCAGCGGTGAGACGCACACCGGCACGTCCATGTTCGACCTGACGCTGACCGTCATCCCGTACGAGGGCCGCATCGACGGGCGGATCGAGTACCGGACGCGCCTCTTCGACGAGTCCACCGCCCGGGCGCTCGCCGACCAGCTCGACACCCTGCTCACCGCCGCGCTCGCCGCCCCGGACACCCCCGTGGACCGGCTGCCGCTGCTCGACGCGCCCGCCGGACGGGAGCTGGTCGACCGCTGGGCCGCCACCGCGCCCGCGCCGCAGGGCCAGCCGAGCCTGGGCGAGCTGGTCGCCCGCCGGGCCGCGGCGGCACCGGAGACGGTCGCCCTGGCGTACCGCGATCAGGCCCTGACCTACCGGGAGCTGGACGCGCGGGCCGACCGCCTGGCCCGGACCCTCGCCGCCCGGGGCGTGCGGGCCGAGACGACCGTCGGGGTCTGCCTGCCCGCGGGCCCGGACTGGGTGGTCACGTTCCTCGCCGTACTCCGGGCGGGTGGGGTCTACCTGCCCCTGGACCCGCAGTTGCCGGCGGCCCGGCTGGCGCACCTGCTCGCCGACTCCGCCGCCGCGCTGGTGGTCACCACTGCCGACGCGGAGTTGGCGCTGCCCACCACCGGCGTGCCGTTGCTGCGCCTCGACGAGCAGCCGACGGCCGTCGACGCCGCGCTCCCGACGGCAGTCCACCCCGACGCCGCCGCCTACCTGATCTACACGTCCGGCTCGACCGGGCTGCCCAAGGGCGTCCTCGGCACCCACCGGGGGCTGAGCAACCTCGCCGCCGCGCAGGCCCGGCTGGTCGGCGTCCGGGCCGGCGACCGGGTCCTGCAGTTCCACTCGATCAGCTTCGACGTGGCGCTGTCCGATGTGGTCACCGCGCTCACGGCGGGCGCCACGCTGCGCCTGCTCGGCCCGGACGAGCGCACCCCTGGCCCCGACCTGGCCGCCGCGCTCACCCGGCACCGCGTCACGGCGGCCGACCTGCCGCCGGTGGTCCTCGACGCGCTGGACCCCGCCGCAGTGCCCGACCTGCGGATACTCACCGTCGGCGGCGAACCCTGCGCCCCGGACGTCGCCGCCGCCTGGTCGCGCGACCGGCTCCTGATCAACGGGTACGGCCCCACCGAGGCCACCGTCACCGCCACGGCCGCCCACTGCGCGGCCACCGACACCGAGCTGCCGATCGGCCGGCCGCTGACCGGGGTACGTGCCTACGTGCTCGACACCGAGCTGCGGCCGGTGCCACCGGGGGTGCCCGGCGAGCTGCACCTCGGCGGGGCCGGGGTGGCCCGCGGCTACCACGGCGACCCCGCGCTCACCGCCGGGCGCTTCCTGCCCGACCCGTACGCGCCGACACCGGGGGAGCGGATGTACGCCACCGGCGACCTGGTCCGCTGGCGTGCCGACGGGCAGTTGGTCTTCCTCGGCCGGGCGGACAACCAGGTCAAAATCAACGGCTATCGGATCGAGCTGGGTGAGGTGGAGGCCCAACTGCGGCAGTGCCCGGGGGTGCGCCGGGCCGCCGCCGTGGTGCGGACCGACGTGCCCGGCGGTCGACGACTGGTCGGCTACCTCGTCGGCGACGGGTTGGCGATCGACGAGCTGCGCCAGAGCCTGCTCCGGCGGTTGCCCCGCTATCTCGTGCCGAGCGCCTTCGTGGTGGTCCCCGACCTGCCGGTGACGTCCAGCGGCAAGCTCGACCCGTCCCGGTTGCCCGCCCCCACCGTGGCCCGCGCCGACCTCGGCGCCGCGTACGTGGCACCCGACGGCGCTGTCGAACGGGCCATCGCCGACACCTGGCGGCAGGTGCTCGGGCTCGACGACGTCGGCGCGGACGACAACTTCTTCGACCTGGGCGGCACGTCGCTGCTGCTGGCGCGGGTGCAGACCCGGCTCACCGAACGGCTGGGCCGACCGGTGCCCGCCGTCGAGCTGTTCCGCTATCCGACCATCGCGCTGCTGGCCCGGTTCCTCGACGGCACGGCCGCCCCGACGACCGCACCGGCCGGTGGCCGGCGACGAGACGAACGCAAGCAGGCGCTGGCCGACCGGGCCCGCCGGGCCCGCCCGGTGCCGGCGGGGGAGGGACGAGCGTGACCGACCAGGAGACCGGACTGGAGATCGCCATCGTCGGGATGGCCGGCCGCTTTCCCGGCGCCGCCGACATCGACGAGCTGTGGCAGCGGATCCTCGCCGGGGAGGAGACCATCACCCGGTTCACCGACGCGGAGCTGGCTGCCGCCGGCCTCACCGAGGAGGAGCGGCGGCACCCCGACCACGTGCCGGCGCACGGCGCGCTGGCCGACATCGACCGGTTCGACGCCGGCTTCTTCGGCTACTCGCCCCGCGACGCCCGGCTGCTCGACCCGCAACAGCGGCTCTTCCTGCAGACCGCCTGGACCGCCCTGGAACGCGCCGGTCACCTCGCCGGGAACCCCGACCGGCTGGTCGGCGTGTACGCCGCCGCCGCGGCCAGCGGCTACCTCCTGCACCACCTGTTCCGCAACCCGCGGCTCGACTCGGTCTCCGAGTACGAGCTGATGCTCGCCAACGACAAGGACTCGCTGCCCACCCGGGTGGCGTACCACCTGGACCTGCGCGGACCCGCGGTGGCGGTGCAGACGGCCTGCTCGTCGTCGCTGGTCGCCGTGCACCTCGCCGCGCAGGCGCTGCTCGCCCGCGAGTGCGACGTCGCGCTCGCCGGCGCCGCGCACGTCCTGCTGCCCACCGGCACCGGCTACCGGCACGAGGCCGGCGGCATCATGTCCCGCGACGGGCACTGCCGCCCGTTCGACGTGCGCGCCACCGGAACCGTGGGAGGCGACGGCGCCGCCGTGGTCGTCCTGCGCCGGCTGGCGGACGCCCGCGACGACGGCGACACGGTGTACGCGGTCATCCGCGGCTCCGCGATCAACAACGACGGCCGGATGAAGGTCGGCTTCACCGCGCCCGGTGTCGACGGTCAGGTCGCCGCGATCCGGGCCGCCCAGGAGGTGGCCGAGGTCGACCCCGCCACGATCGGCTACGTCGAGGCGCACGGCACCGGCACCGAGCTGGGCGACCAGATCGAGCTGCGCGCCCTGGCCGAGGCGTTCCGGGGCGCAGATGCGAGCCCGGGCGCGGACGGCGGTCGGGGCACCGACGGAGGCCGGTGCGCGCTCGGCTCGGTCAAGTCGATCCTCGGTCACCTCGACGTCGCCGCCGGGGTGACCGGGCTGATCAAGGCCGCGCTGGCGCTGCACCACCGGGTGGTGCCGCCCAGCCCGTACTGCACCGAGCCGCACCCCGAGCTGGCCGGCGGGCCGTTCCACGTGCCCACCACCGCGCAGCCCTGGCCCGACCTGGGCACGCCGTCCCGTGCGGCGGTCAGCTCCTTCGGCATCGGCGGCACCAACGCGCACGTCGTGCTCCAGGCCGCCGAACCGGCAGAGCCGAGCGCCGGCGACGGCCCGTCCGCGCATCTGCTGGTGCTCTCCGCCCGGGACGCCGACGCGCTCGACCGGGCCCGCGACCAGCTCGCCACCCACCTGAGCGAGCACCCCGACGTGCCGCTGGCCGACGTCGCGTACACCCTCGCGGGCACCCGACGGGAGTTCGGCCACCGGCTCGTCACCGTCGCCCGTGACGCCACGACCGCCGCCGCCCAGCTCGCCGACCGTGACTCGACGCTGGTCCGCACCGGCGTCGCCACCGGCACGCCGGCCGGCGTGGCGCTGCTCTTTCCCGGCCAGGGCGCGCAGTACGCGGGAATGGGCCGCACCCTCTACCGCACCGAACCGGTCTACCGGGCGGCCTTCGACCGCTGCGCCGACCTGCTGCGCCCGCACCTCGACGTGGACCTGCGCGCGCTGCTCTGCCCAGCCGGCGACGCGGTCCCGGCCGCACCCGAGCTGGACGAGACCCGGCTCACCCAGCCGGCCCTGTTCGCCGTCGAGTACGCCCTCGCCGAACTGCTGCGCCACCACGGCGTACGTCCGGCCGCGATGGCGGGGCACAGCCTCGGCGAGTACGTGGCCGCCTGCCTGGCCGGTGTCTTCACCCTGCCCGACGCGCTCGCCACCGTCGCCGTCCGCGGCCGGCTCATGCAGGCCCAGGCGCCGGGCTCGATGCTCTCGGTGGCCCTCGGCGTCGACGAGGTGACGGCGCTGCTGCCCGCCGGAGTGGAGGTGGCCGCCGCCAACGCGCCGCGCCTCACCACCGTCTCCGGCGAGACCGCCGCCGTCGCCGCGCTCGCCGCCGACCTGCGCGGGCGCGGGGTGGCCTGTCGGGAGGTACGCACCTCCCACGCGTTCCACTCGGCCCTGATGGACCCGGCCCTGGCCGGCTTCGCCGCGCACCTGCGGGAGGTCCCGCTGCGTCCGCCCACAGTGCCGGTCGTGTCGAACGTGACCGGCGGCTGGCTCACCGACGACGAGGCCACCGACCCCGACTACTGGGTGCGGCAGCTGCGCCGTCCGGTCAACTTCACCGCCGCGGCCACCCTGCTGCTCGGCGAGGGGTACGCGGTGCTGGAGGTCGGCCCCGGTCGCACGCTGGCCACCCTCGTCCGGCAGCACGTTGCCGCACGTGGGGTGCCGGTGGTGACCAGCCTGCCCGCCGAGCGCACGCCGACCGGCGAGGACGACGCCGTCGCCCGGGCCGTCGGCCGGCTCTGGCTCGCCGGGGCCCCGGTGCGCTGGCCCGACGGCCGCGCCGCCGGACGACGTCGGGTACCCCTGCCCACGTACCCGTTCGCGCGTGACCGGCACTGGGTTGACGCGTACCGGCCGGGAACCGTTGCCCCCGACGAGGTCACGCCGGTCACCGCGCCGCCGCCACCGGCCCCGGCCGGATCGGTGACGGCGGGATCGGTGGCGGCGACGGCCTCGACGGGGGACGAGCCGTACGAGGTGGTGCGGCGGATCTGGGTGGACCTGCTCGGCGTCGACGAGATCGGCCCCGACGACGACTTCTTCGAGCTGGGCGGGCACTCGCTGCTCGGCACCCGGGTGGTGGCGCGACTGCGCGACGCGCTCGGCGTCGATCTGCCGCCCGCCGCGATCTTCGAGTCACCCACGCCCGCCGCGCTGGCCCGTACCGTCGCCGCGCTGGCGGGGCCCGCTCCCGCCGTACCTCCGGCGATTTCCCCACCCACGGACGGCGACCTCACCGACCTGCTCGCGGAGATCCGGGCGCTGTCCCCGGAGAGTCTCGCTCGCGAGCTGCACCTGGCCCGACACGAGGAAGGCAACCCCGATGGCTGACGAACACCGCGTGGTGGTCAACGACGAGGAGCAGTACGCCCTGTGGCCGCGGCACAAGGAGGTGCCGGACGGTTGGCGGGACGCCGGCTGCGCCGGCAGCCGCCAGGAGTGCCTGGACTTCGTGACGCGCACCTGGACCGACATGCGTCCTCGCAGCGTCCGCGAACACCTGGCCGCCGGCTGAGCGACCGGTCACCGGCCCGCCGCGCGGCGTCGGTGACCCGGCGATGACGTGCCCGCGCCGGGCTCAGCGACGGCGCAGGGCCGGGTCGAGCAGGGCGGGCGGGGTGTCGAACTTCTCGTGTGCGGCGAGGTCGACGCCCGGCGCGACGATCGCGTCGATCGCGTCCAGCACGTCGGCGGAGAGCACGGTGTCCGCGGCGGCGAGCTGGGAGTGCAGGTGGTCGATCGTGCGGGGACCGATGATCGCGCTGGTCACGGCCGGGTGCGCGGTGACGAACCCGAGCGCGAGCTGGATCATGGTGAGGCCGGCCTCGTCGGCGACCTTGGCCAGTTGCTCGACGGCGTCCATCCTGGCCTGGTTGGCCGCGAGTGCGGTGTCGAAGCGCTCCGGCAGAAGCGTCGACCGGCTGGTGGTGATCTCCCGGCCCGCCCGGACCGCGCCGGAGAGCCAGCCCGAGGCGAGCGGGCTCCACGCCAGCACGCCGAGGCCGTACTGCTCGGTCACGGGCAGGACGTGGGTCTCGATCCCGCGTTGCAGGATCGAGTAGCTGGGCTGTTCGGTGACGTAGCGGCTCAGGTGGTGCTCCCGCGCGGCCCACTCGGCCTGCACGATGCGGTACGCGGGGAAGGTCGACGAGCCGAAGTAGCGGATCTTTCCGGCCCGCTGCAGGTCGGTCAGCGCCGACAGCGTCTCCTCGTCGCTGGTGGTCGGGTCCCACCGGTGGATCTGGTAGAGGTCGACATGGTCGACGCCGAGGCGGCGCAGGCTGTTGTCCAACTCGGTGACGAGCCAGCGGCGTGAGCTGCCCCGGTGGTCGCGCCTGTCGCCCATCGGCATGCCGGCCTTCGTGGCCAGCACGATGTCGTCGCGGCGGCCGGTGATCGCCCGGCCGACCATCTCCTCCGACTCGCCCTGGCTGTACATGTCGGCGGTGTCGATCAGGTTGACCCCGCCCTCCAGGGCGGCGTCGACGATCGCGGTGACCTCGTCCTGGCTGGTGCGTCCCAGCTTGCCGAAGTTCATGGCGCCCAGCACGAGTGTGCTGACCTGGACGCCGGTGCGACCCAAGGTGCGGTACTGCATGGTTGTTCCTCCGTGCTCAAGGGGCGTGGTTGGCCGTGGCCCACCTGCTCTGGCATCCTGAACAAGTGGAACCATGTTCCGCTAACCAATATACGGAACACTGTTCCGTTTGCCAACAGTGATCATGGGAGGTCGGGCGCAGTGGCCGACATCGATAGCGGATCGACGTCACCGCGACCGCGGAAGCGGGCGGATGCGCGGCGCAACGAGGCGACGCTCCTGGACGCCGCCGCCGCGGCCTTCGTCGCGTCCGGCGTCGACGTGCCCGTTCGCGAGATCGCCGCCACGGCGGGCGTCGGCGTCGGCACGATCTACCGGCACTTCCCGACGCGGGCGGACCTGATCGTGGCCGTCTATCGACACCAGGTCGAGGCCTGTGCCGAGGCCGGGCCGACGCTGCTGGCCGCCAGCGGCACCCGGTACGCCGCCCTCGCGCGGTGGATCGACCTCTTCGTCGACTTCCTGGTCACCAAGCACGGTCTCGCCCAGGCGTTGCAGTCCGACAACGTCGCCTTCCAGGCTCTGCACGGCTACTTCCTCGACCGGTTGGTGCCGGTGTGCGCCCAACTGCTCGACGCGGCCGCGGCGGCGGGCGAGATCCGCACCGACCTGAGCCCCGTCGAGCTGCTGCGCGGCGTCGGCAACCTCTGCATCGGCGCGGGCGACCCCCGCTACGACGCGCGCCGGATGGTGGAGATCCTCATCGCAGGGCTGGGCGTCCGGTAGCCACCGTCGGCACCGTCTCGACGCCGCTGGCAGGCCCCCCTCTGCTGCCTGTAGAGCTGCCCCATGCCTGGGGCGGCTCGCGTCGCCCGGAGATTGGGCGCGCCCCCGCTCGGGGGTCCGCCGCACCGAACTGTCAATGTAATGTTGACGGATGACGACGACGCCGTTGGCCGGCCTGGCTGAGGTGCGCGCTGCTCGTGCCCACCTGGACGAGCGGGAGGCGGAGCTGATCGACCGGGCGCGCCACGACGGCGCGACCTGGGCGCAGGTGGCGACGGCGCTGGGGCTCGGCAGCCGGCAGGCCGCCGAGCAGCGCCGTCAGCGCCTGGCGGCCGCGCGACGTGCTCGGCGACACGACCTCGACCGTGGCTACCCGTCGCAGATCGCGGCGTTGCGGGGCGCGGTGGCCGACCTCGGGCGCTGGATCGCGGCGGACCGGCGGTGGGACTCCCGCTTTCCTCGGGCGGCACTCGTTCGGAGCACAGTGGACGCCGCCCTGGACGCCGCCCCGGGCTCGCTCTACGCGCTGGCCCTGCACCTCCGCGCCGACCTCGAAGCCGCAGGCGACCGGCTGCCGCCACCGGTGCGAGTCATGGCGTCGACGGTGGACACCGTGCTGTCAACGAGCCATTGACATCACCCGACGCCATTGCCTGAGCCTGGCTCAAGAATCAGGATGTGAGTCAACTCGGCTCAACCTGGAGGGCTCATGCGGCGCAACGCGGGTCTGTTCGTGGCGATCTCGCTGCTGTCCGGCTTCGGCAGCAGCGCCATGTCCCTGGTGGCCGGCATCTGGATCCTGGACCTCACCGGCTCCACCGGTCTGGCCGCACTGGCCGGGCTCTGCGTGTACGCCCCGGTGCTCGCCGGCCCGTGGCTGGGCGGCCTGCTCGACCGGGCGCCCCGACGGGCGCTGGTGATCGCCGTCAACCTCCTGCTGGCAGCCGCGCTGCTGGCGCTCCTCGCCGTCCGCGGCCCGGGGCAGACGTGGGTCATCTTCGCCGTGTCGTGCGCCTACGGTGTCAGCTATGTGCTGATCGACGCGGGCGAGACGGCGCTGCTGCCGTCCGCGCTGTCGCCGACGGACCTCGGCGACGTCAACGGGTGGCGGTCGAGCGCGCAGGAGGGCATGAAGCTCGTCGCCCCGCTGGCCGGCGCGGGCCTGTACGCCTGGCACGGCGGCCACGCGGTCGCCGTGCTGAGCGCGGCCATGCCGCTCCTGGTCGCCGTTCTGTACCTGGCGGTGCGCCTGAACCGGACGCCGCCCGAACGGCCGACGCGGCGGCATCGCGGCCTGCGCGCCGGGCTTGCGGTCCTGCTCGGACAGCGGACGATCCGCGTACCGGTCGTGCTCGCGGCCGTGTCGATCGCCATGTCGGGCTTCACGACCGCGGCCGTCTACGCGGTCGTCGTCACGGAACTACGCCTTCCGACCACGTTTCTGGGTGTGCTGGCGAGCGCGCAGGGCGCCGGCTCGATCCTCGGTGGCCTGGTCGTCGGCCGGCTCCTCACCCGACGGGGTCCCGCCGCTGTCGGCGTGGCCGGGGCCGTGCTGTTCGCCGTGGGCTGTCTGGCGCGCTGCCTGCCCTGGTGGCCGGCCACGGTCGCGGGTGCCGTCGTCGCCGGCATCGGGCTGCCGTGGACCCTGGTCGCGGCGGTGACCGCCGTGCAGACGCACAGCCCGGCGGCGCTGCTCGGCCGGGTCGCCGCGACGGCCAACACCGCGATGTTCGGCCCGCTCGTCCTGGCGATCCCGCTCGGCTCCGCCGCCGTCCACTTCGGCGGTCGTCCGCCACTGATCGCCGCCGCCGTGCTCTGCCTGACCGCCGCGGCCACCCTGCGCCCGCCCAAGCCACGACAACCCGAAGCGAGCGCCCCGCTCGTGATCGTTGGCAGCTGAGCGGTGCGACACGCCGGCCCCACCACTGCTCAGCCGCCAACGATCACTACCGACAGATGGCGCCAAGGGTGCGACGGGCTGCGAGGGACCGAGATCGATCCGTGGCCGTACCGCCGCTCGGGAGGTATCGGCGGTCGTTAACGTTCCGCCATGCGTCCAGCCCTGTCGCCCCACCCTCCGTCGGTTGACCCACCTTCGAAGGCCCAGCGCACCACGTGGATCGTCGTGGCCGCTCTCGTCGTCGCGTGCCTGGGCGCACTGGCCCTGCCGGTTGGCGGCTTCCTGCTGTGGATGTACACCGGGCCGGACGTGGACGAGCCGCGCGCGGCGGCCGACCAGTTCGTCCGTCGACTGGAGAGCAACGACGACGCCGCAGCGCACGAATCCCTGTGCCGGAGAATCAGGGAACGGACCGATGTGGCGGCGTTCACCGCGGCGGTGGAGCGCCTCGGCCGGCCCGTGTCGCACACCATGGGTCGGGCCGTCTTCACCAACGAGGCCGGAAACAACGCCTCGGTGACCGTCGAGCTGACCGGCCGGACGGGCCAGACCACGACGCTCGACCTGCGCGTGGAGTCGGAGGTCGGCTGGCAGGTGTGCGACGAGTCCTTCGGCTGAGCGCCGTGTCACTCCTCGGCGAGGTGGTCGGGGGACTCCAGCGCGGCCTTCACGGCCTGGAGGAAGGCGACCGCCTCCCGGCCGTTGACCACCCGGTGGTCGTAGACGGCGCTCAGGTTGACGTAGCGGCGCGTCACGACCTGGCCGTCCGCGTCCAGCGCCAGCTCGTCCTGGGTGCCGCCGATCGCCACCACGCAGGTCTGACCGGGAAAGACGATCGGCCCGGCGAGCACCACGTCGGGGTCGGTGTGCAGGGAGACGACGATGGTGCCGCCGGCCAGCTCGCCGGCCCGGAAACCCTCACCGCCGGCCCGGGAGCGGAAGTCCATCAGCGTCTCGGCGATCTCCGCGCAGGTCAGCTCCTCCACGTCGCGGACCACCGGGATGAACAGCCCCGTGCCGACGTCGATGGTGACGCCGACGTGGGCCGCCTCGGCCAGTCGTACGCTGCTGCCGTCGCCGGGTGCGGCGAAGAGCAACGGGTGGTCCTCGCGCAACCCACCGATGGCCTTGACCAGCAGCTCCGGCAGGCCGACCAGGGTGCGGGTGGCGCGGGTGAGCTGCCGGGCCACCGCGAGGGCGGCGTCGGCGCGGACCTTGATGACGGCGAGCGCCGCCGGCACCTCGCGGTGGGACTCGGTGACCACGGCGGCCACGGCGCGCTGCGCGCGGGAGAGCGCGTGCACCGGGCGCGGGTCGTCCGGCTCCGGGCCGTCGCCGGCCGCCAGCGCGGCGGCCGCGGCCACCACCACCGGCTCGGTCGCGGCCGCGGGCGCCGCCGACCGGTCGGCCAGCAGGCGTTCCACGTCGGTACGCCGCACGACCGCCTTGCCGAGGCCGCGCAGCTCGTCGTCGCTGAGACCGTGCGCTGCCGCGAGTTCCCGGGCCGAGTCGGTGAGCACCGGCCCGCCGGGGGAGACGTTCGGCAGGGGTACGACAGCCGGGGCGACCGCCTCGGCGAGGAAGCGTTGCCGGGCCTCTTCGCTGTCGAAGACGTGACCGATGACGTCGCCCGGGGCGCACTCCCGGTTCACCTCGACGAGCCGGTGCAGGACGCCGTCGCCGTCGCTGAGCAGCTCCTCGGCCGCCTTGGAGGTCTCCACTTCGGCGATCGGCTCGCCGGCGCGCACCTGCTCGCCGTTCTCGGCCAGCCAGTCGAGCAGGACGTACGTCGTGTCGTTGTTGTTGAGCTTGGGGACGACCAGGTCAGTCACCACTGACGACCTCCTTCACGGCCTGGCGGATGTCGGTGTCCTGCACCAGCACGGTGCGTTCGAGATGCGCGGCGGTCGGGATGACGCTGTCGGCGGAGTGCACGAGGCGTACCGGCGCGCGCAGCGATCCCCAGAGCCGCCGGTGCACGACCTGCGCCAGCTCGGCGCCCCAGGTGCCGCCGGCGGTGCTCTCCTCGGCCACCACCACCCGGCCGGCCCGCGCGATCGGCGGCAGCAGGGTGTCGGTGTCCAGCGGCCAGAGCCGCGACGGCACCAGCACCTGGCAGACGATGTCGTCGCGCAGCAGCAGCTCCCGGGCCACCGACACCGCCCGGGCGGCCAACCCGCCGGGTACGACCAGCACGCAGTCGACCTGCTCCTCCTCGTCCACCCGGACCCGGGCGACGTCGGCGTCCGGGCCGATCAGGTCGTAGCGGAACAGCTCGTCCACCACGCCGTCGGCGTACATGCGGGTGGTGTAGAGGACCTTGTCCTCGAAGAGCAGACCCGGCCGGCCGGTGGCGAGCATGCCCGCGAGCACCGCCCGGTTGTCGTGGAACGGCGACACCTCGTGCAGGCTCAGGCCGGGGATGCCGATGAAGTGCTTCAGCGGGCTCTGGCTGTGCGTCGGGCCGTACCCCCGGTTGCCGCCGGTGGGGCAGCGCACCACCAGCCGCATCGGCACCCGCCTGCCGTACATGGCGGTGGACTTGCTGGCGAAGTTGAGGATCTGGTCGAACGCCAGCGCCACGAAGTCACTGAACATGATCTCGACGATCGCGCTCTGCCCGGCCAGGGCCAGACCGCCGGCCACGCCGACGATGCCGCCCTCGCTCAACGGGGTGGACAGCACCCGCTCCGGCCAGCGCGTCGACAGTCCCCGGGTCACCTTGAACGCCCCG
The DNA here is from genome assembly GCF_040608335.1 of Micromonospora sp. NPDC005194. Taxonomy (NCBI): domain Bacteria; kingdom Bacillati; phylum Actinomycetota; class Actinomycetes; order Micromonosporales; family Micromonosporaceae; genus Micromonospora; species Micromonospora sp. NPDC005194. The sequence continues at coordinate 129,577 of NZ_JBEXIA010000014.1, read as the reverse complement.
CCGTACGGGTCGACGAGGTCCTCCCCGAGCACGGTCAGCGCGGGGTCGTCGGCCAGCAGCGCGTGCAACGCCTGGTTGAGGTTCTCCACCACCCGCTCAGCCACGGTCGGCCTCCGCCCAGCGGCTCGCCGGTCGGCCGGCGACGTCGGCGACCACCTGCGCCACGTACGCCCGTTGTCGCTCGTCGTGCGCGCCGAACTGCTCCGGGTACGCCTGGGCGTAGCGGGCGTACCAGTCGTGCGCCCGCGCGTGCGCGATCTCCTCCGGGCGGCGGCTGTCGTCGCCCTTGCTGTGCGGTCCCACCCGGTGCGTGAGCAGCTCCACCACGTACGGCGTGGACCGCTCGCGGACCCGGCGCAGCACCGGCGTCAGCGCGGCCCGGACCACCTCGGTGTCGGTGGAGGTCACCCGCAGGTGGTCCACCCCGAACGCCCGCGCCCGCCCGCCGATGCTGCCGGCGAGCTGCGCGTCGGTGGGCGTGGACTGGGCGATGCCGTTGTTCTCGACCACCAGCAGCAGCGGTAGCCCCCACAGCGCGGCCATGTTCAGGGCCTCGTAGACGGCGCCCTCGCCCCAGGTGCCGTCACCCAGGTAGACAAGCGCCAGTCGGCTCGGCTCGGTGCGCTTGAGGTGCAGCGCCACTCCGGCGGCCACCGGCACGCTCTCGCCCTGCACCCCGGTCGACAGGTAGCGGTCCCGCAGGATGTGCTGGCTGCCGCCGACGCCCTGGCACACCGCGCCCTCGCGGCCCATCACCTCGGCCAGCAGGCCGTGCGGGTCGGCGAACCGGGCCAGGTAGTGCCCGTGGCCCCGATGGTTGCTGAACACGAAGTCGCCGTCGGTGAGCAGCGGGCGCAGCGCCACCGGCACGTACTCCTGGCCCAGGCAGGTGTGGGTGGTGCCGTGCAGCTCGCCCCGGCCGAACATGTCCAGCAGGGCCAGCTCGAAGTGCCGGATCAGCAGCAACAGGTCCAGGTCGGCGTCGGCGAGCCGGGTCGGCGCGATCGGCGGCGCCTCGGTGCGGGTGGCGGTCACCGGGATGCCCCGTCCAGCTCGCCGGCAACGAGGTCGACCAGTTCGCCGACCGCGGTCACCGCCAGGTACGCCCGCAGGTCCAGGCGTACGCCGAGGTCGTCCTCCAGCGCGGAGAGCAGACGCAGCGCCTCCAGGCTGGTCCAGTTGGCCAGCGACGCGAACCGGACGTCGGGCGAGATCTCCTCGGCCGGTACGTCCGCGACCTGCTCGATGAGGTCCGCGACGGTGGTGAACAGGTCAGGCACGGATGTCTCCCTCCTCCAGGGCGATCCACGCCGGCAGCAGCCGGGGCGGGGGATGCAGCGGCAACACGTGCCGGGTGGTGCCGTCGTCGACGGATGCCACGGTGAAGCCCGCGGCGGGCCAGACGGCGCCGCCGGGCTTGTTGCGGGCGGTGGGCCGGAACAGGGCCTCCAGCCGGGTCGCGCCGGCGGCTCGGGCCAGCTCCGCCACCCGGTGCAGCGCCGCCTGCTCGACACCCCGGGAGAAGACCCGGCAGCTGAGCACGAAGTTCTCGATCACCCAGGCGTCCGGGTCGTTCCGGTCCAGCCACAGGCCGCCCACCAGCCCCTCGGCGCCGAACCGGTCGGTCACCTCGACGGTGAGCACCAGGTGGTCGGGGGAGTCGGCGCGCGCCCGGGTCTGCGCCTCGGTGTGCGCGCGCTCGGTCATGGTGAACTGGTTGGTGCGCAGCCCGAGCTGCGCGAGCCGGGGCAGGCTGTGCTCGTCGACCTCCCGGACGGTGACGCGCAACGTCAGCTGGTGCAGGTAGTCGGCCGCCGAGTCGAACGTGGCGGCGAAGCGCTCCCGCCCGGCGCGGGCCCGGTACAGCTCGGTGCGTTCCCGGTCGGTGGCGCCGGTGGCCAGCACGGTGAAGTGCCCCTCGGTGAGCAGCCGGGTGGGGAAGCCCGCCGGGTCGCCGGCCAACTCCACCACCCGTACGGTCGGCAGTTCGCGGCGTACCAGCTCGCACTCGAACGGGCTGTCGTCGGCGAACACGACGGCGTCCAGGCCCAGGTTGAGGGTGGTGGCGAGCTGGCGCAGGTTCTCGTCCTTGCGTCCCCAGTTCACCGCCTGGGCGACGAAGTCGTCGGAGCGCAGCAGCAGGTCCGGATGCTGCGTGAACGCCTCCGCCACCAGCTCGGGGTCGTTCTTGCTGCACACCGCGAGCAGCACGCCCTGCCGGCGCAGCGCCAACGCGCGACGCTGCACGTCCCGGTGGCAGTTGCCCGGATAGTCGGTGCCCAGCCGGATGCCGGTGAGCCCGTCGTCGCCGAGCACGCCCGCCCAGAGGGTGTTGTCCAGGTCCAGCGCGAGCACCTTCGCCGTCCGGCCGAGGACCGCGCGGCAGAAGGTGGCGGCCTCGTGCGCGTACCGGCGCTCCACCGTGGGCGTCCACGCCATGCTGGCGAACCGGTACAGGCGCTCGTCGCGCACCGGGCCGTCGTGGTCCACCAGCAGCGTCTCCAGATCCAGGGTGTACGTCGTGTCCCGCCCGCCCAGCTCCAACAGCTGGGAGTTCAGCTCCCGCCAGATCCGGCCCAGCTCGGCCCGGCCCCGGAAGCTGACCAGGCCGCGGTGCTCCAACGGCGACAGCGGCACGGTGTGCAGCAGCACCGCGCCCTCGTTGCGCGCCGCGTACCCGCGCAGCGCGGCGGCGAGCACGCCGGCCCGTTCGCCCAGCACGTCGGCGAGGCCGGCCAGGTCGCCGGGGTCCCACTCGGCGGGCAGGAACCAGCCGTCATGCAGCAGGCAGAGCGTGACGTCCGGCCGGAACTCGGCGAGCGCCGAGCGCGGGTCGCTGAGGTCGAGCACGAGCTGGTCGAAGCCGGAGACGTGGATCTCGGCGGCGATGCCGATCCGCAGCAGCGCCACCCGCAGCAGCGGTTCCAGCGTGCCCGGCGTGAACGTGCCGGTGACCGCGACCCGCAGCGGGCGAAGCGGGAAGTCGGGGCTGGCCAGCTTCTCGACGGGCACGTCGGCGAGCAGCCGACCGGCGGACGCGACGGTGGTGACCGCCGCGTCGTCCAGGTGGACCAGGCCGGGCGCCAGCTCCGGGTCGGCGGCCGCGTCGGGTCGGCGCAGCCGGCGGATCCGGTGCAGGACCTCCTCGACTCTCATGTTCGGTGTTCCTTCCCGTCGGTGTGGTGCGGCCGGTCAGACCCGCAGCAGGGTGCAGACCCAGTGCATGCCGCTGCCGGTGCTGGTCAGCGCGACCAGGTCGCCGTCGGTCAGCTCGCCGCTGTCGAGGTGGCGTTCCAGGCCGATGAGCTGGTCGGCGCAGCCGATGTGACCGTGGGCGAGGGCCAGCTCGACGTTCGTCCGCTCCAGCTCGACGCCGAGGTCCTTGGCCAGCTCCGCGAACTGCCGGGCGTTGTCGTGGAAGTGCACGAACCGGTGGACGTCGGCCAGCGTCACGCCCGCCCGGGCGCACGCCGTCTCCACCACCTGCCGGTTGCGCTCCCGGATCGTCGCGACGAACCGGAACATCCGGCGTACGTCCCCGGCGAAGAACTCGTTGAGCCGGTCGGCCGGGTCACCGACGCGGGGGGTGCCGCCGTCCGGGGTGAACGGCTGCGCCGCGCCGCCGACGGGCATGCGCATGAAGCCCGCGTACCGGCCGTCGGTGATGGTCTCGGTGGCCAGCCAGCGGCACCGGTCGTGGTCGCGCACCAGCACGGCCGCCGCCGCTCCGTCGGAGAAGACGCTTGTGTTCACCTCCATCCGGTTCCAGTACGGCTCGCACACCCGGTTCGCGCCGATCAGCAGCGCCGTCCGGTACTCGGGGTGGGTGGCGAACCGCCCGGCCACCGTGTCGAACGCGGCCACCCCACCGCCGCACGCCTGGTTGAGCAGCACCGCCTCGGCCCGGTGCGCGCCGAGGCGGGCCTGGGTGTGCGCGGCCGGGTCCCAGTAGAGGTACTCGGCCAGGTCGGGGATGGCCAGCACCACCAGGTCCACGTCGGCGGCGCTCAGCCCGGCCCGGTCCAGGGCCGTGCCGCCGGCCACGACCGCCAGGTCGGTCACCCCGACGCCGGGGCCGGCCCGGTGGAACGCGCGGTACTCCCAGGACCGCAACCGGTCCAGATCCTGGGTGTACGCGGCCGCGGCAGCCGCCACGTCGACCGGCTCGCCGAGGACGTGGGCCAGCGCGGCCACCCCGACGCCGACCGGCGGCGCGCTCATCGCCGTACCGCCGTGGCTGTCGGCGGTGTCGATGCGGCCGCTGTCGGCGGTGTCGATGCCGTCGCCGACGGTGGCGTCGAATTGTCGTCGGACGTGTGGGCGGCGCGCAGCCGGACCCGGGGGTCGGCGGGCGCGACACCGTCCAACTCGGACAGGAAGCGCCGAGCGGTGCCGTTGCGGCCCGTGTCGGTCCAGCGGACCAGCACCTCGCCAGCGCCGGCCGCGCCCGCCCGCCGGGTCACCTCCCGCAGCACGGCCGCCTCGACGCCCTTACCGAGCACCGGGCAGGAGAGGGAGAAGACGTCGACGGTCCAGCGGTCGACGGTCCGGTCCAGCGCGACGAGGCCCGAGGTGCCGTAGTCGCCGAGCCGGTCGCGTACCCGGATCGCCAGCAGGTCGGCGGCCCGCTCGGCCAGCGCGGCGGCCGGTGGGGCGGGGGCGAGGGCGAAGTCGTGCGCCCGTGCGGCGACCTCGGCGACCTCGGCGACGCTGTCGGCGGCCACCGGCCGGTAGTCGACGTGGACGTCCAGGCCGGCCACGAAGTCGTCCAGGGACAGCTCGGTGGGCGCGACGGCAGGCCGGGACGTGCCGCCGGTCCACCGTCGGGCCGGGAGCCGGTCGGTCAGTCCCGCCGCCCGCAGCTCGTCCGACCAGAGCGCGGGATCGGACCCGAGCGGGACGTGTCGCGGCGGCGCCTGCGTCGGGCCGGTACCCGCCAGCACGAGCTGGGCCAGCGCGACGTCCAGCTCGTCGGCGATCTCGGCGAGCTGGTCGGCCAGCGGCCGCTCGTCGGTGACCCAGCCGTCCAGCACCGCCAACAGGTCCGTCGCGTCGGCGCTCGACCACCAGTCGGCGCCGGTGGCCCGCAGCGCCACGCGTACGCCGGCGGCGCGCAGCTCGCGCAGCGCCGGCAGCAGGTGCGCCGCCCCGGTCAGCCCGTCGCCGTCGAGCACCAGCGCTCGGCAGCCCGCGCCGAACCCGGCGGCCACCAGCGCGGCGGCGGTGGCGCCGAGCCGCGCGAAGACCTCCTCGGTGTACGGCACCTTCGCGAAGCGGAACAGCGCCGGGTGATACGCCCGCTCGTCACCGACGGCCCGGACCGCCTCGTCGGCGTCGACGAGCAGCACCCACGGGTCGCCGGCCAGCCGGTCGCGCAGCCGTTGCCGGACGGCGGTGGCGCTGGCGGTCACCCCGTCGGCGTGCATCGCGTCGGCCGGCCCGTACGGGCGGGAGGCGGGGACGGCCGGCAGGACGTACACCAGCAGGGCCCGGTGCCGGCGCGCGGCGGTGACTGCCGCCTCGGCCCCGGCCAGCAGCTCCGCCGCCCACGCGTCGCCGCTCGGACCGGGGTCGCCGGCCTCTTCCAGGCGCTGCGCCACCACCAGCACGTCGGGTCGCGCCTCGGCGAGGAAGCCGTCGGTGGCGAGACACTGCTGCACGACCTGCTGGAACGGGCCGACGGCGAGCGTGGCCGGCAGCCCGGTGTCGTGCAGGGCCAGCCCCAGGTACGGCACCAGCGGATCCACCGTGTAGCTGGTCAGCAGCGCGACGCGCAGCGCCGGTGCCGGCCGCTGGCGGGTGAGCGCCTGCCAGCGGGTGCGTCGGGAGAACAGGTCGGCGCTCATCGGGTCTCCGTGCCCTTGGCGCGCAGCACGGTGCGCAGCTCGCCGACGCTGCGCACGTCGCGGATCTCCTCGAAGGCGAAGGACAGCCCGTAGACCTCCTCCAGGGTCACCACCAGTTGCAGGTGCCGCAGGCTGGTCCAGGTGCCGATGGTCTGCGGCCCGGACTCGTCGGTCACCTCGGCCGGGTCGACCTCCAGGACCCCGGCCACCACCTCGGTCAGCGTCACTTCGCCACCACCGCGCGGTCGTCGGTCAGCTCGTCGGTGCCGCTCGGCGATGGCAGCGGGGCCGGCGGGTCGGTCGGCTCGTCGTAGTCGGGCAGGTCGACCTCCATCCGGCGGATGCTCGGCGAGGCGAACCCGGCCGCCGCGACGCCGATGCCGAACAGGCCGACGATCACGAAGATCAGGCCCATCCCCGCGCCGGGTCCGCTGCCGACCAGCCACCCGAAGTACGGGACCCCGGGCCCGCCGTCGCGCATCATCGGCTCGAACCAGCGGTCCGCGGCGATACCGGCCAGGGCGGTGCCGCCGGGGTACGCGAGGTCCTCGATGAACTGGCGGGCGGCGAAGACGCGGCCCTGGTGCGACGGCTCGACCTTCTCCTGCCACACCGACTGGGCGTACCCGTCGATGAACGGGATGGACAGGTGCAGGAAGAGCAGGGCGACCGACCAGACGATGATGCTGTCCCCGACGCCGTAGACGATCCGGCCGAGGACGCTGAAGACCAGGATGGCGATGAGCATCCGGCGGATCTTGTGGCGGGTGTTGGGCAGCAGCCCGAGCAGGAGCGCGCCGGCCACACCGCCCACCGCGCCGATGGTCTGCACCAGGCCGACCGCGTTGGTGCTGCTGTCGGTGCGGGCCAGGATCTGCGGCACCAGCAGGGCGAAGCCGACCGCGGCGAGCACGTTGATGGCGAACATGATCGCTTCCAGCCCGGTGAACGCCCGACTGGCCAGGATGTAGCGGAAGCCGTAGATCGTGTCGTACCAGAAGCCGCCCTCGTTCTGCTGCGTCGAGCGGGGCCTGGGTGGGAGCTGCACCAGCAGCACCGCGCCGATCGCCACCAGGTAGGACAGCGCGTCGATGAGCAGGATGACCTTGATGTCCATCAGGCCGAGCAGCGCGGCGGCGAAGCCGGGGGCGAAGATCACCGGGATGGTCCGGACCGCGAACATCATCGCGTTGGCCCTCGGGTACTGGCCCTTCTCCATCATCACGGTGATGGTCGCCTGGTACGCCGGCAGCTGGAACGCGAGGAACGCGCCGGTGACCAGGTTGACCAGGTACAGGTGCCACACCTCGACCGAGCCGCTGAGGAACAGCAGCAGCACGACGGCGGTGGTGATCGCCGAGCCGACGTCACTGAGCACGATGGTCAGTCGTCGTCCCCACCGGTCGACCAGCGCGCCGGCGATCGGGCTGAAGATCACTGTCGCGCCGAACGCGAACGCCATCAGCATGGTCAGGTCGAAGGCCCGGCCGGTGGCGTCCCACACCCAGATGCTCAGGGCGAAGTTCGTCATCCGGGTGCCGAGCGCCGACAGCAGCTGGCCGAACCAGATCGTGGTGAACCCGGCGAACCGGGACGGGCGTCGGAACGCCATGGGGTCTCCTCCTACTGCCGTGGCGGTTGCCCGTGGTTCCCGACCAGGCGCAGGAGGCTGGTCCGGATGCCGTCGAGCAGGTTCTCAGCGGTCTCCGGCCGGAAGGCCGGAGTGGCGTAGCTCAGATCGACGCGCAGTGCGGGGCCGGTGAGCGACCCCGTCACGTCGAAGGGGAAGGGCCAGTGCCCGTCGGGGTCCTCGGTCGGCCCGAACGGCGCCGTGCAGACATCGAGGAGCTGGTTGGCCGGGGCGACGTCGTCGAAGCCGAAGCCGCCCATGTAGTTGACCGCGACCGGCGGCGGTGGCGTCGCGGCCAACCGGTCCCGTACGTCGTCGTCGGGGCAGAGGTGGCGCAGCAGCGAGTACCCGATGCCGTTGTCCGGGACCCGGCCGAGCTGGCGGATCACGGAGCGGACCGAGCGCGCCGCGTCGGTGGTGGCGGGCAGTTCCAGCCGTAGGGGATAGAGCACCTGGAACCATCCCGTGGTGCGACTGACGTCGACGTCGTCGAAGAGCGGTTCCCGGCCGTGGCCGGTCGTGGCGACGGTGACCGCGCCCCCGGTACGCCCCGCGACGGTGGCCACCACGGCCCACACGAGCAGGTCCCGCACGCTGGCGCGCAGCCGGCGGGCGGCGGCGTGCAGTCCCCGGGTCGCCGCCTCGTCCAGCGTCACGGTGGCCAGGCCCAGGTCACCGAGGCGGAACGGCGCGGCCCTCGGCTCGTCGGCCAGCTGGGCCAGCACACCCTCGTCGGCCTGCGCCAGCCAGAACGGCAACTGCTCGCGCAGCTGCGGCGAGCCCGCGTACTCGGCCAGCCGCCGCGCCCAGGCCCGGTACGACGTGGTCTTCGCGGGCAACGCCGGCTCGACCCCGCGTTCGAGCTGGTCGCAGAGCGTCTCCAGGTCGGCCAGGAGCACGCCCCGGGAGACCGCGTCGACGACGAGGTGGTGGTTGACGAGCAGCAGCCGATCGGGCAGCTCCGGGCCGAGCCGGAAATGCGCCACCCGGGCCAGCGGGCCGGCCGTGAGGTCCAGACCGGTCTGCGCCTCGGCGCAGCGGGCCTCGACGGCCGCCTCCCGCTCGTCGACGCCGAGCCCGGTCAGGTCGTGGCTGACGAACGGGACCGCGTCGGCGGGGTCGGCGTGGTGCTGACGCCAGCTCCCGTCCGGCTGGCGGGTCAGGCGAAGCCGCAGGGCGTCGTGCTGGGCCACCAGCCGGCGGACCGCCTCGCGGAGCAGGTCGGCCGGGAGCGGGCGGGCCAGCTGGAGGTAGTAGGGGTGGTTGAACAGGGCGGGCCGGCCCATGGTGGGGGCGACCAGGTCGGTGAACCAGCGCTGCGCGCCGGTCAGCGGGGCGTCGCCGTGCACCGCGCCCTGTTCGGCGTCCAGCGCCACAGTCGTCTCCCCGAGGCTGGCGGCCAGCTCGGCGACGGTGGGGTGGCGGACGAGCTGTCGCGGGGTGATGTGGATGCCGGCCGCCGCGCAGCGGGCGACGAGCTGCATCGCGAGCAGCGAGTCACCGCCGACGGCGAAGAAGTCGTCGTTGATGCCGAGCTGGTTGGTGCGCAGCAGCTCCGACCAGATCGCCACGAGCTGACGTTCCCGGTCGGTGCGCGGCGCGGCGGCGGCCCGGTCGGCCGAGCGCCGGTACCCGTCGGTGACCGCGCCGCGCAGCGCCGCCGCGTCGCTCAGCTCGGTGGCCACCTCGGCGAGCAGGCCGGCGGGAATCCGGTCGACCGGCGCGTCGGCGGCCCGGGAGACGTCCGCGTCGAGCGACCAGAGGCCACGCAGCACGTCCACCGGCCCGTTCGCCGGGTCGAAGGGCAGCGCCGGGGCGTCCGGCGGCGCGGGTTCGGTGGCCGGGTGCAGGACCAGCGTGGCCGCGTCGGTGGGCGGGGTCGGGGCGTACCCGATGATCCCGGCGGTGACCAGCGCGGACAGCTCCGCGCCCTGCGGCGTGGTGGTGAGCAGCACCTCGCGCCCGGACCGGGCCTGGGCCGCGAGCAGCCGGGCCAGCTCCGCCTGCCGGTGCGCCGGCCCGGCCGGTACGACCAGCCGGCTCAGGGCCGGGTGCCGGACCGCCCGCCGCACCACCAGGGTCGCGGCGACCGCCGCCAGCTCCGGCGACCAGGCGTCGCCGGCGAACAGCTCCGGCACCCGGTAGCGTCGCGCCCACGCCTCGACCGCGACGACGTCGACGTCGGGCCGGGCCTCGGCCAGCCGCGCGGTCAGCTCCGCGAAGACCGCGCTCCACGGCGACGTCCGGTACGGCGGCGACGGCGGGCACACCACGAGCGTCAGCGCCGCCGCGCTGTGCCCCCGGTGGACGTCCAGTGCCGCCAGCAGCTCGGTGTGGAAGTCGCGCAGCCCGACGATGCCCGCCCCCAGCGGACCGGGTGTCCGCCGGTCCTCCCAGCGCAGCACCAGCACGTTGTGGTCCCGTTGCCCGGTCGCCAGGCCGGCGGCCGGATCGCGCAGCAGCCGCAGCAGCGCGCCGGACGGCAGGTGTTCGAGGGCGTGCGGCAGGCCGAGCAGCCCCGTCCAGAAGCGGACGGTCGCCGCCAGCCCCGGCACCTCGACGGTGCCGCCGACGACCAGCCGGGGCGCCGGCGGCGCGAGGCGGCGGGGCGCCGACACGCGCCGTCCCCCGCCGAGCGGGGCGTCCGGCCGACGAACCCCCTCGTCGAGCACCTTCGCGAGCCCGGTCAGCAGCCGGACCATCCGCTCCGGCCCGAACAGGTCGGCCCGGTACGCCAGGTCGGCGTGCAGGTCGTCGCCCTGCCAGGTGACGCTGAGGAAGAGGTCGAAGTCGACACCGACGCTCGGCACCTCGACCGGCGTGGCGGCCAGCCCGGCGAACTCCGGCAGCTCGTCGGCGCCGTCGAGGACGTTGAGCACGCACTGGAACAGCGGGTGGTACGCGGCCTGCCGGGGCAGCCGCAGCGCCTCCACGATGGTCGCGAACGGCAGCCCCTGGTGCCGGTACGCCTCCCGTGCCGTCCGGTACGCCCGGGTCACGAGCTGCCGGAAGGTGGGCCGGCCGCCCACGTCCACGCGCAGCGGCAGCAGGTCGGCGAAGCAGCCGATCAGCGGGGCGAGTTCGGCGCGTTCCCGGCCGGCGGTGGGTACGCCGAACACCAGGTCCGGTTGCCCGCTCTCGGTGTGCAGGAGGGCGGCGAAGCCGGCCAGCAGCACAGCGAACGGGGTGACCCCCTCGGCCCGGGCCAGCTCCCGCACCGCCGCACCGAGCCCGGTGCCCAACCGCTGGGCCTGATAGCCGGCGACGTCCGAGCGCTCCGCGGGGCGGGGGTGGTCGGTGGGCAGGTCCAGCAGCGGCGGCGCGTCGGCCAGCCGCTCCCGCCAGTACGCCAGGTGCGGCTCGACGGCGGTGGACGCCAACCAGTCGCGTTGGTGTCGGGCGTAGTCGGCGAACTGCACCGGCAGCGGGGGAAGCGGCCGGTCGACGCCGGTGGCGTGGTGGGCGTACCGGGCGGCGAGGTCGTCGAGCAGGATGCTCCACGAGGTGTTGTCGCAGACGATGTGGTGCATGCCGAGCAGCAGGTGCCAGCGCTGCTCGGGCAGCCGCAGCAGGCGGGCCCGCACCAGCGGGCCGGCGGCCAGGTCGTACCGGTGCGCGGCCAGCTCGGCGGCCGCCCGGCGCAGCGCCCGGGCCTGCTTCGCCGCCGGCAGCCCGGTCAGGTCCAGCGTCTCCAGCCACGGGTCGACGTGCGGGCGTACCACGGGTTCCGGTTCGCCGCCCCGGTCGGAGAAGGTCGTCCGCAGCACCTCGTGCCGGGCCAGCACGTCGTCGAACGCCCGGCGTAGCGACGTCTTGTCGAGGTCGCCGCGCAGCTCGACGGCGGCGGTGGTGTTGTGCCGGACGACGTCGTCGCCGAGCTGGTCAAGGGCCCACAGCCGTACCTGCGCCGAGGAGGCCACCGCGGGCGTACCCGGCGGGGCGGGGGTGAGCGGGGCGAGCGCGGTGGCGTCCGGGTCGGCGTCCAGCACGGCGGCGAGCCCGGCCACGGTCGGGTTGGTGAACAGGGTGTAGAGCGACACCTCGCGACCGAACTCGGCCTGCACCTGCGACAGCAGACCGGTGGCGAGCAGCGAGTGCCCACCGAGGTGGAAGAAGTCGCTTGTCACACCGACCTGCTCGACACCGAGCGCGGCGGCCCACAGGCCGGCGAGCCGCTCCTCGGTCGGGGTGCGCGGCGCGACGATCTCGCCGTCGGCCGCCGCGACAACCGCCGGAGCCGGGCGGCTCCGGTCGGCGACCGCCGCGGCCGTGCTCAACTCCTCGACGACGTACGCGGCCCGCTCCGACCCGATCGCCGTGCGCAGCCCACTCGCCCCGGTGGCCGGCACCGGCGCGGGCGGGTCCAGCGGCCAGACGTGGGCGAGCAGCCGGCGCAGCTCGTCCCACCCGGCGGGCACGGCCAGCGCCAGCACGCCCGGGTGCGCCTCACGCAGCGCCGCGACGGCCTGCGGGTCGGTGTCGAGCACCACAGTGGTCGCCGGGTCCGCGTCGGCGAGCGCGGCGGCCGTGTACGCCCGCACCTCGTGACCGGGCAGCGCGCCGACGAGCCGGTCGACCGGCAGCCGTTCGGCGTCGACGAGCACGAGGCGGCGCGGCTGGCCGACGAGCCGCCGCAGCTCCCGCAGCACGATCGTGCCCAGCGCCGCGAAGTACTCGCCCGTGTACGGCACGTGGCCCAACTCGTCCGCGCGCTCGTCGCTCACCTCGCTCACCGGGTACGCGCCGGCGTGGTCGGCTGCCCAGACCGCGTGCACCCCCGGCGTACGGGCGGCCAACGCGGCCAGCCGGTCGTCGAGGCGGCCGGACCGCTCGCCGAGCCGGTCGGCGACGCGCGGCGACGCGGGGCACACCACCAGCAGCAGCGGGGCGTCGGTCCGCCGTCGGTACGCGGCCACCGCCGCGTCGAGGTCGTCCATCGCCGCGTCGAGGGCCGCCTCCGCGCCGGTGTCGTCCTGCCGGCGCAACCAGTCCTCCCACCGCAGCAGGCAGACCGTGGCGTCGGCCGCCGGCCCGGCCAGCAGGTGGGCCACCAGTTGGCCGTACCCGGCCAGCTCCACCGACGCGGGTACGCGCAAAAAGCGCAGCCAGAACTCCACCGGATCGCGCAGCGGGTCCACGGTGAAGGTGGCCGCCAGGGCGATGCGGTGGCGGCGCAGCCCGGTCACCTCCGACAGCGGCCGGCCCGGCGCGTCCGCCATGACGCGCAGCAGCTCCGGCAGCCGACCCACAGTCGCGGCGATCGTCTCGTCGAGGTACAGGTCGGCGTTGAAGTCGACCGCGCCGTCGATCCGGTCACCGTGCGCGGTCAGGCTGACGAACAGGTCGAAGTCGGTGAGGCCACTCTCGGCGGGCACCGGCCGGAAGGTGACCCCGGCGGCCTGCCGCTGCTCCACGCCGCCGTCGGTCATGGTCGCCAGCACCTGGAACAGCGGGTTCACGCTCGGATCGCGGACCGGGCGGACCTCCTCCACCACCCGCGCGTACGGGGCCTCCTGATGGGCGTACGCCTCGCTGACCGTGCGGTGCACCCGGCGGACGAGGTCGCGCACGCTCGGGTCGCCGCCGGTGTCCACCCGCAGCACCAGCATGGTGGCGAAGCAGCCGATCAGCGGTTCCAGGTCGGTGCTCGCCCGGCCGGCGGTGGGCATGCCGAGCAGCAGGTCGTCCTGGCCGGTGGCCTGTCGCAGCAGGGCGGTCAGCCCGGCGAGGACCACGGCGTTGACGGTGGCGCCCGCGCTGCGGGCCAGTCCGGCGAGGGCGGCGGCCACCTCGGCGTCGACGGTGAACGGCAGGCTCCGGCCCCGGTGGGTCTGCACCGGCGGCCGGGGGCGGTCCGGTGGCAGCGTCGAGCGGGCCGGCGCCGAGGCGAGCCGCTCCCGCCAGTGCGCCAGGTGACCGGCCAGCTCCCGCTCCGCCTCCGGCCGGCGGCGGGCGGCGACGTGCGCGACGAACCGGGTGGGCAGCGCGGGCAGCCCGGCCGGTACGCCGGCGGCGAACTCGCCGTACCAGCTCACCAACTCCTCGACGAACACGCCGGCCGACCAGGCGTCGAAGACGATGTGGTGCGCGGTCACCAGCAGCAGGTGCTCGTCGGCGGCGAGGGCGAGCAGCCGTACCGCGAGCAGCGGCCCGCTGGTGAGGTCGAAGGTGACGGCCGCGTGCGCGGCCACCTCCCGGTCGACCGCCGCCTGCCGATCCGACTCCGGCAACGCCGTCAGGTCGAGGACCGGAAGCGGCACCTCCAGGGCGTCCGACACCCGCTGGGTGACGACGCCGTCGACGGACGCGAACACGATCCGCAGCGCGTCGTGCCGGGCCACCACCGCGTCGACCGCCCGGTGCAGCGCCGTGACGTCGAGAGGGCCCGTGATCCGCTCGGCGAAGGGCACGTTGTAGACCGGCGTGCCGGGCTCCAGCCGGTCCAGGAACCAGAGCTGCTCCTGGGTGAAGGAGAGCGGATAGCTGGCCGGTACGCCGCCCGATCGGGGCGTCGGGTCGGCGGTGTCGGGGCGGCCGGCGCGGGCCTCGCTGGCGCGGGCCTGGCTGGCGCGGGCCTGGCTGGCACGGCTCTGGCGCAGCCGCAGGGCCAGCAGCTCCCGCTGCTCGGGGGTGAGGTCGGCGAGGTCCGGGTGCAGGTCCTGGGTCATCGGGTGGCCCCTTCGACGTACGCGCGGTCGGCGGCCGGCCCGCCGCCGAGCAGGCGGGACAGCGGGGGAGGGGAGTCGTGCAGGTAGAGGTGACCCCCGGGCACGACGGTCAGCGAGAAACCGGAGTCGGTGCAGGCCGCCCAGCCGGCGACCTCGTCCGGGCTGACCAGGGGGTCGTCGGCCGCCGCCACCGCGTCCACGGGCAGCGGCAGCGGCGTCACGGTCGCCGGCCGGTACGACGCGACGACTGTCAGGTCGGCCCGCACGGTGGGCAGGATCAGCTCCAGCAGGCCGGGGTCGTCGAGCACCTCGTCCGGGATCCCGCCCAGGTCGTGCAGCCACCGGGTCAGCGCCGCGTCGTCGAGGCGGTGCGCCGCGCCCAGGGGTGCCGCGTTGCGCGGCGGACGGGCCGCCGAGACCACCAGACGCTGGGGTACGTGGTCTCGCGCGACCAGGCGGGCGGCCACCTCGTACCCGATCAGGCCGCCCATGCTGTGGCCGAAGATCGCGAACGGCGCCGGCACCCGCTCGACGATCGCCTCGACCAGCGGGGGCACCAGTTCGTCCATCGTGCTCAGTGGCGGGTCGGCCAGCCGGCGCTCACGGCCGGGCAGCTGCGCGGTCCACACCTCCACGTCGTCGCCGAGCAGGGTGGTCCATGGCCGGTACGCGGCAGCTCCGGCACCGGCGTACGGCAGGCACACCAGCCGCAGCCGGGCGGCCGGGCGCGGCGCGACGCAGCTCAACCAGGCTGCGGCGCCGGCCGCTCGGGTGGCGGTCGTCGGCATGGATACGGGTGGTGTCGCCATGCCCGCACACGCTAGGAACGGGCCGTGACAGCGGTCTTAGCGTCGGCTGAGGGTTCGTCGCGGTGTCCGCTGCGCGCGGCCCGAGCGAGCGGTCCGCGCTCTCGGCGAGGACGGCCTCATCCAGCTCGAGCCCGCCGAGGCGACGAGCGGTGGGGATCCTAGAGTGGCCGGCGTGCCGATGAAAACCGCTGCCCTGACGACGACGCTGACGTTGCTCTTCGTCGCTGCGGTCGCCTGTGCGCCCTCGGCCCCTTCGCCGCAGCCCACGAGCGCTGATCTGACGGGAATGTGGTGCGGCTCCTCGGGCGACCGGATTGATCTGCGCGAGGACGGGTCGGCGCGGCTGGACGCGATCTCGGACGCCTACCTCTTTCACGTCGTCAGGGATCTCCGGGTCACGTGGAGCGACGAGTACATCTGGCGCACCTACTTCGACGGCCGCCGGCCTGCTTCGGCTCAGGGCACGTGGACCTTCAGCGAATACGAGGACGAATACGACGAGGACCACGACGACGGCGACCAGTGGGTGCGACTTGACCTCGGGGAACGCAAGGCCGCGCCCACGCGTGACCAGCAATCCCCGGAGCGCTACACATTCGGCGACGGGCTGCTGGTCAGCCATGACGGCAAGGGGTTCGAGCTGTTGGCCCTCGATGGGATGCCGGACGAGGGATGGTCGAGCCGCTTCACCCCCTGCGCCGAGCGGCCGGTCGGACGATGAAGCCGCCCGGCAGTGGCTGTCGCGGTGGCTCGTCGCCCTACTGCTCGGTGGCGACCGCCGCGATGGCGTAGTGCGGCCGATGGACGCCACTGTCGGGCCGCTCCAGGCGCTCGACCTCGGTGAAGCCGGCGCGCGCCAGCCGCTCGGAGATCTCGTCGACGGGCCACCGGTAGGCGGTCATGACCTTGTGGTCGAAGGCGTCGATCTCGTCGCCGGCGAAGAGGCCCAGCACCAACCTCCCGGACGGGGCCAGGGCACGCCGGAACGTGGTGAGCACGCCGTCGAGGCGCTGCGGCGGCAGGTGGATCAGCGAGTACCAGGCCAGGATGCCGGCGACCGAGTGGTCGGCGACGTCGAGGTCGTCCAGCGACCCGAGGCGGTAGCTGCCGCCGGGGTGGGTCGCCCGCGCGTGGGCGATGAACTCGGGCACCACGTCCACGCCCGTGGCGTCGACGCCCAGCGAACGAAGGTGGTCGGTGAGGTGACCCGGGCCGCAGCCCAGGTCGAGCACCGGACCGGGTCGGCCCCCCAGGTGCCGGCCGATGAGGGCGAGGTCGTCGGGGTCCACCCGCTCACGCGTGCCGAACAGTTCGATGTAGAGATCCGCGACCGCGGCGTACGCCTGC
The DNA here is from genome assembly GCF_040608335.1 of Micromonospora sp. NPDC005194. Classification (NCBI taxonomy): domain Bacteria; kingdom Bacillati; phylum Actinomycetota; class Actinomycetes; order Micromonosporales; family Micromonosporaceae; genus Micromonospora; species Micromonospora sp. NPDC005194. The sequence continues at coordinate 113,277 of NZ_JBEXIA010000014.1, read as the reverse complement.
CGTACCTGTTCCGTGCCCACCGCCCGACTATAGGAGCGCCGGACCGGGTCGGCCCACCGCACGCAACCCCCCGTCCAAAAGATCGTTAATGCCCGGGGGTGTGTCCGGGATGTCGCACGCGTGGACGGGACGGCTGCTGCGGGATCCGGTGGCGGGCGCCGCCGAGGCGCTGTTCTTCTTCCTGCTGCTCTGGTTGATCTGGATGTTGGCGGCCTGGGTCACCAGCCTCTACGATCCGGCGCTGCCGTTCGTCCAGGCGCTGGTCATCGTGGTCATGTTCGGCGCGCTGGTGCTGGCCATCGGGATGCCCCACGTGTTCGGCGGCCGAGCCGTGGTGTTCGCGGGCACCTACGTCACCATCCAGCTCGGCCGGCCGCTCGCGCTCACCCTGGCGTTGCGCCGCCAACCACGACGGTTGGTGACCACCCGCATCACGATCTGGACGGCCGTCGTCGCAGTGCCCTGGCTCGTCGGCGCCGCCGTGAGCGAGCACGCCCGGCCCGCGGTCTGGGCCGGCGCCCTGGCCATCGAGTACGTGGGGTTCGCCACCGGCTGGCCGATACCCCGGCTCGGCGCCTCCCGGGTGAACCAGTGGGTGATCAACGGGGTCCACCTGGTGGAGCGCTACCAGCAGGTGTTCCTGATCGCACTCGGCGAGGCGATCCTGGTGATCGGCCTGGCCTCCAGCGCGGACCCGTTGACCCCCGCGGCGGTCGCCGCCTTCGTCATCGCGTTCGCCGTCACCGTGCTGTTCTGGCGGATCTACTTCCACCGTGCCGGACACCTGCTCCCCCCGGCGATCCGCGACTCCCGGTCCCCGGCGCGACTCGGTGAGAGGGCGACCTACATCCACCTGGTGACGGTGGCCAGCGTGCTGATCACCGCAGTCGGATTCGAGCTGGTCATCGCCCACCCCGCCGACGAGGGCGCGTTGCCGCCGGCGGTCATCATGCTCGGTGGTCCGGCGCTGTTCCTCCTCGCGCAGGCCTGGGCGGAGTACGAGGTCTTCAGGCGGCGCCCCGTCCACCGGCTGGCCGGGGCGTTGGTGCTGGCCGCGGCAGTCCCGGTCGGCGCCCTGCTGCCGGGCCTGGCGGTCCTGGTCATGGCCGCCGTGGTGCTCGTCCTCGTCGGCGGGGCCGACACGCTGGTCAGCCACCTGAAAGATGCCGATGATCTGCCCTCACCCGCGTGACGGGAATCAGGGTCGCTCGGTAAAAGACCTGAGGGGAAACCGGGGCCGCACCCCCGGCGGCTGCCGTGGTGGAGCGTCGCCGTGCTGCTCGTCGGCATCGTCCTGCCCTCCGTCGACGTCGGCCATCAGCGGGTCAGGTCGGCATAGACCGCGATCTGCCAGGCGAGCACGGCCGTGGCGGCGACCTCAATGAGAGATACGGCGACGAAGGCGACGCTCAGGGGCCCGTTCGCCCAGAAGACGATCAGAGCGGCGAGCGGCGGGACGACGAAGGTGCCAAGGTCGACGGCGAGTTGCAGATACTTCCTGGAGACGCGGCGGGCGTCCGAGCGGTGAGCCGTCTCCCAGCCGAAGGCGGCCTCACCTCCAGCGGTCAGCGCGACCAGGCGGGGGCCAAGGTCGGTGCGGACGTAGCGACCGATCGCGGAAATCTTTTCGTCGTTGATCAAATAAGTCCATCCGAGAACGACGCTTGCCACGGGCAGCAGGAGCAACAGGTTGGCGTGGCCCTTCACGGAGAGAGCGGCCGCGACAACCGCCGCCATCGAGCCGAGGGTGGCATAGATCAGATTGTCGCGGAACCCGATCCGGGTGCGCTGCTCCTGTTTCAGCTGCTCATACTCGGTGAGCAGCAAACCGCCGGTAGTGATCTCGCCGACCATGCACGTCCTCCCGGATCGACAGGTGATGCGCCCCATGATGCCCGAGGCCACCAAGGACGGGCGATCGGTGAATAAGTCGACAACCTTGGCCCGTCGGGCGGCGCAGACGAGCAGGTATCCAGCGATTACCCGGCATTGTTGTCGCCCTGTCGGTCGTGCTCCTTGGCCGAGCGTAGGTCTTCCCGTCAGTCGTCTGTCCATTGTCGGGTTTCGACACCGATGGACGGCACTTTCGCATCTTCACAGGCCGTGTTGGCGCTGCTAGGTTTGCCCAGGATCCGCCCCCGGCGCGTGTGGGGGAGCCGGGGGTTACACCCAATCGGACAAGGGCGGCTGTGCCTCACACCGTCCGCAACATGACTCGGGGCATCGATGACTGGTCGACAGGCGTCGATATCGGCGACGGTGTACCAGCCGACGTGGAACGAGCACCTGGCGTTGCACGTGTCCAAGCTGGTCGTGGGTTTGGCGACCAACCCGCTGAGCCGCACTGTCCAGGATGGACTTGATCGCTGGTTGGCGGCGAAGAGGTCGGCCGCCGAAGACGGCTACCGGGTCTCCGTCCCGGGTGACGCCACGATCGACCGCCTGTGGCACCGGTGGGGCGAGGTCGCCACCGGCTGGCCGAGTGAGCAGAGAGCCTGCCTCGACCTCACCAACTGCGCATTCTCCGATGTGGCAGGTCCTGCCTTTCTCATCTCGAAAATGGTCGAGCGGCACCGCCTCGGGCTGGTTACCAGAGTCCGACTTCCCGAGCAGCCAGAGATGATCAATTTCCTCCGGGAAATCAACTTCCTGGAGGCGATGACCGTCGCCACCGAGACTCCGCTGCCTCAATTGCTGACCACGCAGAGCGTGTACCGATTGACCCGGGTCGACTCCTATCCTCACCGCCGGACGGCGGCCAGACGCCCGACCCTGCCCTTCAACATCTTTCCCTTCAAGGTCCTGCCACTCGGGTCGAGCACTCGGCACGCACCGGCAGTGCGGTACGCGGCGGACTGGCTGTCGAAGCATGTGGTCGCGGCGCTCGATCGGGATCTGGACGGCCATGGCGCGCAGGTGGCCCGCCGGGTCATCCTGGAGACCCTGATCCGCGCGTCGATCGGCCACGAGAAGCGGACCGCGGTTGTCGCCGCGCACTACGGGATGCGACGTTCCGGTCGCGCCCACCTGCAGATCGCCTTCTGGTGGGACGGTGCCGACGATCGATCGACCCAGGTGGCAACGGCCGATCTGCTTGACCTGGTGTTCGAGGAGGCGCAGGAAACGCTCGCCACTGTGGCGCCCACGTCCACCGCGCTCCGAGACGCCTGGCAGCCGCCGAACAATCCCACCGTGCTCGCCAGCGCGGTGATCGACATTTTCGGCGGCCAGCTCGACGCCTACGGTGCCGACGTGCACCTCGCCGTGGCCCGTGACCGCAGTGACGGCAGCGACGTCCCAGCTCTGCCACCGACGATCACCTGCGATCAGTCGCACCGTGGGACAGTGCGTGGCGACCTCGTAGTCGTGACCCTTCCGCTCAGCGACTAGTTCGGCGTCTGGCCCGATGCTGGAACGTGAACAACAGACACCACCGACCACGTTCGACCTCGTTCGCTTCGGGCTGGGTCCGGGCGAGGAACCGAACGAGCAGCAGCGAGCCTTCTACGCCTACGTGGCCCGGATCGTCGCCGGCCACACGATGCGCTACGTAGGATCCGCCGCCGCCTTTCACACCATCGACACGGCGACGGCGCTCGTCGAAACCGAGTCCATCTACGAGCCGCTCTACCGGGCGTTGATGGAGCTTCCTGACCGGGCGGATATCGGGATTCTCGACCTCTCGGTAAGCACCCGAACGGTCAACACCGAGCTGTTCCTCCGCCCGGAGGCTCTGCTGCATCTCGCCTCGGCGGTCAGCGCCGCCTGCGGCAGCGAGCAATGGGCCGCCCGCACCCTGGTCATCCTGCTCCCGACCGAGCAGGCAGAGGACATCAGGCTCCGTGAACAACTGGACGCGCGCCTGGCCTCTGGTCAGATTCACCTTCTCTCCGACGGTGGCACCGCCTCCTGGCCGGGCACCGACGAGGACGACTACCGCAGTGCCCTGGCCCGTCTACAGACCGCGTCGATCGACCTGTTCGAACGCAAACTCATCACCCGGCTCGGCTGGTTTCGTCCGCACGGCCGGCAGGGCGAGCGGAAGGTGCTACGCCACTACTTCGACGCCAGCCGGGCACAGGACGAGCTCGGCCACCTGCTGGACGAGGCGATCGGCGCGGACCGCCCGGACCTGATCGTCTACCACGAGTCCGTCTCGGACTGGCTCGCCAATCCCCTGAAGGGTTCCTGCATCTCCGCCGGCTCGCTGCCGATCCGATCCTTCTCCGAAGCGATGGACACGACGCCGACGGAGGGCCCTCAACCCCGGTCGGTGCTGCTGGTCGTGCCCGTCGTCAACACCGGCGTCTCGCTGACCGAGCGGGTCACCACCCTCCATGCCCGGTTGCGTCCCGAACGACTGCGGGTCCTGTCCGTCCTCTGCGTCGGAGGCCCACAGCCACGGTTCGGTCGCCGCCGGATCGAGGGAAATGACGGCACGGAGCACGAGGTTGCATACTTCCTGTCGGTTGAACAGCGCACCGAGTCGGAAGCCGAGTGCCGCCTGGCTGTGGTGGGAGAGACCAGGCGGTACGAGGAGCGGACCAACACGCTGACCACCGCCGAGTTCTGGGATCTGGTACGAACATGCGGCGTCAAGCCTGAAGATGACGTCCCGGCTCCCCGCCGTCGCGGCTACGCCGTGGTCCCTGACGTCCCACAGATCCTCGAGCAGTACGGAAACTGGCTGGCCGACAAGCTGTGGATGTTCGTGCGTCGGTCAACCAGCACCGTGGGACAGGACATCCTGTTGGTCTGCCCCGAACGCGAACAGGGTTCCCGAAAATTGTCCAACAGCCTGTCCCTGCGTTCCGGCGCTCAGGTGGTACGAATCCCGCGCGAGGATATCGAACGGGTGGTCAAGGGCACCGCACCGGAACAGGTCTTCGATGCCAGGGCCCCTTGGTGCCAGGAACTGGATTCCGTCGCGACGAAGGAGGTGGTCCTCATCGACGAGTTCGTCGGTAGCGGCGACACGATCAGAGCGATGGAGCGCATCGCCCGGGCGAAGGGCCTGAACGTGAAGGCCGTTTGCACACTGCTCGACTTCTCGCCCGACGCGGCCGGGCAACGGCACTCGCTCTACGGCTGGAAGCCACCCGCCTCCCAGACGGACCTCCCCGCGCAGCGCCCGGATGCGGACGGGGCAGCGGTGCGCCGGCCATGACCCGACAGCCGACCGAGAACGATGTCCTCACCCTGCTCGCCCTGCTGCGGGCGGAAACCTCGGACGACGTTGCGTCGATCATGTTCGACGACCTTGTCTGGTCTGTCAGTCGCCTCGACGAGAGATTCCGGTCGAAAGTTCTCGTCCACGCCGCGGCAATCATGGGCTCCCGCTGGCTCGAGGCGGACCGCGTGCGGGACATTTACGAACAGCTTGACAGGTGGCAGGTTGCGCGCAGCGTCGATTTTGCGCTCGTGACGGTGAAGGAGCGCGAGTTCGACGCCGCGAAGGCCGCGCTGGGCGTCGACCTTCGACGTGAGCCCGACTACTCGGTCCGCGGCGCATACTTCTTCGACGTCGAAGTGGCGCGCGACGGCCAGCCGCCGTTGAAGGGGATCATCACCAAGTGCGGGACCGCCGGCAACAGTCGGATGGCGGCCTTCCTGCACACCGTGTTCTCCGCGTACGACGTCCGGCTGTGCTGCCTGGTCGGCATGGCGGCCGGTCACAAGAAGCAGGTCCAGGTGGGCGACGTCGTGTTCGGTGACAAGGTGATCGATACCGGTGGTGGGATCTCGACGGCCCGTGGCTACGTGCCCGACCCGACCCCACTGAATCCGGATCTCCGGATCGCGCGGGAGATGACCTCGTTTCGGCCGGAGCGGCTGGATTGGCACGAACTGATTGCCAAGCAGATCGCCGCCGCGACCGCCGACCTGGACGATCTGCAGGTCCCCGAACTCTTCGACCCGGCGACCTACCGTCCACGGCTCATCCCGAAGACGATCCTCGCGAAGGACGAGTTGATAGAGGACGGGAAGGTAGGGCGGCGGGCACGGCGGTTCGGCCCGGAGCGCCGCACCGGCGCCTTGGAGATGGAGGGCGCCGGATTCGCGGTGGCCTGCGTCGAGGAAGGTGTGCCCTGGATGGTGATGCGCGGGATCGCCGACCTGGGTGAGCCCGATCGCGTGAAGGATTGGCAGTTCGTCAGCACCGTCGCGGCGGCCACCGCGGTGCGGCTCTGGTTGAAGTCCTGCCGGTTCATGCAGGACCGGGCCTAGTACGGCGGGGAAACCGGAATCTGATCTTGCCCCCGAGAGTCGCCTTGAGCTGCGGAGATAACGCTCTCACGGATGGTGCGAGAACCCTTGACGGACCGGGTATCGAGCGGCAACGATGCATGCACACCACCACCCGGCGTGATCGGCGCACGTCGTCCCGCACCCGCGAAAGGACCTACCCGTGCGCAGATCCCTGAGAGCGTGGTTCGGCGCTGCGCTGAGCGCGATCCTCGTCCTGGGCGGCGTCGTCGCCACGCCGCCCGCGGCCAGCGCCGCGCCGTTCACCGTGCTGGTCTTCAGCAAGACCGCCGGATTCCGACACGGATCCATCACCCCCGGCATCACCGCGATCCAGCAGCTCGGTGCCGCCAACGGGTTCACCGTCGAGGCCACCGAGGACGCGGCCCAGTTCACCGACGCCAACCTGGACCGGTTCGCGGCGGTGATCTGGCTGTCCACCACCGGCGACGTGCTCAACGCCGCACAGCAGGCGGCGTTCGAGCGCTACATCACCGGCGGCGGCGGGTACGTGGGCGTGCACTCCGCCTCCGACACCGAGTACGACTGGCCCTGGTACGGCGGGCTCGTCGGCGCGTACTTCGCCTCGCACCCGGCCGAGCAGACCGCCACCGTGAAGGTCGCCGACCAGGTGCACCCGTCGACCAGGGCGCTGCCGCAGCGGTGGAGCCGGTTCGACGAGCTCTACAACTACCGCGCCAACCCCCGGGGCAACGTGCACGTGCTGGCCACCCTGGACGAGAGCACCTACACCGGCGGCAGCATGGGGTACGACCACCCGATCTCCTGGTGCCAGAACTACTCCGGAGGGCGGGCCTGGTACACGGGCCTCGGCCACACCGACGCCTCGTACACCGACACGGCCTTCCGCCAGCACCTGCTCGGCGGCATCCAGACCGCGGCCGGGGCGGTCACCGCCGACTGCGGCCCGACCGTGACCACCAACTTCCAGCAGGTGGAGCTGGCCAAGGGCGCGGCCGAGACCGGCGAGCCGATGAGCCTCACCGTCCTGCCCGACCGGGGGGTGCTGCACACGTCCCGCGACGGCGTGATCCGGCACACCGACGCCGCCGGCAACACCAAGATCGCGGGCACCCTGGCCGTCTACACCGGCGACGAGGAGGGCCTGCAGGGCATCAAGGCCGACCCCAACTTCGCCACCAACCGCTGGGTGTACGCCTACTACGCGCCCCCGTTGAGCACACCCGGCGGTGGCGCCCCGGCCACCGGCACGCCTGCCGACTTCGCCGTCTGGGACGGCGTCAACCGGTTGTCCCGCTTCACCGTGAACGCGGACAACACCATCAACCTGGCCAGCGAGACGCTGATCCTGAACGTGCCCACCAGCCGGGGCATGTGCTGCCACGTCGGCGGCGACATGGACTTCGACGCGGCCGGCAACCTGTACCTGTCCACCGGCGACGACACCAACCCGTTCGACTCGGCCGGGTTCACCCCGATCGACGAGCGAGCCGGCCGTAACCCGGCCTTCGACGCCCAGCGCACCGCGGCGAACAGCAACGACCTGCGCGGCAAGGTGCTGCGCATCAAGCCGAGCACGGCGGGCGGTTACACCATCCCGGCCGGCAACATGTTCGCGCCCGGCACCGCGCGGACGCGCCCGGAAATCTACGCGATGGGGTTCCGCAACCCGTTCCGGATGAGCGTGGACAAGGCCACCGGCATCGTCTACCTCGGCGACTACGGCCCCGACGCGGGCACCGCCGACCCGAACCGGGGGCCGGCGGGCAATGTGGAGTTCGCCCGGATCGACCGGCCCGGCTTCTACGGCTGGCCGTACTGCACCGCCCGCAACGACGCCTACAACGACTACACGTTCCCGTCCGGGCCGTCCGGGCCGAAGTTCGACTGCGCGGGCGGGCCGGTCAACAACTCGCCCAACAACACCGGCATCACCCAGCTGCCGCCGGCCGTCCCGGCCTGGCTGCCGTACGGCGGTTCCGGCTCCCCGCCGGAGTTCACCGGCGGTGGGCTGTCGCCGATGGCCGGCCCGGTCTACCGGTACGACCCGAACAACACCTCCGCCGTGGCGTTCCCGCAGTACTACGACGGCACCTTCTTCGCCGGTGAGTTCGGCCGCCGCTGGATCAAGAACGTCAAGCTGGACGCGGCCGGCCAGCCCTTGAAGATCAACCCGTTCCCGTGGACCGGGACGCAGGTCATGGACATGGAGTTCGGCCCGGACGGCGCGCTCTACGTTCTCGACTACGGCACCGGCTGGTTCAACGGCGACGCCAACTCGGCGCTCTACCGCATCGAGTACGCCCGCGAGGGCAGAGCGCCCGTCGCGAAGGTCACCGCCACCCCAACCAGCGGCATCGCACCGTTGACCGTCGCCTTCTCCTCGGCCGGCACCCTCGACCCGGACGGCGACCCGTTCACCTACGCCTGGGACTTCGACAACAACGGCACCACCGACTCGACCGCGCCGAACCCGAGCTTCACGTACACGACCAACGGGACGCGCAGTCCGACGCTGACGGTTCGGGACACCACCGGCAAGACCGCCACCGCGAGCGTGGTCGTCACCGTCGGCAACAGCGCCCCGGTTGTCACCGTGAACACCCCGTTGAACGGGCAGACCTTCGCCTTCGGGGACGCGGTGCCGTTCAGCGTCACCGTCACCGACGCCCAGGACGGCACGATCAACTGCGCCCGGGTCAAGGTGAACTACGTCCTCGGCCACGACTCGCACGGCCACCAGCTCGGCAGCGTGCAGGGCTGCACCGGGGTCATCCAGACCTCGGCCGACGGCGAGCACGACACGGCGGCGAACATCTTCGGCATCATCGACGCCGAGTACACCGATCTGGGCGGGGGCGGCCAACCGGCGCTGACCACGCACACCCAGGCCGTGCTGCAACCGCGCGTGCGCCAGGCCGAGCACTTCGGCGACTCCTCGGGTGTCCAGATCGTCGCCGGGGCGGCCGGGCACGGCGGCGCCGCGGTCGGCTACATCGACAACAACGACTGGATCTCGTTCCGCCCCTACAACCTGACCGGCATCCAGTCGTTCAGCGCACGGGTCGGCGCCCCGGCCGGCGGCGGCGGGACGCTGGAACTGCGCGTCGACTCGCCCACCGGACCGCTGGTCGGCTCGGCAACCGTCACGCCCACCGGCGGGTACGCCAATTTCGCCACGGTCACCGGTGGGGTCACCGCGCCGACCGGCGCCCGCACCCTGTTCCTGGTCTTCAAGGGCCCCGGGCCGTGGTTCGACATCGACGAATTCACCCTCTCCACCAGTCCCGGCGGTCCCGGACCGGACCCGGATCCCGAGCCGGGCACCAACCTGGCCAAGGGCAAGCCGGCGCGAGCATCCAGCTACGAGGGCGCGTTCGTCGCGGCCAACGCGTTCGACGGCGTGGCCGGAACCCGCTGGGGCAGCGCCTTCGGCGACCCACAGTGGATCGACGTGGACCTGGGCGCCACGTACGCCCTCAGCCGGGTCAAGCTCACCTGGGAGGCGGCGTACGGCAGCGGGTACCAGATCCAGACCTCGACGGACGGGGTCACCTTCACCACGGTCCGGACGGTGACCGGCGGCGACGGCGGGGTGGACGACCTGACCGGGCTCACCGGCTCCGGCAGGTACGTCCGGCTCCTCGGCACCGCCCGCGGCACGGCCTGGGGCTACTCGCTCTACGAGTTCGAGGTGTACGGCGCCACCGGCGGCCCGACCGGCGGCAACCTGCTGCTCAACAAGCCGACGACGACGTCCAGCAACGAGGGGGCCGACGTGACCGGCGCCCAGGCGGTCGACGGCAGCCTCACCACCCGCTGGTCGAGCACCTTCTCCGACCCGCAGTGGATCCGCGTCGACCTCGGCGCCCCGACCGCCATCGGTCGGGTCAAGCTGAGCTGGGAGGCGGCGTACAGCAGCGCGTACCAGATCCAGACCTCCAACGACGGCACCACCTGGACCACCGTGAAGACGGTGACCGGCGCCGACGGCGGCGTGGACGAGCACAGCGGCCTCGGCGCCAACGGGCGCTACCTGCGCATCTACGGCACCGCCCGGGGCACCGGCTACGGCCACTCGCTCTGGGAGGTGGAGGCGTACAGCAGCTGAACCACCACCGACGACGTGGCCGGCACGGAATCCGTGCCGGCCACGTCCGTCGCTCAGCTGCTGGGTGTCGGGTCAGTCGTCGGCGACGGCCACCGGCTCGGCGCCGACGCAACGGACCTTCAACTCGTGCCTGCCGGCCGATCCCTCGAACGTGACCTCGACGTCGTCGTCCGGGCCCCGGTCCACCTTGTGCACCCGGTAGCCCTGCGCGGGCGCCCAGGAGACGAGGCGTACGCCATCGGGGCCGCACTCGGCCACGGCCGTGCCGCCGTTGGTGGCGAAACTGCGGCGGACACCGGCGCCCGGCGACGCGGCGCTCGCCGTGGCGGGGCCGGGCGACGCGGTGCCGGACGCGGTTGGGCCGGTGCCCGTGGTGCCCGTGGTGCCGGTGGGCACCGGCTCCGGCGAGGTGAGCGCCCGTTCGATCTCCGCCTCGCTGCGTATCCCGCCCGGGGTGCCGGTGATGCTGTCGCCGACCAGCCGGATCGCGCCCAGCCCGATCAGGGTCGCCACGGCGACCGTGGCCACCCATCCGACGGCGACGAGGACGGAACGACGGCTCATGCCACCGACTATCCCCGATCGTTGGTTGTCGTCGGCACATCCGGACGCTAAGCCGGGGTTAACGCAGGCCGTGCCGGGCGGCCTCACCAACGGACTCGGACGGGTTGGCCACCCCGGCCACCGCGGCGAGGCGCATGCTGGCCTCGTCCCTGGTGCCGGGCGCCGCGGTGAGGATCACGATCTTCAGCTCGGCGTCGCCGTCGGTCAGAACGTCGCAGTCGACCGTCACGGTACCGACCGACGGGTGATTGATGATCTTGCGGTCCTCGCGGTGTGCGGCGACCGTCCCAGCAGCCCACAACTCGGCGAACCGCTCGTTGCCCTCGGCGAGGTCGCGGATGAGCTTGGCCAGGCGACGGTCACGGGGAAACCGGCCGGTGGCGCGCCTGAGGTCGGACACGACCGCGGCGCTCGTGACTTCGTCGTCCAGTGCGAGCACGGGCCACTGCGACAGCCGTGGCTTGTCGGAGGTCACCGGGAAGGTGTCGCGAGCGAAGTTACGCAGGCCCGGCGGTGACGCCGACGGATCGCCCAGCAGCGCCGCCCAATTCCGGTTCCACCAGATCAACTGCCAGTCCGCGGCGAAGACGGCGACGGCGGCGTCACCGAGGCGCCCCACCACCCGCTGCACCCCGGGCGGAATGTGGTCGGAGATCTGGTCGTCCGTCGGGGCGGCCAGGTGGGCCAGCCGGAACAGGTGGTCGCGCTCGGCGGAGGTCAGCTGTAGGGCGCGGGCGAGCGCGGAGGCGACCTGCGCCGAGGGTGTGGTCGCCCGTCCCTGCTCCAGGCGCACGATGTAGTCGACCGACACGCCGGCGAGCTCGGCCAGCTCCTCCCGGCGCAGCCCGGCGGCCCGTCGCCCGTGGCCGGCGGGCAAGCCGGTGGCGGTCGGCGACAGGCGGTCACGCCAGGCGCGGATCGTGGGCCCCAGTCCCGCAGCCTGCGTCATCACGCCTCGATTGTTGCGCACACCCCCGGCGTGAAGGTGGTATTGCTTTTCCTACCGATGTGACGTCCCTGGCACATGCGCTCACCTCGACGAACGCTGGGACGCATGACGATCACCTTCATCACCGGGGCCAACAAGGGCCTCGGCCGCGAGACCGCTCGCCGCCTCATCGAACTGGGCCACACCGTTATCGTCGGAGCTCGTGACCCCGAGCTCGGCGCCGTGACAGCCGACACACTCGGCGCCCGGTTCGTCCAGATCGACGTCACCGACGACGACTCCGTCACCGCTGCGGCCGCCGACGTCGAGAAGCACGAGGGCCGCATCGACGTGCTGATCAACAATGCCGGCGTCCACGGGCCGTTCGGCGACCCGAGCGAGTTGACCGGCGACGAGATGCTCGACGTCCTCAACGTCAACCTCGTCGGCGTGGTGCGGACGACAACGGCGTTCCTGCCGCTGCTGCGCCGCTCGCCCGACCCGGTGATCATCAACGTGAGCAGCGCGATGGGATCCCTGTCGGCCACGCACGACCCGTCGCGAGCCGAGTCCGGCGTCATCGCCCCCGTCTACACGTCGTCGAAGGCGGCGCTGACCATGCTGACCACCCAGTACGCCAAGGCGCTGACGGACGTCCGCGTCAACGCCGCTGACCCCGGATACACCGCCACGGACCTCAACGGTCACAGCGGGCCGCAGACCGTCACCGAGGGCACGGACGCCATCGTCGCCCTCGCCACCGAAGGGCCGGGACATCGTTCGGGCCGCTTCGTCGACCGCCACGGCGAGATCGCGTGGTCCTGATGGCGAACCGTTAGCCTGCCAGGGTGGCCCGCCTGCTGCTCATCGAGGACGACCTGACGATCCGTACGCCGCTGATCCGAGCATTGCGGGAACGCGGCCACGCGGTCGCCGCGGCCTCGACCGCGATGGCCGGGCTGCGCGACGTGCTGGAGGACCGACCGGACCTGGTCATCCTCGACCTGGGCCTGCCCGACCTGGACGGACGCGAGCTGCTGCGGATGCTGCGCGCGGTCAGCTCGGTGCCGGTCATCGTCGCCACCGCCCGCGACGACGAGACCGAGATCGTCCGGGTCCTCGACGCGGGCGCCGACGACTACGTGGTCAAGCCGTTCACCGCCGCGCAGCTCGACGCCCGCGCCCGAGCGGTGCTGCGGCGGGGCCCGGCCAGCGCCGACGCGCAGGAGGTGTCCCTCGTGGTGGGCGGGCTGCGCGTCGATCCCCGGTCTCGGCAGGTCACCCTGGACGGCACGCTGGTGGAGCTGACGCCGCGCGAGTTCGACCTGCTGCACCACCTGGCCGGTCGGCCCGGCCAGGTGGTCACCAAACGCGAGCTGCTCACCGAGGTCTGGCAGATCCCGTACGGCGGCGCGGACAAGACGGTCGACGTGCACCTGTCCTGGCTGCGCCGCAAGCTGGGGGAGAGCGCCCAGCAGCCCCGCTACCTGCACACCGTGCGCGGCGTCGGGGTACGACTGGAGGCGCCGTGAGGGCACGGCTCGCGCTGCTGGTCGCTGCGGTCAGCGTGCTCACGCTCGTCGCCTTCCTGGTGCCGCTGGCGCTGCTGGTTCGCACCGTCGCCCAGGACCGGGCCACCGTGCGGGCCACCGCCGACGCGCAGAGCCTCGTGCCGGTGGTCGGCACCGCCGACGCGCCGACCATCCGGCTCACCGTCGAGCAGCTCGCCGCGGAGTCCGGTCGACCGGTGAGCGTCTTCCTGCCCGACGGCACGGTGCTCGGCGCCCAGGCGCCCCGTACGCCAGCGGTGGCTCTGGCCGCGCGTGGCCAGAGCCTCACCGGGGAGTCGGCGGCCGGCCGGGAGGTGGTCATCGCCGTGCAGGGCCGGGCGGACGGCACCGGCGTGATCCGGATCGTGGTGCCGCGGCAGGAGCTGACCGCCGGGGTGACCCGGGCCTGGCTGGTGCTGGCGCTGCTGGGTGTGGTGCTGGTGCTGATCGGGTTGGCGGTCGCCGACCGGCTGGCGCGCACGCTGGTGCGGCCGATCAGCGAACTCTCCGCCGTGTCGCACCGGCTGGCGAACGCCGAACTGGACGCCCGGGTCACGCCCGCCGGCCCGGCGGAGCTGCGCGAGGTGGCCGGTGCTCTCAACCACCTGGCCGGCCGGATCCAGGTTCTCCTGCTGCAGGAGCGCGAGCAGGTCGCCGACCTGTCGCACCGACTGCGGACGCCATTGACGGCGCTGCGGCTGGAGGCGGAGTCGCTGCGCGACCCGGACGACGCGGCCCGGATCGCCGCCGCCGCCGACGGGCTCGAACGGGCGGTCACCGGTCTGATCCAGCAGGCCCGCTGGCGTCGCGCGCCGACGCCCGGGACGGCCGTGTCGGACGCCGCCGCGATCGTCGCGGACCGGGTGGCGTTCTGGTCGGTGCTGGCCGAGGACACCGGTCGGGCCGTGCACCTCGACCTGGCCCCCGGCCCGCTCACCGTCGGGGTGCCCGCCGACGACCTGACGGCCGCCGTGGACGCCCTGCTCGGCAACGTCTTCGCGCACACCCCCGACGGCACACCGTTCACCGTCCGGCTCGCGCGCGACGACGGGGAGGTGCTGCTCACCGTCGCCGACGAGGGACCGGGCATGCCGGCGGGGGCGGTCCGACGGGGTGCCAGCGCCGCCGGGTCGACCGGACTCGGCCTGGACATCGCCCGCCGCGCCGCGCAGGCCGGCGGCGGTCGGCTGGAGCTGCGGTCCGGTCCGCAGGGCGGGGCGCAGGTGCTGCTCCGGCTCGGTCCGTCGACGTCGCGGCGAGAGGCATAGCCGCTGCGGTGCCGGGTAGCTGCCACCCATGGCGCGGTATACGAAACCCGAGCTCAGAGAGCAGATCAAGGAAGAGATCAAGGCGTCCGACAAGGGCGGTCGGCCGGGTCAGTGGTCGGCACGCAAGTCACAGCTGGTCACCCAGGAGTACAAGAAGCGCGGCGGCGGTTTCCTGGGCGAAAAGGACGAGCGGCAGAAAGCGCTCCAGCGCTGGGGCAACGAGAAGTGGCAGACCAAAGAGGGCGACACCCGTGCGCGCAAGGACGGCACGACGAGCCGCTACCTGCCCAAGAAGGCCTGGGACGAGATGTCGGAGAGCCAGAAGCGCGCGACCGACACCAAGAAGCGGGAAGCCTCCCGAACCGGCAGGCAGTACGTCGCCAACACCGGGCCGGCCAAGAAGGCGCGTCGAGACGCCACCACCGCCGGTCGGATCTCGGAGATGTCAGTCGCCGAGGCCAGCAAGCTGGTCCGTGGCCTCGACACGCGGCAGCTCAGAACGGCCCTGCGCAACGAGCACGCCGGCAAGGACCGCAAGACGCTCGTCCAGCGGCTCGAAGCGGAACTCAACCGGCGCGGCTGACGGACTTAACCCGGCCTTAGCGTCCGGACAGCGCGCCGCTATCCCGATCCGACCGATCCTCGGAGTCGACAACCGAGGAGAGGTGGACACCACGATGAAGCGCACCAATCTGCTTCTGGCGACGGTCGGCGGCTCGGCGGTGCTGGCGGTGGCCGGGGTCGCGCTGGGCGTCGCCGCCGCGAACGACACGCGGCGCGGCGACACGGCGCTCGCCGCGGCGACCATCGCCCCGACGGGCACGGACGCGCCGGACGACAGCGCCACCACCGTCGCGCCGGGGGCCAGCGGCACGCCGTCGGCGGGGACCCCGTCGGGTACGCCGTCGAGCGGCACGCCGTCCGCCGGCACCGCGCCGGCGGGCAGCGCGGTCGACGAGCAGCGCGCCGGTGAGATCGCGCTCGCCAGGGCCGGTGGCGGCCAGATCGTCGAGGTCGAGGCCGAGCAGGAGCACGGCCGGCCGGTGTGGAGCGTCGAGATCATCGCCGGCGACATCGAGCACGAGGTGGACGTCGACCGGGACAACGGCGCGGTGGTCAAGGCCGAGCAGGAGCCGGTCGACGATGACGACAGCTCCGGCGACGACGACTGACGAAAGACCGGCGACCAGCGACGCCCCGACCGGATCCGGCACAGCGGTCGGGGCGTCGCCACGCGCCGGGCCGGCACCACGCCTGCCGGCGGATCAGCTCTTCGGACGAGATCGCTCACCACGGGTCACCACGGGTGTTCCGGTACCGTTGCCAGACGGTGTGCGGGCCAGGTCGAGGTCCTGGTCGAGTGGCGGGGTGGGTGGTGGCGGTGGGTGCGGTAGGTAAGGTCATCCGGTTCGACGAGGCCCGTGGTTACGGCTTCATCGCGCCGTCGAAGGGCGGGGAGGACATCTTCGTCCACGCGAACGATTTCGGCGAGCAGCGGCATCTCGTGCATCCCGGCATGCGTGTCGAGTACGAGGTGGAGGCCGGTGAGCGTGGTCTGAAGGTGGCGTCCCTGCGGATCATCGAGCCGGTCGCTGTCTCCCGGCCGGAACGGGCGCCGACCATCACGTCGAGTCGGACCGCGCTGGCCGGCGAGGACGACGGGATGTGCGACGTCCTGTCGCCGCGCGAGTTCACGTACGAGGTGACGGAGTTGCTGATCGAGCGGGTGCCGACGCTGACCGCGGCCCAGCTCTCCGCGATCCGGCAGTCTCTGGTCGACCACGCCAGATTACACGGCTGGGTCGAGAGCTGAGCCGCTGACCCTGCCCGCCGGTCAGAGGCCCGCGTGCAGGGTCAGGCTCTGCCGCAGGTGGAGTTTCGGCCGGGACCCGACGACCGAGCCGACGACCTCGCCTTGACGGAACACCAGCAGCGTCGGCAGGGACATGACTCCGTAGCGCCGCGTGGCCTGCGGGTTGTCGTCGGAGTTGAGCTTGGCGATGGTCATGCGGTCGCCGAACTCCTGGGCCAGCTCGACGAGGCTCTTCTCGATCATCTTGCAGGGCGGGCACCACTCGGCCCAGAAGTCGACCACGACGGGCCGGTCGCTGGCCAACACCAGCTCGGCGAACGTGGCGTCGGTGACGGTGATCAGGGGGCGGACGGTCGTTTCCTGGGGCATGTTTCCTCCCGGTGCGCGATGGCGTGGGTGAGCTGGGTGCGCAACTGCTGACGGACCGCGGTGAGCCGGTCGAGGTAGTCGTCGACCTCGGCGAGCTTGCGCCGCAGCACCAGCACGGAATCCGGGCAGACATCGCCGGACGCGTTGCCCGCGCGCAGGCAGGCGACGAACGGTCGGACGTCGTCGAGGCCGAAGCCGACGTCGAGCAGCGCCCGGATCTCCCGGACGACCCGCAGCTCCGCCTCGTCGTAGACGCGGTAGCCGTTGGCCGAGCGCTGCGGGCGTACCAACCCGTGGGCCTCGTAGTAGCGCAGCGTCCGGGTGCTCGTGCCGGCCCGTTCAGCCAGCTCGCCGATCAGCATCAGACCTCCTCGACCAGCCCGTCGTGACCAGGCTAAACCTTGTCGTCAGCGTCAAGGCAAGGTCGCTCCCGGGGACGGCTCAGGGCGCCGCGAGGCGGCGCCCTGAGCGTCGGTGCGTGCCGGAGAGGGTTCTAGCCGATGCGGAACTGCTCGCCGTAGACGGCGAACGTCAGCGGCGTGTTCAGGTTGACGTTGCCGTTGTTGAGGAACACCCGCTGGGCCGTGTCGACGCGGGACGTGTCCGAGTGGGCTTCTTCCTTGCGCATCTCGATGACCCGCTCGTCGAGGAACGCGTTGAGCCAGGTCCGCTCGTCGCCACCCTGGGCCGGCGGCTTGGCGCGGGCGAGGGCGCGGCTGCGGATCTGGCGCATTCCCTCGTACCCGTGCATGACCGCCGCGTCGTAGTAGGCGAACTGGCCGAGTGCCCGTACCCCGTCGTTCTTGCCGTCACGGACCGACGGGTTGAAGTAGACCCGGTCCCGCTCGGCCTCCTGCGCGGCCCGGAACACCGAGTCGTTGGCCGCGGTGCGCCAGTCGCGGGGGAAGTTGGGGTCGAGGCCGGCGTGCGACGCGGTGCCGTTGACGGCGCGCAGCGCCGGCAGGTATCCGGCCAGCACGTTGCCGGGCTTGGTGTTCGTGTACGCCTGGACCAGTTCGAGCATGTCGCCGGTGCCGGAGCAGAAGCCGATGATGCCAGCGGTGTAGCCGCGACCGTCGCCGATGTCCTCGATGTAGGAGAACTGCGCCCGCCAGTCGAGCGAGGAGTTCTCCGCCGCCGACACGAGCTGCATGGCGACGTCCTTCTTCGCCGGGTCGTCCAGGTTGGTGCCGGCCGGGACGGTGGCGGTCGGCGTGGGGGTGGGGTTGCCGCCGCCGGGAAGGGTCCACTGCTGGTTGGTGGTGCCGCCGCAGGTCCAGATCTGCAACCGGGCGCCGTTGGCGGTGCTCCGGTCGGTCACGTCGAGGCACTTGCCCGAGGCGGTGTTGACCAGGGCGCCACCGCTGGCGGCGGTCCATTTCTGGGCGCCGGTGTTGTTGCAGTCGTACAGCTGGATCTTGGCGCCGTTGGCGGTCGACGCGGCGGTGACGTCGAGGCACTTGCCGAGCGCGCGGATCGAGCTGTCGGTGTTGCCGACCGTCCACGTCTGGGCCGCGCTGCCGTTGCAGTCGTAGAGCTGCGCCGCCGTGCCGTTGGCCGGATTGGCGCCGGCGACGTCGACGCACTTGCCACCGAGGCCGGTGATCGGGCCGGCGGTCGCGGCGCTGGCCGACGGGAGGCCGTAGCTGACCGCCGCGACGCCGATCAGCAGGGTGCCCACGACGTAGGCGGCTGTTCTCTTGCGCACCATGGTGTTCCTCGGGGAAGAGGCGGCGTGCCGCCGGCCGGTCGGTGCCCGGCGCGGCGATCGGCCCCGGCGGGCACCACGAGCTTCAGGAAACAGTATTAACAGATAGTGGTACGTCGATCAACTGCCACATCGGCGACGATCAGGATCAATCGAGGAAGGCGGTGGTGGCGCTGCGCAGCGCGGAGACGCACGCGACCACCGCGGGGTGGCCACCCGCGCCCCTGCGGTAGGCGACGCGCGTGCGGCGGCGCATGGCCAGCGGCAGGAGCCGGACCTGCGGGGAGGGCTGGGCGATGGCGAGCTGTGGAATGAGAGCGACGCCCTGACCGGCGGCGACGAGAGCGAGCATGGCGGTGAAATCATCGGCGTGATGCCGCACCGCCGGAGTGAAGCCGGCCAGCTGGCAGGCGTGCAGGGCGACCGAGTGGCAGAGCGTGCCGGGACTGCCGAGGATCCACTGCGCGTCGCGTGCTGCGCTGATCGGCTCGGCGGCGGTGTTGTCGGCGGTGTTGCCGGGCACGGCGAGGAAGACGGTCTCCTCCAGCAGGGCGATCGAGTCCACCGTCGGGTCGGGTGGGGTCGGCGCGATGTCGTAGTCGTGCAGCAGAGCGACGTCGAGCCGTCGGCTCCGCAGGGCGGCCGGCATGTCGACCGGGTCCAGCTCGCTGATCATGAGGTCGAGCGCGGGATGGTCGCGGGCCAGGGTGGCCAGGGCTGCCGGCAGCAGGGTGCGTACGGCGCTGGGGAAGGCCCCGATGCGGACGCTCGCGCGCAGACCGGTTCGGGCGGCCGCCAGGGTGGCGTCGGCGGCTTCCAGCGCGGCGAGAACGACCTCGGTGTGCTGCACGAGCGCGGTGGCGGTCGACGTGAGGCTGACCCGGCGTCCGGTGCGCTCCAGCAACCGGGTGCCCGCCTCCCGTTGCAGGGCGGCCAGTTGCTGCGAGACGGCGGACGGCGTGTAGGCGTGCGCCTGGGCGACCGCGGCGATGGTGCCGAGGCGGGCCAGGTCCCGCAGCAGGACCAGGCGACGGACGTCAAGCATCAGCTCAGCTTACGGATAGGTGGAGCAATCGGAACTGGACCTTCCCGGTCGGTCAGCCGAGAGTGGAGGCATGACCCTGACCGGCCTGTACGTTCCGCTCATCACGCCGTTCGACCTCGCGGGGGACATCGCCGTCGACGCGCTGACGGCCCTCGCGAACGATGCCCTGGACGCCGGCGCGGCCGGTGTGGTCGCGCTCGGCACGACGGGGGAGCCGGCCGCCCTCAGCGACGACGAGCGCGGCACGGTGCTCGACGTCCTGTCCGCGGTCTGCCGTGCGCGCCGCGCGCACCTGCTCGTCGGCGCCAACAGCGTCGAGGCGTTGCGCGCCCTGGCCGACCGGCCCGAGGTGACAGCGGCGCTCTGCCTGGTGCCCCCGTTCCTGCGGCCGGGCGGCGCGGGAGTGCTCGCCCACTTCGCCCACCTCGCCCAGACCAGCCCGGTGCCGCTGGTCGTCTACCACGTCCCGTACCGCACGGGGCAGCAGTTCGGCCCGGACGACCTTCGGCAGCTCGCCGGCCTGCCCGGCGTCATCGGCATCAAGTACGCCACCGGGGGGATCGACGGGGACACCGTCGACTTCCTCGCCGACATCCGGCCCGGCTTCGCCGTACTCGGTGGGGAGGACCCGCTCATCTCGCCGCTGCTCGCCCTCGGCGCGCACGGCGCGATCGCGGCCTCGGCCCAGGTCGCCGCCGCGGACTTCGTCCAGCTGGTCGCGCACTGGCAGGCCGGGGACCTCGTGCGGGGGCGGGCGCTCGGCCATCGGCTCGCGGGCCTGTCCGCGGCGCTGTTCGCCGAACCAAACCCGACAGTGATCAAGTCGGTGCTCCACGCGCGGGGTCGCATCCCGACGGCCGCCGTACGGCTGCCGCTGCTGCCCGCCGGTCCGGACGCCGCGCGGCGGGCGCTCCGGCGCCTGGACGAGCTGACGAGCGCGTCGAGGTGACCGGACGGCGCCCGCCGCGCCGCGTCCGCGTGGTCAGTGCTCCCGGTAGGTGGCCCGGTCGAAGTCGGCGTACACCCCGTCGCCGCCGAGATCCTGCACCCACAGGCCGACGAACGCCCCGGTGAAGCCCCACGCCGCCGGCTCCCCGTCGATGATCAGGGCGGCGTGCTCGTCGGACAGGATGGTCGCGTCCAGGTCGATCGGCAGCCGCTGCCAGCCCGCGCCGAGGTCGTAGTCGAAGCGCACCACGGGCCCGTCGAACACCGCCCGCAGACCGACCCGGTCGACACCGCTGGCATCGACGGTCAGCTCGGGGTACGGGGTGCGCCGCCCGTTGTCCGAGCTGAGCAGCTCCAGCACCGTACGCCCGTCGTCGGCCCGGGTCAGGTAGAGGTGATGCCAGTTGAGGGTGTTGTAGTACGCGGTGATCCCGGCGAGCTGACGGTGGTCGACCGGGTCGAACTCGACCACGGTCTCCAGCGAGCAGTGCGTCGCCCCGACCCGTCGCGCGACCAGGCTCGGCGCCTGTCGACCCACCGGCGACTGCCCACCGTGGACCCGCAGGTGCGAGGGGCGGGACGTCAGGTCGACCCAGTCCGCGGTGGCCGGCCGGCGCAGCGTCGACCAGCAGGAACCCAGCTCGGCGGCGTCGAAGTCGTCGGTGGCGGGCTCCTGGGGCCACGGATGCGGGGACAGGTCGGGAGCGGCGACCTCCTCGGCGGGCACCCCTCCGGAAATCCGGGGCCAACCGCCCGACGGCCACTCGACTCGCTGGATCGCCGTCTCCCGGCCCAGCACACAGTTGCCCAGCGGGGAGTAGGGACGGCCGACCAGGTGGGCCAGATACCACCCGCCGTCCGGGGTCTGGACCAGGCTGCCGTGACCGGCCTTCTGCAACCGCAGGTCCGGCCGACCGACGGAGGTGAGCAACGGCCCCTCCGGGTCCACTTCGTACGGACCGAACAACTCCCGCGAGCGTGCCACGGTGACCTGGTGCTCCCAGCTCGTGCCGCCCTCGGCGGTGATCAACCAGTACCAGCCGTCGTGGCGGTACAGGTGCGGGCCCTCGGTGACCCCGACCGGTGTGCCGGTGAAGAGCATGCGGGGCCGGTCGACGAGACGACGCGCCGCTCGGTCGTACTGCTGGATCTCGATGCCACCGAAGCGGTCGCGGCCGGGTCGCCAGTCGGCGCTCATGCTCAGCAGCCAGCTGGTGCCGTCGTCGTCGTGGAACAGGGAGGCGTCGAAGCCGCGCCCGTGCAGTTTCACCGGATCCGACCAGGGGCCGGCGATGTCGGGCGCGGTGATCAGGAAGTTCTGCGGATCCCAGTAGCCGCTGGCGAAGCTGGCGACGTCGCTGTAGACGAGGTGGAACTCCCCATCCTGGTACGTCAGGTCGGGCGCCCACACACCGTTGGAGTCGCCGCAGCCACGAAGGTCGAGCAGGCGGCGGTCGGTGATGATCCCGCCCAACGGGCGCCAGTTGACGAGGTCGCGGGAGTGGTGCACGCGAACCCCCGGATACCACTCGAACGTCGAGGTGGCCAGGTAGAAGTCGTCGCCGACGCGCAGGATCGACGGATCCGGGTGGAACCCGGCGAGGACGGGGTTGCGGATCGACCAGGCAGCGGTCGCCACGTCAGCGGTGTCGGTCGACACGGGGGCTCCTCTGTGCGGCTATGAAACTTCCGGAAACTTGCGGGGACCAGATCACTGGAAGCCCCTCGTACGGTAGCCGGTCTTATCGCGATAGGACAGGGGTCTTGACCGCTGGGGGAACTGCTCGTAGCGTCCCGGCCATCGATCGGTAATACCGACGAAGCAATGAAAGTTCCGGAGATCCAGGTTCGAACCCTTGCCGGCTCGGCCGGCGTCCGAGCACCCCGTGAGTCCCCCGAAGGGATGGATCATGACAGCGCACCTTTCCCGCCGATCGCTGCTCGGCCTGGCCGGCGCCGGCGCCGGCGCCTACCTGCTGAGCGCCTGTAGTGGCGACGAGAAGTCCAGCGACCCGAACGCCCCGCAGACCATCAACTGGTGGCACATCCAGAACACCGAGCCGATGCTGCCGGTGTGGGCCGCGATGGCCAACGAGTACAAGACCGCGCACAGCAACGTCACGTTCACCATCCAGCCGCTGGAGAACGAGGCGTTCAAGGCCAAGCTGACCACCGCCACCCAGGCCGGCGACCCGCCGGACCTCTTCCAGTCCTGGGGCGGCGGCGTGCTCAAGCAGCAGGTCGACGCGGGCCTGGTCAAGGACCTCACCGACGACGTGAAGGATCTGGTCAGCGGCATCCTGCCCGCCGCCATGCAGCCGTACACGATCGACGGCAAGATCTACGGCATCCCGTTCGACATCGGCATGGTCGGGTTCTGGTACAACAAGGACCTCTTCGCCCGCGCCGGCATCACCGAGCCGCCCACCACCTGGACGGGTGTTCTCGACGCGGTCCGCAAGCTCAAGACCGCCGGCATCACCCCGGTCGCCATCGCCGGCAAGGACAAGTGGCCGGCCCACTTCTACTGGTCCTACCTGGCCATGCGCATCGGCGGCGTCGGCGCGCTGCAGAAGGCCGTCGATGACAAGAACTTCGACACCCCCGACCTGGTCGCCGCGGGTGAGCGGCTCAAGGAACTCGTCGACCTGCAGCCCTTCCAGAAGGGTTTCCTGGGAGCCGAGTACGGCTCCCCGGACGGGCAGGCCGCCACGATGGGCAACGGCGGTGCGGCCATGGAGCTGATGGGGCAGTGGGCGCCGGCGGTGCAGGCGTCCAGCTCCACAAGCAAGAAGGGCCTCGGCGACAAGCTGGGCTTCTTCCCGTTCCCCGCCGTGGACGGCGGCAAGGGCACCGCCACCGAGGTCTTCGGCGGTGGCAACGGCTTCGCCGTCGGCAAGGACGCGCCGGCCGCCACCATCGACTTCCTGAAGTTCCTGCTGAGCGTCGACAACCAGCGTCGTTCCGCGAAGACCGGCGCGGTGCTGCCCACGGTGAAGGACGCCACCGACGCCATCACCGACGCCAACAACAAGGTCGTCGCGGAGACCCTGGCCAAGAACACCGGTTTCCAGCTCTACCTCGACCAGGCGTACGCGCCCGCGCTCGGGCAGCAGATCAACGACAGCGTCGCCGAGATCATCGCCGGCAAGAAGCAGCCCGCGGCGATCCTCAAGGACATCACGCAGGTGGCGAAGACCGTCTGACCGTGACCCCGTATCCATCCGTAGCCGGCGATAGAACCCGAGTGGAGCAGGCATGACCAGGCCATCGACCGTGTCGGACACGAGGCGCGGCGACACGGCGACCGATCCGCCGGCACCGGGGCCGGGCACCACGCGACAGCGTGGCCGCCAGCCCCGGCCGGGGCGGGGTGGCGTCCTCGCCGTCTTCCTGGCGCCCGCCCTGGCGCTGTTCCTGCTGCTGGTGATCGCGCCCATCCTGGTGGCCGGCTACGCCAGCCTCTACAAGTGGAACGGCTTCGGGCTGCCGGAGAACTTCGTCGGGCTGGACAACTACACCCGAGCCTTCGGCGATCCGACCTTCCGGGGCGACCTGTGGCGTGGCCTCGTGCTCGTGCTGCTCTCCCTCGCCGTGCAACTGCCCGCGGCGCTGGCCCTGGCCATGCTCCTCAACCAGCCGTTGCGCGGCCGGGCCGCGTACCGGCTGATCTTCTTCGCCCCGTACGTGCTCTCCGAGGTCACCACGGCCGTCCTGTTCACCCTGGTGTTCTCGCCAAACCGGGGCCTGGGGGAGTCGGTCTCGCGCTGGTTGGGCGCCGACGCGGGCGCCGTCTTCGCCGACCCCGACACCGTGCTGTTCGCCGTCTTCCTGGTGGTGTCCTGGAAGTACTTCGGCCTCTACATGATGCTCTTCCTGGCCGCCCGTCAGGGCATCCCGAAGGAGCTGTCCGAGGCCGCGGTCACCGACGGCGCCACCGCCTGGCAGGCGTTCCGGCACGTCACCCTGCCCCTGCTCGGCCCGACGATCCGCATCAGCATCTTCCTGTCGGTCATCGGCACCATCCAACTGTTCGACATGGTCTGGGTGCTGACCGGCGGTGGCCCGATCCACACCTCGGAGACCATGGCCGTCACGATGTACCAGTACGGCTTCCGCCGCTTCGAGGTCGGCTACGCCAGCGCGATCAGCATCGTCATGTTCCTGCTGAGCCTCGTCTTCGCCCTGTTCTACCAGCGCATCGTCCTGCGTCGGGACACCGCGGGCGCCATCACCAACCAGGGAGGCCAGCGATGACCGCCACGACCAGTCGCGCCCAGCGGACCCGCAGCCTCGTCCTGCACCTCATCTGCATCGGCGTCGGCGCGCTCATCGTCGTGCCGGTCTGGTTCGGTGTGATCGGCGGCTTCAAGGACAACGGTCAACTGTCGACCAACCCACTGGGCCTGCCCGACCCGTGGGTGCCGCAGAACTACACCGACCTCTTCGCCTCCGGCGTGTTCTGGCGACAGCTCGGCAACAGCCTGCTCATCGCCGTCACCAGCACCGTCATCGTGGTCGGCGCGGCGGCGATGGCGGCGTTCGTCTTCGCCCGCTACGCCTTCCGGGGCCGCGAGTTCCTGGTCACCCTGTTCGCGATCGGCCTGATGTTCCCGTTCGCGGTGGCGATCCTGCCGCTGTTCGTCCTGCTCCGCGGCCTGGGCCTGCTGGACAACCCCCTCGGTGTCATCCTGCCCCAGGCCGCGTTCGGGCTGCCGATCACCATCATCATCCTGCGCCAGTTCTTCCGGACCATCCCCGCCGAGGTGGAGGAGGCCGCCGTCCTCGACGGCTGCGGTTCCTTCGGGTTCTTCTGGCGGGTCCTGCTGCCGATGGCCCGTCCCGCCCTGGCCACCGTCTCGGTGCTGGCGGTCGTGACGAGCTGGAACAACTTCATGCTCCCGCTGGTCGTCTTCAGCGACCAGAGTTGGTGGACGCTCCCCGTCGGGGTCCAGGCGTTCCAGGGCCAGTACGCCGACGACACCGCCCGGGTGCTCGCCTACGTCGTCCTGTCCATGATTCCGGCCCTGGGCTTCTACGCCGTGGCCGAACGCCAACTCATCGGCGGCCTGACCGGCAGCGTCAAGGGGTGACGACACCGGATCGCCAACCCAGCTGAAGCGTCCCGCCGAACAAAGGAGCGGACCGTGGGCTCCGACAACGGCCGAAACGTCACCATCGCGATGATCGCGCGACTGGCCGGTGTGTCCGTGCCCACGGTCTCCCGGGTCATCAACGGTCGCTCCGACGTCGCTCCCGAGACCCGGGAGCGCGTCGAGCGGCTGCTCAACCACCACGGTTACCGCCGTCGCACCCAGGCCCGGCGGACCGAGGCCGCACTGATCGACCTGGTCTTCAACGACCTGGACAGCCCGTGGGCCGTGGAGATCATCCGTGGGGTGGAGGACGTCGCCCGTGCCAGTGGCGTCGGCACCGTCGTCTCCGCCATCCACTGGCGCATCTCCTCGGCCAAGCAGTGGCTGGACAACATGCGCACCCGATCCACCGAGGGCGTCATCTTCGTGACCTCGATGGTGAACCCACCGTTGCAGGCGGAGCTGCGCCGGCTGCACCTGCCAGTGGTCATCATCGACCCCGCCGGTGTCGACCCGCAGGAGTCGCCCACCATCGGCGCCACCAACTGGGCGGGCAGCCTGAGCGCCAACCAGTACCTGCTCGGCCTCGGCCACCGCCGCATCGGCTTCATCGCCGGACCACCACACCTGATGTGCAGCCGGGCCCGGATGGACGGGTACCGCGCGGCGCTCGGCGCCGCCGGCATCGCCGTCGACGACACCCTCATCCGGCCCGGCAACTTCTACCACGAGGCCGGCTTCACCTCGGGTACGCAACTACTGGCCCTGCCCGACCCACCCACCGCCATCTTCGCCTCCAGTGACCAGATGGCGCTCGGCGTCTACGAGGCCGTCCGCAAAAGCGGCCTGCGGGTGCCCGACGACATCAGCGTGGTCGGCTTCGACGACCTGCCGGAGGTCCGCTGGTGCTCCCCACCGCTGACCACGGTCCGCCAGCCACTGGCCGAGATGGGCATGCTGGCCGCCCGAACCGTGCTGCGCCTTGCCGGAGGCGAGAAGACCGAGAGCCCGCGCATCGAACTCGCCACCGAACTCGTCGTCCGCGACAGCGCCAGCCCGCCCCGCTGACCTTGCCGGGCCCGCGCGACCGTCGCGGTACTTTTTCGGTACGCCTCCTGCGCTCAGGCGTCGCGCAGGGCGTCGTCGACACCGGTCTCGCGGCGACCGAGGTGAGCGGGCTCCCGGCCGGACAACACGTCCACCGCGGCCTTCAGGCAGGCGCCGTTCTCGCGCAGGGAACCGAACCGCCACGTCCGGGAATACCGCTTCGCGCTGTCGTCGCCCACCCCCTGAGCGTCGATGCCGAGGCGCCGACACAACGCCACGGCCCGGGGCAGATGGAACGACTGGGTCACGACCGTCGCCCGTTGCACGCCGAAGATCTGCCGGGCCCGCGCGCAGGAGTCGTACGTGTCGAAGCCGGCGTAGTCCAGCACGACCTTGCGTGCCGGCACACCCCGGTCGACCAACCAGCGCAGCATCGCTTCCGGCTCGTTGTAGTCGGCGTTCATGTTGTCGCCGGACACCAGGATCGCGGTCACCTTGCCCCGGTCGATGAGCCGCCGCGCGATCTCCAGACGGGCCGCGAGAAAGGGTGACGGCGTACCGTCGGCGTCCACCTTGGTGCCGAGGACCAGGGCGACCGGCGCCGCCGGCACCTGGGCCTCGTCGTAGAGGTGGCCGTCCGCGGCGCCGCGGACCCACGTCACGCTGGCGACCGTGCCGCCGGTCAGCAGCACCGCGCCCACCACCAACCCGAAGAGGGTACGACGGACGAACCGTCGATACTCCGTGCACCACCGCCTGGCCGCTCCGAGTCGTCCCCGGATGCCGCGAGAGTATTCGGGCTTCGCTCATGGCGGTCGGGTCGGGGCGGTCACCTTCAGCCGAGGTCGTGCTCCTCGACGTGCTGCTCCGACTACGCGAGCATCCGATGTGCCGCAGCTGAGCTTGCAACCTGCTCGCGAGCGTGCGTTGCCGTGCCGACCATCGGTGACGTCGTGCCGCGTGCGCGTTCCACCCGCTCCAGAGTGGCAACGAAGTCACGGCGCCACGTAGGCGCATTCCAGTCATAGCTGAACGCCCAGGGAGCAACCCCGCGCAGTTCGACTCCTGGCGGGGGGTGAGAGACCATCGGCGCGCCGCGGACCATCTCCAGCATGTTCAACGAGCAGTCGACCCGGTCAGCGGGCGCCGCCGCCTGTAGGCGGAGCAACCACGCCAGTTGTGCCTGCGCCTCCTGCTCCTGCTCTCCTGGAAAGCCAAAGATCAAGTTCGTCACGACGGTGATACCCGCCTCCGCCAGCGCCAGGATCAGTTCCTCAAGCATCGCGGGATCGGCTCGCTTGTCGAACAGCCGCTGACCAGCCGGGCTGATCGTCTCCACGCCGATCTCCAGCGTGGCGAGTCCGGAGTCGGCCAGGAATGAGGCCAGCGGAAGCAGTGCCCGACTGGCCTTCGTCGTTGCGCTCCATCGCAGTCCAGTCACCGGCTCGTGGCGCAACGCCTCGGCCAGGGTGCGCAGCATCGGCGCTGTGAACAGAGAGTCCTTCAAGGAGAAGCGGCGGACGTCGTGGGCCCGGACGAGCGCGCTGATCGTCCGGGTCGCGGCATCTGGGGCGAGGGCGGTGACCTGCCGTTCGACGACCGGGTAGGTGCAGAAGGTGCATCGCCCGTAGGAACACCCTCGGGAGAACTGGACCGGCAGCGTCAGCGAACGGCGGTCGTAGAGAGCGAGCTGGCGGGCGTGGAACGTGGGTAGATACTCGAACGGAGCGTCTGCTGGAGTTTGCGCTGGTAGCAGCGGTCGCCGGATGCCGCGAGGGCTGAGTCGGACCAGAGTCGCCACAAACTCGTCTTCACAGTGACCGGCCAGCACAAGGTCGACCAGGTCCCGGATGCCGTTGTCACGGTGAATCCGATCTCCCAACAGGGTTACGTGACTGCCACCGAGCATGGTCGTCGTGCCGGGCCAGATCTCCTTGACCACCCGCAGTACGAGCAGACCGACGAAGACCTGGGACGGCCCCATCAGGGACACGCCCACCACCGCGGGTGGGGTGTCGCACGAAGCTTGGAGCTGCTGTTCGAGCCACGTCCGCCATGGCTCCGGCTCGGCGGCGGCGGCCGTCACGGCGGCCGTGATCGCATCGGTTGGGTAGTGCATCCCCGCCACTGGATCGGCGGTGTCGGGCAGATGCAGCGGAGGCGTACCACGCAGACCCGTGTGGGCGAAGAGCCATCGCGCGGCGGCCGCCACGCTCGACCGGTCCTTGCCGTGGTCGCCCAGTGTGCTGCGGAGGGTGCCAGCCTGATTGCCGAACCGGTTGAGTAAGAGAATGTTGAGATCCAGGACCTCCACGTTAAGGCCGTGACGTGCGGCGACGGTCGCGAGGATCGCCGGGCCCAGCGGAGGGTTGGTGTCCGATGGAGACGGTGGCGGTACGACGATCAACGCGTCGCAGAACGGTGGTGGCGTGTGGGATGAAGACGACCGGACAACTCGAGGTGATGCCATTGGCGACCTCGCACTCCGTGAGGCATTGATTGCTCACAGTTTAGGCAGTGCGATTGGAGGTGGTCTATATGCGATGGAGAACCTCGCGAAGGTCCCTGATTCGGAAGTCCGCGCTGCAGTTGCGAAATGCAAAGTCGGGATGGGCGAAGAGGTAGGTCGTCCCCCCGGCCACCTCTGCCAATCGCATGTCGCTCGCCGAGTCTCCGATGATCACGATCTCCTCGAAGGCCTGTTGGCCGACGAGGTACCCGGCGAGAACATCCCTCTTGGTGGTCTTCACGTCCAGGACATGCTGGTCCACAGCGAACGCCCGCCCCGGCAGGAAATAGTCCGCGAGTTCCAGCAGTTTGAGGAACATGTCGAGGGTGCCGGGGCGGGTGTTGGAGATGACGATCTGCTGGTGCTGGATGGCTATGGCGTCCAGTACGTCGGTGACATGTGGAGTCGGTTTCATCCAGTGATACTGCAGGTCAGGCCGCTCCTCGGAGAGGGTGAAGCACGCGTCCTGCAGCTCCAGGTGCCGGTGGTGCGTCTCGTTGGGCAGGAGGAAGTCAAAGTATTCGTACCACTTGTGGCCGTACAGGCGGCGGCCGTCCTCGTACCCGAATCTTTGCTCGTATCCGAAGGTGGCGAGCACCTCGTTGGAGATGTCGATCACGGCTCGATCGTTGCCCTGCTCCAGTACGCCGTGCAGATCCCAGACAAAGAGTTTCACGAGTTCGCCCTTCCCGTGGTCGCGTAGTGTCATCTGCTCATCCCGCAAACGACGTCGAGCTTCCGTCCGCAATGGGCCGACGGGAGATCGCCTGCAACATCTCGGACAGCTTCTCTTCCATCGCCGACGTCAGCCCTTGGCCGGACAACGCAGTGGTGGCCGCGCGGAGCGTCGACAGGGAACGGCCACCGATACTCTCATGCCGCACCAGATAGATGTCCATGAAGGTGTACAGGTCGACGTAGCGGCGTTGCGGGGGGATTGCCTGGAAGGTGGTGCTCTCGAACATCGCCAACACTCGGGTCGTCGTGCGTTCGTGCGGCGGGTAGGGCGGCAGATCCAGGAAGGGTGGG
Organism: Micromonospora sp. NPDC005194; assembly: GCF_040608335.1. NCBI lineage: Bacteria > Bacillati > Actinomycetota > Actinomycetes > Micromonosporales > Micromonosporaceae > Micromonospora > Micromonospora sp. NPDC005194. The sequence goes on along the minus strand of NZ_JBEXIA010000014.1, from coordinate 83,064 downwards.
CGGCCTGCCCTCACGTCGCCGTAGTAGTAGAGGACGTAGCCGCGGCTGCAGGCCCGGAACGCCGAGTCGTACTGCAGCAGGTAGAAGAACCGTGACAGCGCCGAGTCCGACTCGTGGTGGCACAACGCCCACAGAATCGAGCTCAACAGGAACTCGTCTCGCTCTCGCTGCAGCAGTGCGGTCAGCTGCTCAGGAGCCGCCGGACTGGTCCGCGAGATCAAGTAGACCAGCAGGTTGCAGACCGTCAGCCGGTCACCCGTGTCGAGACCTGGTTCATCACGCAGATGCCGGTACAGCTGGGAAAGCCGTTCGCCGAGCCGGTGGTCGGCCAGCTCCTGCAGCTGACCGATCAAGTGGTGGCGGACCTCTCTCGTCAGGTCGCGACGCAGCAACGTCACAGCCTGCTCGGGGGAGAGCACGGCGAGCAGCCGGTCGCGAATGTGTCGGGCCAGCAGGTATTCGTAGAACGAGTAGTGCAGGAACTCGCCGACTTCGGTGCCGTGGAGAGTGCGCCGGTCGATCACCTGGTCGAGTGCTCTGATTTCGGCCCCGCGTCCGCGGCTGGTTGCGAGAGCGGCGTGCAGGTCGGCCATCGGTATGGCGTCCGCCGGCAGTTCGCGTGCGTGCACGAGCCAGGCCGCCGTCTGCCAGACCGACAGCGACTGGCCGGCCCACGCGGGGTGGGTGCTGCGCACCGCGAAGTCGGTTGTACGGCTCAGCCGGTTGAGATACTCGCCATAGAGATTACTTGCACTGCTGATCCGCGTTGCGGCGTCATGGCCGATGAAGGTGAGCATCCGGGCGTAGAGCGGACGCTCTACGAGTCTCGTCAACCGCTCCGAGTCGACCACGGTCCGGTAGAGATCGGGATCGGCGATCAGCCCCTGCCGTTGCAGTCGGATCAGATAGTCCGCGAACTCGGTCTCCGCCGACCAGCCCTTGAGCACGAACACCTCGTCGAAGCTGATCGCGGTGGTCTCGAAGGCGATCCATTCCTCGTATTCCCTGGTGCGGGAGGTGACAAGCGCCGGGGCGTGTTGGAGCAGTTGCAGCAGTGCGACGGTGAGCGGCCCGTCGCCGGCCAATTCACTCGCCTCGTCCAGGCCATCGACAAGCACCACCGCGTCCGTCGCTGCCGTCGGGTCGAGTCCTGCCTGCTGCAAACGGTCGAGGACCTCCACAGCGTCAAGCGCGCGCAGCGGAATGGGTATCAGGCCGGCTTGTTGTAGTTCGAGCGCCGCGCCGTAGAGCGAGAGGCTCTTTCCGGACCCGGGCTCGCCGAGCAGAAGCACCGACTCGCCCTGGTGGAGAGGGGCCATCAGTGCCGCCACGGCATGCTCGCCCACTTCTGGGCCTCGCTCGTGATACCGGGTCATTCGGCCGGGCACGAACAGGTCCAACCGATGCAGCTCGGCGAGGCTCAGATCAAGGGGGTATGCGGTCCGTCTCCGACCGAGACGGCTGACCAGTCCCGTAGAGAGGCGTCTCAGTCGGATCCGTTGTTCCTCGCGTCGGTCGTCCACCGGCGCTTCCTGTTCAGCGGACTCGACAACTGTGGACGGCGGCGGTGCCGGTGGCGCGGTCTCGGCGTCCGCCAGGTCCGGGTGACTCGGGGTTTTCGTTCCGCCGTCCGGCAACACCGTCAGGACGACGGTTAGCCCGACCAAGAGCAGTGCCAGTACGCCGAGTGAGTGCCACGGGTGGGTGCGGACCAACTCCAGCCAGCCGGGCCACCGCTGCTGGGCCGACGCCTCGTTGGTGATCAGCCCGGTGAGCACTGTCGCGGCTGAGAGGACGCCGGTGACCGCGATTGCCACCACCATCCGCGGCGTCCTCATCATGCGCATCCCTCATCACCAGTCGGTGGTGGTCGGATGTTCGGCGCGGCCGCCAACCGTTTCCCGCTTGTTGACGGACCGTGACCATGGCCTGACTCCAGGCTAACGCCCGTCTTCCAAGCTGGCTGCCCAGCGATCCGTGGAGAGCCACGACGGGGCCGAGCCCCACTGGCTGGCCGTCTGGAGCGGAATCGCGGCCCGGCTCCGGAAGACTCCCGGGCCGGGCCGCATCGTCGCCGGTAGCACCGATCGATCGGGCTACCGCATCAGCTTCTGGTCCACCTCTGGCTGGTCCCGCCGTTGCAGGTCGAGAGGACCACCGGGCTGCCGTTGGCGGTGCCGGCGGAGTTCGGGGTGAGGCACAGGCCCGACTGGACTCCGGTGACCGTGCCGTCGGTTCCGAGGTTCCACTGCTGGTTGGCACCGCCGTTGCAGTCCCAGATGATCACCCGAGTCCCGGAGGACGTCCCGGCACCCTCGGCGTCCAGGCACTTGGTGCCGTACACCTGGAGTTGCCTGCCGGTCGTCGACGTCCACTGCTGGTTGGTGCCGCCGTTGCAGTCCCACAACGCCACCTGGGTGCCGTTCGTCTGCGACCGGGACGGGACGTCCAGGCACCGGCCGGCGTTGACGTTGCGCAGCGGCGCCGCCGTGCCGCCCGGCGGCGGGGTGGTGGGGTTGGGGTTGGTGGTGTCGAAGCCGAGGAAGCGGATGGCCTGGGCGGCGTCGAACGGGATCGAGTGGCCGTAGCCCTGGAAGCTGATCGCCTCGACCGGGGCGGTGGGGCCGGTGCCTCCGTAGCGGGTGCGGGTGGCGCTCGTCTGGGGGTAGTCGGTGTAGCTGGGGGTCTGCGAGACGCCCAGCACGTTGGTCCACTGTTTGATCTGCTCGCCGAAGTTGACGTAGCTCAGCGTGGTGTCCGTGGTGCCGTGCCAGATCTGGACGCGGGGGCGGGCGCCGGTGTAGCCGGGGTAGGCGTTGCGCACGAGGTCGCCCCACTGCTGCGGGGTTTTGGTGATGCGTCCGCCGGAGCATTCGCTGTTCCACTCGGCGCCGTTGGTGGTGGCGAAGCAGCCGAACGGGACTCCGGAGGAGCTGAAGCCGGCGTTGAACACGTCCGGGTAGAGGCCGAGCATGACGTTGGTCATCATGGCGCCGGAGGAGAAACCGCCCACGGCGATCCGGGTCGGGTCGACCGGGTAGCGGCTGCGGACGTAGTCCAGCATGGACTTCAGGCCGACGGGGTCGCTGCCGCCGTCGCGGCGCAGGGCCTGCGGGGAGGAGACGTCCCAGCATTTGCTGCTGCGGGTGACCGACGGGTAGATCACGATGAAGCCGTAGCGGTCGGCCAGGGAGCTGAGGCCGAAACCGGTGTGCACGGCCGGGCCGCTGCCCGTGCAGTAGTGCAGCGCGAGGAGCAGCGCCGGGCGGGCCGCGACCCGGTCCGGCACGTACAGGTGCATCTGCAGGTTCGTCGGGTTGGTGCCGAAGTTGCTCACCTGGGTGAGCGTCGCGGCCGACGCCGGGGTGGCGAGCGTGACCACGGCCGTCATCGTCGCCAGAGCCGTCGCCAACCCGGCGGCCAGCAGCGCGAGCCTTGTTCTCATCGGCGGTTCCTCCACAGTGGGTGCAGCGGTGGCGGTGGGGGTGTGCGGGGAGAAGGCCCGGACCGGTCATCGGCACGACGAACCACGCGGGCGCGCGGAGTCCACCGCGCGTCACCCGCGGGCTGTTGACCGGTCCGGTCGCGACGTCCGCCTGCCGGCGGGCGTCCTGACCAGCGACGGCTCTCCCGGTGAGCCGTTGACGCTGGGCGTCTCGCATCGACTGTGAGCGATAACATGTCGTTCGTCAAGACGTAACGTATGACGTCATTTCAGTCGTGGGAGCGCCTGCTTCGGGCGGGTCCCCTTGAGATCCCCGATTCGACCATGACATTCTTGGCCGTCGATAACCTGCTACGCGCGGGGCTGACGCCCGTCCACTGGGCAGCCGGGACCGGACCACGGATCCCGGGGGACGGGGATTGAGCGATGGGGCGCCGGGGCCTGTCCGTCCACGAGTCCGCCCGCCGCCGCGCCGCTTTCTGCCGGCCGGGTGACTCACTGTCGTTTCCCGAAGGAACCCAGCCATGCAGATACCGAACCGCCGCGCGGCGCTCCTGGCGGGCGTGCTGCTCGCCGCGAGCGCACTCTCCGGCATCCACCCTCCGACAGCGATGGCGGCGGCCGCCCCCGACGCCGTCGGCGTGACCGTGAACGCCCGCGCCGGGCTGGCGCGGGTGTCCGACACCGCGTTGGGCGTCAACCACGCCATCTGGGACCAGAACCTGGGCACCGCCGAGACGTCGGACCTGCTGCGCGACGCCGGCGTGCAGATGATGCGCTATCCCGGCGGCTCGTACGCCGACATCTACCACTGGAAGGACCACACCGCGCCCGGCGGGTACGTCGCCCCGAACACCGACTTCGACACGTTCATGGCGGCGGTCAGGCGGGTCGGCGCCCAACCGATGATCATCGCGAACTACGGCACCGGTACGCCGTCCGAGGCCGCCGACTGGGTGCGCTACGCCAACGTGACCAAGGGGTACGGCGCAAAGTACTGGACGATCGGCAACGAGAACTACGGCAACGGGCTCTACGGGTCGGCCTGGGAGGCGGACGACCACCCGGACAAGAGCGCCAGCCAGTACGCGCGGCTGGTGATCGAGTACGCCGACGCGATGAAGGCGGTCGACCCGAGCATCAGGGTCGGCGCGGTGCTGACCATGCCGGGCAACTGGCCGGACGGGATCACCGCCGGCGGCGACCCGGGCTCCTGGAACCAGACCGTGCTCTCCCTCGCCGGCCCGAAGATCGACTTCGTGGACGTGCACTGGTACCCGGGTGGAACCGCCGCCGAGTCGCTGACCCGCACCAACCAGCTCCCCGACGCGACGTACCTGCTCCGGCAGCAGCTCAGCCGGTACGCGGGCCCGAACGCCGACCGGATCGGCATCAGCTTCACCGAGCTGAACGTCGGCGCCGGCCAGAACACCCAGCCCGGGGCGCTGTTCCTCGCCGACGCGTACAGCGGGCTGCTGGAGAACGGCGTGTTCACCGCCCAGTGGTGGAACGTGCACAACGGCATCGGCACAGTGAGCGAGGTGGCGGGCCAGACCGACTACGGCGACTTCGGCATGCTGTCCAGCGGCACCTGCACCGCAGACGGCTCGGTGTGCGAGCCGCCGCTGAACACGCCGTTCGCCCCGTACCACGCGCTGACGATGATGAAGCTCTTCGCGAAGACCGGCGACCAGTTCATCCGCGCCGGCACCGACGAGCCACTGGTCAGCGCGCACGCCGTTCGACGGGGCAACGGCGACCTGGCCGTGCTGCTGATCAACAAGGACCCGGACGCGGCCCACGACGTCGCCATCGACTACGCCGGGTTCACACCGTCGACAGCCGCGCCGACGGTGTCCACCCTCACCAACGGCGCGACGGGCATCGCCACCGGCCAGTCCGGCTCGGCGACCAGCCGGACGCTGCCGCCGTACTCGTTGACGACGCTCGTGCTGCGCCCGGCCGGCGCGACCGCCGGGCGGCCGTCGGCCCCGGGCCAGCCCACCGCCAGCGGCGTCACCGACCGGGGCGCGACGATCACCTGGCCGGCGGCCACCGCCGGCAGCAGCCCGATCGCCAAGTACGAGGTGTACCGGCAGAACGGCGCGGTCAGCGAGCAGTTCGGCGAGACGGCGACGACGTCGTTCACGGTCGGCAACCTGGTGCCGGGCAGCAGGTACACAGTCAACGTGCTGGCCCGTGACACGGCCGGCCGGGTGTCGTGGGCCTCACCGCCGTTGACGTTCGCCACCGGCAGCCCGGCGACCAGCGCGTGCACGGTCCGCTTCACCGCCAGCAACGACTGGGGCAACGGCTACATCGGGGGCGTCGAGATCACCAACAACGGGACGAAACCCATCACCGGCTGGACGCTCACCTGGACCTGGCCGACCGGGTGGCAGCAGGTGAGCAGTGGCTGGAGCGCCACCTGGGAGCAGGTCGGCAGGGCCGTGCGCGTCACCCCGACCGACGACAACCGGCAGATCGCCGCCGGCGCCACCGTCAGCGCCGGGTTCGTCGGCGCGTACAGCGGGCCGAACGTGCTCCCCACCGCGTTCACCCTCAACGGCGCCATCTGCGCGAGCGGCTGACCGCGCCCGTCGACGATCGTGATGCCTGTGAGTTGTCCAGATGACCCACAGGCATCACGCTCGTGCCGACTCCGGGGGTCCGTGATCGACCATCGTGGACGGTATGCTGCGGGCTCGGCGGGGAGAGGTGGTCGGCCATGACGCAGTCGGAGCCCAGGCTGAGCCTGCAGACCGACCGGCCGAACGCGGCGCGGATGTTCGACTACTACCTCGGCGGCAAGGACAACTTCGCCGCCGACCGGGCCGCCGCCGAGATGGTGTTGCAGGTCGCGCCGTGGATGCCCGAGGCCGCCCGGCAGGGCCGCGACCTGATCGCCCGTACGGTCCGCCACCTCGTCGAGGAGAAGGGCGTCCGGCAGATCCTGGACCTCGGTTCCGGGCTGCCGACCCGGGACAACGTGCACGAGATCGCCCACCGCATCGACCCGGGCGTACGCGTCGTCTACGTCGACAACGACCCGGTGGTGTGCGCCCACGGGCGTGCCCTGCTCGCCGACGCGGCGACGGTGTCGGTCGTGCAGGCCGACCTGTGCCGACCCGCCGAGGTGCTTTCCCATCCGGAGATCGCCGCCGCCATCGACTTCGACAGCCCGGTCGCGGTCCTCATGATGTTCGTGCTGCACCTGGTGCCCGACGAGCAGGTCCCGCACCGCATCGTGGCGACCTACCGCGACGCGCTCGCCCCGGGCAGCTACCTCGCGCTGTCCCACGCCAGCACCGACGTGCACCCCGACCTGATGGCCCGCATCTCGGCGATCTACGCCCGCGCGAACACGCCGTTCGTGCCGCGCGACCACGCCGGCGTCACCCGGTTCTTCGGCGATTTCGTTTTCGAGTCGCCCGGTCTGGTCAACATGTGGCCGTACCCCGAGCCGCCCGCCACCGTCGACGCCGAGGTGGCCCGCACCGGCTACAGCGGCGTGGCCCGCAAACCGTAGGCATCATCGGGCTTGTTCCGGCGACCGTCGCGCCGCGCCGGTCGGGCTCCAGCCGGCCGCGACCAGCGCCCGTCGAACGGTGTCGGCGACCTCGTCGGGGCGGGCGCGGACCAGCCAGGCGGGGAAGCGCAGGATACGGTCACCGCTGGTCCATACGTCGTTCTGCCGGCGCATGTCCGCCGCCCACTGCCGGGCGTCCATGTGGTGCGCGCCGTCGATCTCCACCTGCACCCGCCACTCGTGCCAGTACGCGTCCAACCAGCGGTTGCGGCCCGCCGCGTCGACGCGGTGTCGTTGCAGGTCCGGCGCGGGCAGCCGGTGCCGCCGGCACAGCCGTACAAAATTGATCTCGGAAAGCGCCTGCGCACCGCCGGCGATGTCGGCGACGGCCTGCCGGATCAGCCGTCGGCGAGGTGCCCGGGGCAGGACGTCGAGCACGGCATCCAGTTCCTCGGGTAGCACGCGACGCTGCTGGCATCCGGCGGCCAACAACCCCTGCGCCTCGTCGACGCCGCCCGCCCACCCGGCCGCGTCCACCAGGGCGCGGGCCGTCGTCGTACGCGGCGGACGGGCGAGCTGAACATGCCCGTCCGGCAGCACCGACGTGCGATGGACCAGCACCGCGGGCATGTCGATGGGCAGCCGACGCAGGGCGGTCCGCGCGGCGCGACGCTCGGCCGGCACCAGCACGTGCAGTGGTTCGCGCCGCAGTCCCCGTACGCCCGCCTCGGCAGCCGCGGTCACCCCGGCCAGGACCGCTCCCGGACCGGCCGCAAGCACCGCCACCCACAGTTGCTGGTCGCGGGTGAGTCGACCATTACCGGCCAGCACGATCCCCTGACAGACCGACCGCCAGCGTCCGGAGCGAATCCGGCCCCGGACCGTCCCCTCGGTGACGAGCCCGGAGAGCTGCGCGGTCGTCAGCACACCCGCCTGCTCGAAGGCGAGCCAGTCGAGTGCGTCAGCGTCATCAGGAGGCAACATCCCGTCGAGCCTTCCCACCTGGTTGGTGCCGCGCCATCACATGGCGGACAGTTCTGCCGCTGGCGTACAGCCCTCGTTGCTGCCGCTGCCGCTTGCTGCTGCCGCCGCTGTCGTTGCGGCGTTGCGGCGTTGCCGCGTTGCCGTGCTGCCGCTCCGCGCTGCCGTTCGGCGTCCGCCGCGTGTCGCGTGTCGCGTGTCGCGTGCCGTGCGCCGTGCGCCGTGGCCGCGTTGCCGTTCGGCGTCCGTCGCGTGTCGTGCGCCGTCCGCCGCGTGTCGCGTGTCGTGCGCCGTCCGGCCCTGCGCCGTGCGGCCGTGCGCGGCGTTGCCGCGCGCTCCGTTGCTGTCGCCCGTGCAGATCTTGGACAGTTTCCGTTAGCAGCTAACGGAAACTGTCCAAGATCTGCAGGGATTCGGGCGGGAGGAGGGGTGTGGCTAGCGGGGGGAGGCCCAGGTGGTGAAGCGGTCGGTCAGGTTTGTGGGTGGTTTATCCGGATTGAGGGCAGTGAGGTGGGCGGCGGCCTCCGCCTGAAGCGCCGCCAGGTGGGCCAGCAGGGCCGGGCGATCAAGCCGGTAGGTCGCGAGGAGGCGGAGCTTGGCGGCCGAGCAGGGCCAGGCGATTCCGCAGGTGCCGCAGCGCCACGTCGGGCGGGCCGGCTGATGGTCGTGAGCACGCCGGGGCATCAGCCGACCCGCACCGGACCGCGCATTGCCGGGCGCCGAGCAGCACGACGCGGCGGTGCCGTGGGCCGGGACGGTGTGGTGGTCGGGCGCGGCGGTGCGGTGACGGGTACCGCAATGGGCTTGGGCGGCGCGGCGGTCCGGGGTGGGGTGGCGGTCCGGGATAGCGCGGGCGTCGGGGATGGGGTGGCGGTCCGGGGTGGAGTGCCGGTCCGGGGTGGGGTGGCGGTCCGCGGTGGGGTGGCGGTCGGGGGTGGCGCGGTCGTTCGGGGTGGGGTGGCAGGCGGGGAGGGGAGCCAGCGCGCGCCGGAGGGCATCAGGTAAAGCTCGCGGCGGGCGACGGCGTCGCCGCTCGGGCCGAGTTGGTAGGCGTCGATCCACAACCAACCGTGGTACGTGTGGCGGTCGGTCAGGGCGCGGATCACGCGGACGGTGATGGGGCGGGCAAACTGCGGGCTTGCGGCACGGGTCAGGTACAGCAGGTCGCCGGAGCGTACCTGCAGTGGTGGGTTGATGGGCATGGTGATCTCCGCTGGCAGTCGTTGGGAGGGGCCGCCCGGTGAGTGCTCGCCCAGAGGGCGGCCCCGGTACGAACGCGTCCGCCGGGTCTCGGGTCCTCCACCGGCCGCGCCGTTGGTTCCACCCTGGATGTTCGGCGCTTAGGATCGGAATAGTTACCGCTCGATCACGGAGCGACGCGGCTGGATTCGAGGCCTGCGGGGAACAGCGTGGAAATCTGCCGGAAGGTGTGGAAGCCGTGGGGATCTCGCCCTCTGAGTACCTTCTTCGTGAGCTGAAACGACGCCGAACAGCGGCCGGACTTACACAGGCTCAGCTCGGCGAGCAGGTGTTCTGCTCGGATTCCCAGGTGAGCGCGATCGAGACAGGAACGAAGCCGCCCACCCCGCCCTACCTGGCGGCGGTGGACAAGGCGCTGGATACGGGTGGGTACTTCACGACGCTCTGGAATGAGCTGGTGAAGAGCGACGCTGCGCCGATCTGGCTACGTGAGTGGATCGAGACTGAGCGCGAGGCAACGGCATTGCGCTGGTACGAGCATGCGTTCGTGCCGGGACTTCTTCAGACTGAGGCCTATGCCCGGGCAACCTTCCGTGCGGCGCGGGTTCCCGCGATCGACCTTGATCAGCGCGTCTCGGCCCGGCTGGAACGGCAATCGGTCCTCGCCCGTGTCCCGGCACCGCAACTCTTCGTAGTCTTGGATGAGATGGCGGTCCGACGTGCCTGCGGTGGCCCGGATGTGATGGCCGAGCAGGTGGAACATCTGATGAGCTGCGCCGAAGAACCGCATATTCAGTTGCATGTCGTGCCGATGTCCATTGGCATGTACTCAGGGCTGGCTGGGGCATTCATCCTGGCCGACATGCCTGATGGATCACGTGTTGGATACGTGGACAACCAGCTCTCCGCTCAAATCGTGGAGCAGCCGGAGGGGATTGCTAGCCTGGGGCTGTCGTGGGACGCGGTTCGCGGCGAGGCTCTTCCGCTCGGGCAAACCCTCGGCTTACTCAAGGAAGCGGCAAAGACATGGACATCATGACGGGTGCTCGGTGGCGGAAGGCCTCCCGGTCGTCCACCAACGGCGGGGCCTGCGTCGAGGTTGCGGACAATCTGCCGGGCATCGTCGGTGTGCGGGACTCCAAGGACCCCGACGGGCCGGCGCTCGTCTTCCGGCCAGCCTCGTGGCGGGCGTTCGTCGCCGATCTCGCTCGGCGTTCGTAGCCAGCGCCCCAAGCGAGAAGCGCCCGCCCCACGAACAGCGGGGACGGGCGCTTCGCTGTGCAGGGGACCGGTCAGGCGACCACCGACCGCAGCGGCACTCCGGCGGCGCGCAGCGCGCGTACCAGATCGTTCGTGAAGGGGTGTTCGTCAGCCTGGAGGCCCTGCGGGTTGGGGATCACGACGTACGCCGAGGTGCCCTTCGCGGACGTCCGGGCGTCGGTGGTGAAGCGTTCGACGATGGCCCGCGTGCGAGCCAGGTCCGTCGCCGCGACCTCGATGGTGGTCGGCCGCCATCCGCCGCCCAGGTCCGCCGCGACCGGCACCGACGCGGCGCTGGCGCGCGCCGCGTCGGTGCCCGGCGTGCGTCGGGCGTCGGGTGCGCCCGGCGGGTAGAGCAGCGCGTTGGCCACCAGGTGCAGACCATTCTCGTTGTACGCGCGAAAGAGCGGGTTGAACGCGAACAGCACCGACCTGCCGGCGCCGGTCGGCTCGTCGACGACGGCGGCCGTGCCCTTCAGTGTGTCCGCGCCGACGGTGTAGCCGTTGGCCCAGAACGTGTCGTCGGTCGGGTAGGTGAGCACGTTCGTCCCGGTGGTGCTGGGGTTGAGGATCGGGTCGCTGTTGTTGAACTCGAAGTCCTCGGCGGGGCGGCCGAGGGCGACCGGGTTGTCGGTGTCGACGTCGACCCGCAGGTGCGAGCCGATCACCAGGTAGTCGGCCGGTTTGGTCTTCTCCGTGGTGGAGGTGAGCCCGGCGGCGCGGGCCAGCCGGGTGCCCTCGTTGCGCAGCCCGATGTAGGTGTGGCCCTGGGCGATCCAGTCGCGCAGGTTGGCCTGCCCGGCGGCGGTCAGTCCGCCGGTCGGGCTGCTGCCGTCGGGGACCAGCAGCACCGTACGCCCGGTGAACGCCGCGGTGTTGTCGTTGATGTCGGCAGTGGTGACCGGCTTGAGGGCGAGGCCCCACCGCTTGCCGAGCACGTACCGGGCCTCGCCGTGCGAGCCGGACGTGGTGGAGATGCCGGTGCCCTGGAACAGCCCGACGTCGGGCAGGTCGAGACGGGTCCCGGTGGGGCGTCCGCCGGGGGTGAGGGTGACCCCGGCGGCCTCGGCCAGGTCGTCGACCGTACGGCTCAGCCGGGTCGCCGGGATCGCGACGCGATTGGTGTCGAGGTCCCGCACGAGCGGCACGCCACGGCCGAGCAGGGTGAAGGTGAGCTCCGCGGCGGCGGCCGAGTCCAGCGGGTACGTGTAGGAGCCCCACGGCCAGGCCAGCCCGCTGCGGCCGCCGGAGATCCCCCGGACCGGCTGGGCCTGCGGGCGGACGTTGTCTCCCGTGTAGATCGTGGAGACGCCCATCAGCAGCGGGTTGCTCCAGGAGGACACGTCGTAGAAGTACGGGAACGGGACGTACGGGTCCTCGCCCATGATCGCCTGGATCCAGTGTTTCTGCGGCTGGTCCATCGGAATCCAGTACGCGCCCTTGGGCACCGTGACGTTTGTGGCGCTGCGACCGCCGAAGACCCGCGCGGTGGGCACCCGGGTGGGCTTCTGCACCTCGTACACCTCGACGTCCATCCGGCGCAGCCGCTCGACGAGGCGGCGGACGTCGGCGAGCTGCCGGTCGGGCAGCAGGAAGTACGAGCGGACCGTGACGGCCGGCACCGGGAACTGGACCTCGTTGGTGGGCTGCACCACCTCGTTCGGCTCCAGGGCGCCCGTCCGGCCCTCGGCGAGCGCGTCGGTCCAGATGTCGAAGTAGCCGTCCAGCACCTCGCGCTTGTTGGCGGCGGCCCAGCCGAGCGTCGACCACTGGGTGTGGAACTGCTGCTGCACCCGGTCGGCGACGGCCGAGGCGCTGCCCTTCTCGTACGTCATGCCGGCCGCGCCGAAGCCGGTGGTCGGCACGGTGTCGCCGTAGCCCATGAAGAACATGTCGTACGTGTCGTAGTTGAAGTAGCACTCGGTGGTGACCGTGTCGTCGCAGGCGCCGTTGTAGCCGAAGCCGGCCTTGTTGGCCTCGCCGATCCGGTTGATCCAGTCCACCGCCTCGCCGGCGATCTCGTGGTGGATCGGATCGGCGTTGGGCGGGAAGAAGTACTGCCGGCCGCCCATCTCGTGGGCGTCGATGAAGACCTGCGGCGGGTAGCGGCGCAGCAGTTCGAGCTTGCCGTCCGTCTCCTGCTGGGTGCGGGCGAACCAGTCCCGGTTCAGGTCGAAGCCGAACTCGTTCTGCCGCCGGGTCGCGTCGCGGCCGTCCGGGTTCTGTGTCGGGACGATGATGGTGACCAGGTTGTCGTTGCGCCGCGCGACCTCGCAGGACAGGCCGGCCGCCAACTCGTACAGCGTCTTGAGCGCCGCGTCGGTGCCGCTCTTCTCGCCGCCGTGCACGTTCGCGGTGACCCAGACGATGGCCGGGCCGTCCTTCGCCGTCCGGGCGGCCGTCCGCGCGCTTGTCCGGCGGGGGTCACGCAGGTCCCGTACGTCGTCGGCGATCTTCCGCAGGGCGGACGGCCGCACGTGGCGCTCGTTGGACACCACCGCGTACGGCAGGGGCTGGCCGAGCACGCTGGTGGCCGTCACACCCGTGACGACCCGGTCGGAGGCGCTGTCCACGGCCCCGAGGTAGGTGCGGACCTCGTCGTTGGTGACGACCCGCTCCTGTCCCGTCCCGAGGGGGAAGCCGAGCACGGCCTCCGGGGCGGGCACGCTGGCCAGCCGTGCGCTCGGGTCGGTGCTGCATCTCGACGGTGGGGCGCCGCTCGCGGCCGAAGTGCCGCCGAGCAGGGGAGTCAGACCGAGCAGGAGCGCGACGGCGGCGGCACCCGCCAGTCGCTTCGGGGGGACCATCCGGATCGGACGCGACGATGGGGCCATGTCTCGGGTTCCCTTCTTGGGGGAAAGCCTCGCAGTGGCCGGAGCCTATGAACCGGCCGACACGGCGGTCAAGGGCTGATCGACATCGGTGAGTGCGCGGGATGCCGGGGCCGGGTCCGGCTGGCAGGATGGCGGGTGGCCTGTCGTCGTCTGGAAAGGGGAGACCGTGCCGGAGACGATCACGCTCTCGGTCCATCCGGATGTTCCGTCCGCCGATGCGCGGCGCTCTCTGGCGTCCTGGCTGCGCGCCGAGGACCGGCTGCGGGACGGGGTGACCACGACACCGTCCGACGTCCTGGGTGTGGTGGTCGACGACGCCGGCGCCGTCATGGTGCTGGTCCAGGCGATCGCTGGCTGGCTCACTCACCGCCGGGAGGACGTGACGGTCCAGCTCGACCACCCGGGGTGGTCAGCCGAGGTGGACGTGCGCCGTGCGCGGGACATGGCTCAGGTGACCGCTCTCATCGAGGCCGCGGTGCGGTCGGTGACGCCCCAGGAGCAGCGCCCGTGATCACGTGATGCTCAGCAGTTGTCGGTGACCCGATTCAACTGGTGGCCATCACGTGATCACGGGCGTCGGGTACGCCTACCGGGTGGTCAGGCCGAGGCCGATCGTCTTGGTCAGCGTGGCGTTGTCGTCGTCGCCGTCGAGTGACCAGACCATCGCGCCGGCCAGGCCGGCCCGCCGGATGTAGAGCATCTTCTGCAGTACGACGGCCGGGTCGTCGTACGTCCAGAAGGTCGTACCGTCGAAGAGCCAGGCGTGCCCGGCGCGCAGGTCGCGGTGCACGGTGTAGCCGTTGCCGGCCAGGGCCTTGAGCTGCTTGTAGTCCTCGTACCCGGCCTCGAAGGTCGCCGGTGCGGGCCCGGCGGCCGGCTGGAACAGGCCGTTGCCGCCGCCGGTGACGCCGGTCCAGCCGCGACCGTAGTAGGGGATACCCAGGACCAGCTTGCCGCGCGGCGCTCCACGGTCGAGCCAGCCGTCGATGGCCACCTCGACGGAGAAGTCCGGGTTGTCCGGCGAGCCCGCCGGCACGCGCAGCGCGGACTGCTGGTTGGTCACCGCGTCCCAGCCGCCGTGGAAGTCGTACCCCTGCACGGTGGCGAAGTCCAGGTACTTGAAGATCTTGCGGCCCTCGTAGCCGGCGTCCATCGTGGCCGGGTTGGCCGGCAGGAAGGCGGTCAGCGGGTGGTGCGCGCGGGTCGTGCGGCCGTACGCGTCGAGCTGCCGGCGGAACTCGGCCAGCAGCTTGGTGAAGTTCTCCCGGTCCTGGGGGCGGATGACGTTGCCGGGCTCGCCGTCCCAGTTCGGCCACTCCCAGTCGAGGTCGACGCCGTCGAAGACGCCCGCCGCGGCACCCGGGCTGCCCGGGAGGTTGCCCTTGAGGTACAGGTCGATGCAGGACGCGACAAACGCCTTGCGGGAGGCGTCGGTGCGGGCGGCGTTGGAGAAGTACGTCGACCAGCTCCACCCGCCCAGCGAGATCAGCACCTGGAGGTCGGGGTGCTTGGCCTTCAGCTTGGCGAGCTGGCCGAAGTTGCCGTTGAGCGCCTGGCCGGGGGCATCGGCGACGCCGTCGACGCTCTCCTCGGCGGACACCGGCCGTTGGTAGTCGGCCCAGGCGTCGCCCTCGCCCGGCCCGCCGTCCACATAGCAGCGGCCGTCCTCGCTGACGTTGCCGAAGGCGTAGTTGAGGTGGGTGAGGCGGCTCGCCGCACCGGAGGCGTCGAGCTTCTTGACCGTGAAGGCCCGGCCGTAGATGCCCCACTGGGTGAAGTAGCCGACCCGGTGGTAGCCAGGCTGGCGGTCGGGCCTGGCGCCGGCGCTCGCCGCGGCGGGCGGGGCGGCGGTGAGCAGCAGGGTCGCCAGGGCGACGACGGCGGTGAGGCGGCGGTGACGCAATTGTCGCATCGGCACTCCCACGAGGGATCAAGCAGAATTAGTAAAGACACTTATCTGATTGATGAAGTTAAGCCGATCACGCTCTGCGGTCAAGAGCCGTCCGTCCGCCGCCGTCCCCGCGGCGGACGGTCAGCCGACCTGGCTGTTGTCCTTGAGCGACCCCCAGCCGTGCCAGCGGTCGATCTCGATCAGGGCGCTGACCCGACCACGATCACGCCGGGGATAGGGATTGCCCGTGTAGTGCCGGGACAGCCGGTCGATGTCCGCGAAATCCTCGTCGGCGCGCAACTCGGCGACGTGCCCGATGATGCTGACGTGGGTGTACCAGCCGGCCTCGTCCAGCACAGTGAGGGAGACCCGAGGATCGTTGCGGACGTGCTCCAACCGGCGGCGGCTCTCGTCCATGTTGACCAGGATCCGGCCGTCCTCCCAGAGGTACCAGGTCGCGGCGGACACCGGCTGACCATCACTGCGAAGCGTGGTGATGACGGCCGGGTTCGGCTTCTGCAGCATCTCGACCGCGGCCTCGGGAAGCGGTGGCTTGGACATGAATGCTCCTTTTCGCATGAGCGGTTACCCCTGCACGGTACGCACCCGCCCGGCCCCCGCACGGCAGGACGCGGATCGCGGCGTGCGGGAGGCCGAGGGGCTCAGTCGAGCCAACGGCCGTCGCGCATGAGGACGCGTCCCCGCAGCTCGTTGGCCTCCCGCCAGGCCAGGATGCGCCGCGGCCGGATCACGAAGTACTGGTAGGGCTCGGCGATTCCGCTCGGGTCGAAGCCGGTCCTGGTGGCGAACGCCGTACGCCTGTCGTGGCCGAGGTCGGCGGTGTCCACCGGCTCGGCGGCACCCTCGACGATGACGACGTCGCGCGTCGTGCCCAGGCTGAGTCGCACCCGGCCATCCCCCACCAGGTTGCGGCCGGTGACCGAGGCGCGCGGCGTCGAGATGAGAAACACGCTGCCGTCCCAGAGGTAGGAGAGCGGGACGAGGTGCACGCCGTCCGGGGAGCCCGACGTGGCGACCCAGAGGTCGACGTCGTTCTCCAGTCTCCTGCGCGTGTCTCTCAGCCGCTCCTCACGCCCCCGCGGTGGCGTGCTCGCCATATCTTCCCCCGTCCACCTCGTGACCTCTGATCGGTTCGGTCGCCCCCGCCGCGACCAACGGCACGTCCGGCGCGTGACGTAGTCGGGCGAGGTCGTCCAGGCGCTGCTCCTCGGCGCGTGCGCGTCCCCAGGCGGCGAGACACATGGCTCAGCGCAGTTCCTGGATGCGGACCATGTTGCCGGCCGGATCGCGGAAGGCGCAGTCGCGGATGCCGTACGGCTGCTCGGTCGGCTCCTGGACGACCTCGGCGTCGCGGGCCTGTACCTTCTCGAAGGTGCCGTCCAGGTCCCGGGTGGCCAGCAGGATCCACCCGTAGGTGCCCTTGGCCATCATCTCGGCGATGGTGCGCCGCTCGTCCTCGGTGATGCCGGGGTCCGCGGCCGGCGGGGCCAGCAGGATGGACGTGCCGGGCTGGTCGACAGGGCCGACGGTGATCCACCGCATGGTCCCCTGACCGACGTCGCTGCGGACCTCGAAGCCGAGGACGTCGCGGTAGAAGGCCACGGAGGCGTCCGGGTCGACGTGCGGAAGAACTGTCGTGTGAATGGTGATGTCCATGCTGGCCATGCTAAGTAGGGCCCTCGGCCGGTACTTCTCGATTCCTGATCGATGCGGCGGGTGGCGGGCGCGGGCGCACCCGCGTGTGGGGTGTCCCGGCCGGCCGGAGAGGATGGGGCCATGACCGATCCCGTACTGCCCGGACGCGTTGTCGTCACCGGCGCCACCGGCAAGCTCGGCCGTGCCGTGGTCGCCCACCTGCGCGGCGTGGGCGTCGACGTGCTGGCGGTGGACCGCGTGGGCGGGCGCGATCCCCGCGACGTCGACGGCGAGTTCCTCCTCGTCGACCTGACCGACTACGGGCAGGTGGTGGAGGCGTTCACCGGAGGCGCCGACGAGCACCCCGGCGGCGTCGAGGCGGTCGTGCACCTGGCCGCGGTCCCGGCGCCCGGGCTGATGCCCAACGCGACGACGTTCGCGAACAACTCCGCCGCGACGTACAACGTCTTCGCCGCCGCCCGGGCGGCCGGCATCAAGCGGGTGGTGTGGGCGTCCAGCGAGACCGTGCTCGGGCTGCCGTTCGACACCCCGCCGCCGTACGCGCCGGTCGACGAGGAGTACGCGCCGCGACCGGAGTCGACGTACTCGCTGAACAAGGCCCTTGAGGAGGAGATGGCGCGGCACTTCTGCCGGTGGGACCCGGAGCTGGTCATGGTGGGTCTGCGGTTCTCCAACGTGATGGACGTCGAGGACTACCTGCCGTTCCCCTCCTTCGACGCCGATCCGCGGTCGCGGCGGTGGAACCTGTGGGGCTACATCGACGCCCGCGACGGCGCCCAGGCGGTCGAGCGGGCGCTCGCGTACGACCGGCCCGGCGCGGACGTGTTCATCATCGCCAACGCCGACACCGTCATGAGCAGGTCGAGCGCCAGCCTGATGGCCGAGGTCTACCCGGGTGTCGAGATCCGCAAGGAGCTCGGCGAGCACGAAACCCTGCTCAGCATCGACAAGGCGCGGCGGGTGCTGGGCTACGAGCCCCGGCATTCGTGGCGCGACCACGTCGACCAGTTGTAGGCCGCCTCGGAGCGAAACCAGGTTGTGCCGTACGCCCAGAATGTATGCGTGACCCTCGATATTGATCACGTGTACGTGCCGGTCAAGTTCGACCTCGGCGGCACGGTGCAGGACGTGGAACCGGCGCTCCCGCTGCTGGCCGCACTGGGCGCCACCTCGGTCGACGTCGTCCAGCACGAGGAGACCCGGGCCTACAACATCTCCTACCTGGCCACCCACCCGCCGGTGCTGCAGATCTCCCTCGGCACGTCGGCGGTGCGCATCGGCCGTACGACGTGGGCGACCAGCACCCAGATCGTGATCTACCCGGCGCTCGGCGTGATCTCGGTGGATCTGCGGTTCGCCGCGCCGGAGCCGGCGGTCAGCACCGAGGACATCTGCCGGTTCTACGACGACCTCGTGCGCGAGAACACCCTCGACTACTTCCGGCACCTGCGCGACCTGGACACCTTCCCGCCGAACCTGGCCGGGCACCTCAGCATGATCGAGGCCGAGCCCCGGGAGCACGGTGGGCTGACGGTGTCCGCCCACGTCCAGGCGGTCCGCGCCATCCTGCGCGAGTCGGCCGGCTTCGAGCCCCGGGAACGCCGCTACCCGTTCCAGAACATGCGCCAGTTCTTCGTCCTGCGCGGTCCCGAGCGGGCCGAGAACGAACCGCTCGTGGAGTCGCTGCTGCGGCTCTCCGCCCTGCCGGTGACCCCGGGCACGGCTGCCGACGACGGGCCGCTGCGCCTGCCCGGCCTGCTGGTCCGCACCACCGGCTGGTCCACCGTGGCGGTTCTGCACGACGGGGTGGAGGGCGCGTCGGCGGCGGCCCGCATGGTCCAGGACATGTACGGCCAGATCCACGCCCAGTGGTTCTTCTGCCAACTGTGGGTGGGGGTGGACCCGAACGACCGCGACGAACTCGTCGGGCCGGGTCACTCGCTCGGCGCGCGCATCACCCAACTGGCGCGGGTGCAGTTGCAACTGAGCCGAGGGCTGGCCGAGGTCGGCAATGTCGACCTCATGTACCGCGATCCCATGCGCATCGCGGTGGCCACGTTCCTCATCGACGGGCTGCGGGTTCCCCGGCATCTCCAGGCCGCCCGGCAGCGCCTCGAACTGCTGCGCAGCAATCTGAGCCAGCTCTTCGGGTTGCAGACGGCGCTGTTCCAACAGCGCCTCCAGTGGCTGTTCTCGGTCACCGCGGTCGCCGGCGTCGCGGCGCTGCTACCGGAGATGCTCCAGATCGACAGCATGCGCTGGCGGATCGTGACCATCGCCCTGTTCGGCGCGTTGGCGCTGTTCTGCTGGCTGCTGATCCGGCTGCTCGGCCGTGCGGGCCTCCGCACGGACCGGCGGGCCCGGCCGACCCGGACGAGGCGGCGGACCGCCCGAACGAGGCGGTGGAGGCCCTGGGGGCGCGGCGTCGACCGCCCTCCGGGCGATCTGGCATAACCATCGGGCGTACCGACAGACCGGGATGAAGTCCCCTCAGCGGGTACGAGGCGGGACCGGGTCGGCGAGGGGGTGCGGCCATGGCCGTGGTGTCCTCTGGCCGCTCGCGCTCGCCGTTGAGCTCGTCGGGGCGGCCTCCCACTGGCCGGTGCCGCGTATCGGCCGTGCGCCGCTCGCCAACCTGGTCACGGTCTCCGAGCGTCCTTCTCCCGCCGGTCGCCGTGACCGCCGTGGCGGCACTGATCCTGGCCGGGATCGCCGTCGCCGACGGGCGGGTCCACCAACGCGGCGCGGAGACCAACCCGACGCTGTGAGCCGGGCCGGAAGAACGTTGTGCGGCTGCTGGCGCTTCGCGTATGTTGGCGGGCACGCCGTCGAGCCGAGAGGAGGTCAGAACAATGTCCGATGTTCTGCGCCCCCTCCGCGTACCGGCGTCCACGCGGATCTGACCCGGGGCGCTCGCTTTCCGGAGGTTCGCCATGACCAGTCTGGTCATCCGCCCGCTCGTCGCGGGCGAGGAAAACCTGTTCGACTCCATGACCGATCCGCTGCCCCAACTGCGGCAGATCGCGTACGCCGACGGCATCACCGGCGGCGGCTACCGGCCCGAGAACACCTGGATCGCCCTGCGCGACGGCCGGGTGGTCGGGCGGGCGGCCTGGCTGCTCCCGCCCGGGGCGGTGGGCGCTCCCTGGCTGGAGCGGTTCGACCTGGCCGCCGAGCCGGAGGTCGGCGCCGCGTTGCTGCACGCTGCCCACGAGGCGCTGGGCGGCCCCGGTCGGTACTACGCGGCTCTGCCCGCGCACTGGCGGCGTCGACCCGAGGTGCTGGCCGTGGTCACCGCGCCGATGGAGGCGGCCCGACTCGCCGGCCTGGTCGAGGTGGGTGAGCGGCTGCGGTGCTCGTGGACGGGAACTCCACTGCCGACGACCTCCGGCCGGTACACGTTCCGGCCGCCCGTCGACGCTGCTGAGATCAACGCCCTGGTCGCCCGGGTCGCCGTGCCGGACGTGCTGACCGGCGCGGAGATCGCGCGTGCCGTCGGCGGCGTCGACCTGGCCACCGATCCGCTGGCCTGGCTGGGGGAGTCGACCGACCAGTGGCGCGTCGGGGTGCAGGCCGGGCAGCCGGTGGGCCTGGTCGGCACGGCCGGCGACGCCTGCTACCCACTGCTGGCGTACCTCGGCCTGCTCGACGACGCGGCGCGCGGTGAGCTGCTGGTCGAGGCGGTCCGGGTGCTCGCCGCCGGAGGCGCCCGGGAGGTGATCGCCGACGTGGACGCCCACCGCGTCGCGGTGCTCGCGGAGTTGGAGCGCACCGGGTTCCGGCAGCTCCGCGCGCGCGTGCTGTTCGCGCCGCCGGCCGAGAAGGCGTAGCCACTCGGGGGTGCGCCCCGCGTCACCCGGGGCGCACCCCGCACCGGCGGCACCGTCGGGGCGGACCGGACCGAGACCGTGCCCTCACCGCACGCCCGCTGATCCACCGGTGATCAAGAGGTTCGCGTCACGACACGCCGGTGGAATGACGCAAACCTCTTGATCACCGAGGCGGGGCGGGGGAGGAGGAGGCGGGGGTGGGGGTGAGGGTGTTCAGGTTTGTTTGGTGGGTGGTGTTGGACTGGATCACTGTGGTGGCCAGTGTGGTGGTGGCCGGGTGGACGCCGCCCTTCTGCTCGGCGGTGGCGACCCGGACCGTCTGCGTGAGGTACGCGCGCAGGTGCGCGGCCAGCAGGCGGTGGAACGTCTTCCCGGTGGCCGACCGCAGCGCGGCCAGCTCGTCGCCGGTGACCATGCCCGGCATGTCGTGGCCCTCGTGCGGGTTGGTCGTCGGCGCTCCCGCCTCGCTGAGCAGTTGACGGGACCGGTTCAGGTCGGCACGGTTGCTGGCCCGCACCTCGGCGGCCAGCCGTCGCCAGGCGGGGTCGGTGGTCCGGGTTGGCACCAGGTCCAGCACCGGGAGCAGCCGGTCCGTCAACGCCGCCGTCAGTTGCAGCCAGGCGATGTCGGTGGGGCTGAAGGAGCTTGCCGATCCGACGTTCGACGGTGTGGACGCGGCCGGCGCGACAGTGGGTGGCCCGTCGCTGTGCGCGGTGCCGGGAGACCCGCCGGCGCAGCCGGCGACGAGCACCGCCGCCGTGAGCAGAGCGGCGCGAGCGCGCATGCGGCCTCCTTTCGCCCGCGGCGGGCGGGCCCGGCGTGACCGGACCCGCCCCTCCGTACGACGGTGTCGGCTCAGATCGGCCGGCCGTCGTGCCCGCACTTGATGACCGGACGGATGCAGTCCTGGACCCGGCGGGCCATCTCAGCGGTCGGCCAGGCGTTGAAGAAGTCGCCGTGCATGGTGTAGCCCGGCCCGGAGGCCAGCCGGAAGTGCGACGGGTCGCCGTTGACCGGGTACCGCAGCACCTGCCGCAACTTCGGCACGTGCACCGGGTGGGTGCTCGGGCAGGCCTGGTTCACCGGGTACGCCAGGTGGCTCTTGTGGTCCGGGGAGTCCAGGTCCCGACCGTTCCAGCACTGCGGGAAGTCCAGGTACGACTCCAGCATCGTGCCGGCCGGGCAGTTGACGAAGTCCTTCGACGGCGGCACCTGCCCGGCGTGCAGGCACGACCAGCGGGCGATGCTGTCGTTCGGCCCGGTGGCCTTCGCGTTGCCCGCGACGAGTCGCAGGCCCTGCGGGATCGGTTGGGTGTTGGCGACGACGTCGGCGCGGACCCCTTCACCGAGGTAGTAGAACGTGGCGATGGCCGGCTCCACCGCGACGTTGTCCCGGTAGAGGGTCGGCACCCAGTACGACGAGACGTCCACCGCCGGGTTGCAGGTGCTGGTGGACTTGACCAGGTCGGGAAGCGTGGTGTTGCCGTTCGTCACCGTGCTGCCGAAGAAGCTGTGCATGTGTGAGGCCCCGGGCAGCCCGGGAAAGACGATCGGGTCGTCGGGCAGCCGGTGGCTGTACGCGCAGTCGGCGGGGAACTCGGCGACCCGGATGACGTTGGCGACCGGGGCGGCGTCGGCCCGGTCGGTGGTCCAGGCCAGGTACGTGCCGAGGAGCGTCAGCAGGGCGCCGATCGCCGTGGCGATGCGTAGCCGGCGGGGGACGTGGGAGAGGGGTGCGGCCCTGTCCATCTCGTGACTCCTGTCGGGGACGGGTCAGGGACAGCTCCGACGCCGCCGCCGAAAGACGTCGGAGAGTGTCCTGGCCGAAAGGGGGTGGTGGCCCGTGAACCGGGGCGAGAGAGCGCTCTCACCACATCAGACTGTTCCCCACGTCGACGGTTGTCAATACGTGCGCAGTTGGTGGAAAACGCGGCGGGAGGGGCAGCCCGACACCTCGGACTGCCCCTCCCGTGGAACGAGGACGTCAGAAACCGAGGACGGCCCGCCCGCCGACCACGGGCAGCCGCACCTCACTGTCGTTCGGCGCGACCCGCAACTCGGTGCCGCCCAACGGCAGCAGCGTGTACTCCTGGTCGCTGGAGAAGACGACCACCCCGATCCGGTGGCCCGCCGGGAAGATGTAGTCCTTCGGCTCCATGGTCCACCGGTAGTCGTACAGCTTGCCCTGCTTGACCGGCTCGGTGCGCGCGGCGCTCTTGCGGTTCTGCGGGTCCATCCAGCCGCGGGTCACCACGGTCGGCGCGGCGGTCGACCCGGCCGGGCCGTAGTCGACCAGGTACGCGGTGAGGTTCGCGTCCGGCTTGTTGTCGATCGCCATCCGCAGCCGCATCTCCGAGCGCCCCGAGATGCGCACGTTCTGCGTCAGCGCGGGGGAGCGGTACGCGAGCCGGTTGGCGCTGGCCGTGTCCGGATCGGCCACCAGGGTGTCCGGGTGGATGGTCCGTCCCTCGTCGACGAAGCTCTGCTCGACCTTGGCCTTCGGCGGCTTGCCCGTGGTCAGAGCGCCCGGCGCGGTGGCGTCGGTCGCCGCGAACCGCAACCCGACCTCACGCGCGGCGGGGTCGGGCCAGTTGGCGTACGTGGTGTAGGCGCGGTCCTCGCGCTGGAGCACCGCGGTCGGCTCGTCCATGATGCCGTTGCGCACGTTCCACAGCCAGAAGTCGAACCAGCGGTTCTCGGTCTGCTTGTAGGTCCAGGTGTGGCCGTCCGGAAGCGTCACCGAGGCGTTGCTGCCCGGACCGCCGTGCCCACCCTGGTGCAGCCAGATCTTGCGCGGCACGTCGCGCTTCGCGAGCTCGTCCCACCAGCCGGCGAAGTGCTCGGTCTTCACGTTCCAGTCGTTGAGGCCGTGCACGACGAAGACGCTCGCCCTGACGTCGCGCGCGTCCAGGTAGTCGCGGTCCTGCCAGAACTTGGAGTAGTCACCGGTGACCCGGTCCTGCTCGGCGGTGATCGTCGCGAGCTCGTCGGCGCAGGGCCCCTCGGCGCGCGCCTGCCCGGCCGTGTACTGGGCCAGGATGTCGAGGTCCTCGCCCTGGAAGGTGACCGGCGCCACCACCAGGCCGTTGGCCCGGTAGTAGTCGTACCAGCTGCTGATCGCGGAGACCGGCACGATGGTCTTCAGTCCCTTGACCCCGGTGGTGGCCACCTGGTTGGGCAGCGTCCCGTTGTAGGAGACGCCGGTCATGCCGACCGCGCCGGTGGTCCACCCGGCGGTGACCGGTGCGCCGTTCACGTCGTACGCCTTGGCCCGCCCGTTGAGCCAGTCGATGACCGCCTTGGTGCCGAGCGTCTCGGCCTGGTCGCCGCTGGTCGGGCAGCCGTCCGAGTCACCGGTGCCGACACTCTGGCCGAGCACCACCGCGTACCCACGCGGCACGTAGTAGTCGTCCAGCGAACCGGGCAGGTTCGCCTTCGCCTGTGCCCGCTGGGCTTCCACCTCGACCGCCCGCCGCCCCGAGCGGTCGGTCCGGCCGTTCTGCGGCAGGTCGTCGACCAGCACGCTCGGGTACGGCACGTCACCCCAGGTGCCCTTGCGGTACGGGCTGTGCTCGAAGATGACCGGCACCTTGAAGCCCTGGGTGGCGGTCTCCCGGGGGCGGGAGATGTCGATCGCCACCCGGTCGGGACGGCCGTCGTGGTCGGTGTCCACCGGGGTCTGGACGAACACCCGCTCCTCGATGGCGTCCGCGAGCGAGAACACCGGTTGGGTCATGCCGTCGGCCACCACGATGCCGGTGGGCGCGGAAGGCGTGGGCGGAGCGGCCGCCGCGGTCGGGGCTGCGCTCAGCACCAGGGCGCCGGACACGCCGACGCTGAGAAGTGCGAGATGGCGGGGTCGACGCATGCGCGTCTCCCTTCGGTCGGGCTGGCTGCCGGGTCTCGGCACGAACCAATCACGAAGATCCATTCGTCGCCATGCTAGGTGCGAGTGGGCGTCGCGTCGATCCCCTCGGGCCGCGCCCGCGCTCGTTACTGGCCCTCCCAGACCGCCTTCGCGCCGGAGTCGCCGGTACGGACCACGTAGTACACGGCGATGGCGGCGGCCACCACCGACAGCACCTGCAACACCAGCGTCAGCGCCTTACCGGAGCGCGCGCCCTCGGCGCCGCGCGGCGCGACGAACCAGACCAGCGCCAGCGCCACGACCCCCAGCCCGATCGCGGCGTAGAGGGCGAGGTCACCAAAATCCTGGTGCGCCTCCAGCTTCGGGACGAACTCGGGCGTGACGCGGTTGGCGGAGCGCAAGCGCGCGAAGAACGCGTCGCCGGTGAGCTTCGCCAACAGGGCGGCGACCGGCGCGCCCACGGCGAGCAGGCCCAGCACCCAGCGTGTGTGCGGCCGGATCGGCGCGACGAGCGCGTACGCGACCGTCAGGAGGGCCAGCAGCGGCACGAACACGACCGCGGCGTGCAGCACGAGAGGGTGGGCGGGGATACCCATGAACTCCTCGAACATCGGCGTCTCCTCCGAAAGGGGTGGACGTCGATCGTCCGGGAAGGACGTTATCGGTCGCGCGCGGACGTGTCAGCCCTCGGGCTCGCCTCAACTGCGCGAGCGCGGCAGGCAGTCCTTCTTGTACTTCAGGCCCGAGCCGCACCAGCACGGGTCGTTGCGCTCCGGTGGCCAGGGAACCCGCGAGCTGGGTCGCGCCGACACCTCGACCGCGTAGCCGGCCCGGATCGCCGCGTCGGTCGGGTCGCCGTCGCGGCGACCGGCGAACGCGTCCAGGCCGGCCACTGTCGCTCTGAACACGCCCAGCCCGGTCCGGCCGGCACTCGTCAGCCTTACCAGCTCCTTCTCCAGCCGGGCCCGGTGCGCGTCCCAGTCCGGCCCGTACACGTCGGTCAGCTCGGGGTGCTCGGCGAGCAGACTGTCGAACTCGGCCCGGGGCCAGAGGAGCAGATCAGAATCAGCGCCCTGACGCTCTGCGGCCCGGCGGACGAGCTGGTTCTCCAGGCGGTCCGCCAGGTCGTCCTGCCGGTCGTGCGGCAGGTTGAGATTCCGGCGTACCCGGTGGCGCTGTTGCAGCAGGAAGAAGAGCACACCGGGGGCGTCCGGCGGGCCGACCTCCGGGTCGGCCGCCGCCCCGGCCCGCTCACCCAGCAGGGTGTCGACCGCCTCGCTGAGCCAGGTCTCGGCGATCGCCGAACGGCCGGCCGCGTCCAGCGCCGCGCTGATGTAGGCGGGCGCGTCGGGCTGCGTGAGCAGCAACGGCCGCAGCGCGGTCAGCTCCGCCATCGCCTCGTCGTCCCGACCGCCGGCCTGGAACATCGCCCGGGCCCGCAGCGCGCGCACGACGCCGGCCCGGGGATCGTCGGCGGACGGGTACGCCGCGAGCGCCTCGTCCGCGTACCGCAGCGCGGCGTCGGGCCTGGCCCGGACCTGGGCGATCTCGGCGGCCAGGGTCAGCGCGTCCCCGGCGTCGTCCGGATCCTCCAGGCGGCCCTGCCGGGCCGCCTCGGCGACGTCGGCGGCGACACCGAGCGGGTCGGCCGCCCCGAGCGCCGAACGGCGGAGTTCGGCGAGGTCAGCCTTGGTGAGTACGTCTCTCGTCGGCACGACCTCACGGTACGTCGGCGTGCTTCCGCCCGGCCGAATTATGGCCATCTGCCGTCAACCAGACCTCGATAGCGTCCGGTCGCCAGTTTCTCGACCAGATCGCACAAAGGCGGAGTTATGGGCACGGTGGATCGCCGTACGTTCCTCAAGGCAATGGGTGTTCCCGCGATCGGCGCGGCGCTCCCGCTGGATCTCAGCAAGGCGCTCGCCATCCCGGCGAACAACCGGACGGGCTCGATCAACGACGTCGAGCACGTGATCATCCTGATGCAGGAGAACCGGTCCTTCGACCACTACTTCGGCGCCATGCGCGGTGTACGCGGCTTCGGCGACCCGCATCCGGCGACACTGCCGTCCGGCAATGACGTGTGGCACCAGCCCAACGGCACCGACGAGCTGCTGCCCTTCCGCCCCGAGGTGAAGGACCTCGGCCAGACCTTCCTGCCGGACCCGCCGCACGGCTGGAACGACGGGCACGCCGCCTGGAACGACGGCCGGTTCGACGGGTGGGTGCCCAACAAGGGCGTCACGGCGATGACGTACCACACCCGCCAGGACCTGCCCTACCACTACGCGCTCGCCGACGCCTTCACCGTCTGCGACAGCTACCACTGCTCATTGATGGGCCCGACCGACCCGAACCGCTACCACATGTGGAGCGGCTGGGTCGGCAACGACGGCAAGGGCGGCGGCCCGGTCATCACCAACGCGGAGGCCGGCTACGACTGGTCGACGTACCCGGAGCGGCTGGAGCGCAACGGCATCTCCTGGAAGATCTACCAGGACGTCGGCACCGGCCTCAACGCCGCCGGCTCCTGGGGCTGGACGAACGACCCGTACATCGGCAACTACGGCGACAACTCGCTGCTCTACTTCCACCAATACCAGAACGCGCAGCCCGGAACGCCCCTCGCGGACAAGGCCAAGACCGGCACGGAGATCCGCACCCAGGGCCGCGACCCCGAGGCGCTGCTCGCCGACTTCCGGGCCGACGTCGAGGCGGGACGCCTGCCGCAGGTCTCCTGGATCACCGCGCCCGAGGCGTACACCGAGCACCCGAACTGGGAACCGGCGTACGGCTCCTGGTACATCTCCCAGGTCATCGACATCCTCGCCGCGAACCCCGAGGTGTGGAGCAAGATGGCGCTCTTCATCACGTACGACGAGGAGGGTGGCTTCTTCGACCACGTGGTCCCGCCGACGCCTCCGCAGACGCGCGAGCACGGGCAGTCGACCGTGCCGACCACCAACGAGATCTTCCCCGGCGACGCCGACCACCCGGCGGGCCCGTACGGTCTCGGCATCCGCGTACCGATGATCATCGTGTCGCCGTGGACCCGCGGCGGCTACGTCAACTCCCAGGTCTTCGACCACACCTCGCTGATCAAGTTCCTGGAGACGCGGTTCGGGCACGGCCGGCCGGACCTGGTCGAGAAGAACATCACCCCGTGGCGTCGGGCCGTCGTCGGTGACCTGACCACGGCCTTCGACTTCCGGCACCCGAACCGGTCGCGTGAGGTCACGCTGCCGGACACGGACGACTTCAAGCCCGACGACCTCGTCCGGCACCCCGACGAGGTTCCGGTGCCCCCGGCCGAGGGGCGGTTGCCCAAGCAGGAGCGCGGCGTACGCCCGGCACGGGCGATCCCGTACACCCTGCACGCCGACGGCCGCGTCGCCGACGGCGCGTTCCGGATCGACTTCCGCAACACCGGCGGCGCCGGCGCGGTCTTCCAGGTCCGCCTGGCCGGCAGCACGGCGGTGCCGCGCAGCTACACCGTCGAGCCGGGCAAGCGCCTCACTGACACCTGGGCGATCGAGTCCTCCTACGACCTGTCGGTGTACGGGCCGAACGGCTTCTACCGCCGGTTCGCGGGCGGCCGGTCGCAGCTCGACGTCACCGCCTCGTACGACGAGCACGACCACAAGGTCGTCCTCACGCTGGGCAACCGGGGCGCGAAGCGGGTTGAGGTGACCGTCCGCGACGGGTACCACTCCCGTCCGGTGACGCTGGCGCTGCGGCCCGGCCAGGCGGAGCGGGCGACGTGGGAGCTCACCCGCACCCATGGCTGGTACGACCTGACTCTCACCGTCGCGGGTGACGCCGGCTTCGTGTACCGCTACGCCGGTCACGTCGAGAACGGCAAGGACAGCATCAGCGACCCGGCCCTCGGCGGGCTGGTCTGAGCGACGCCGCGGCACCCGGACCGCTGCTGGTCCGGGTGCCGCGGCAGGACGGATCCTCCGTTGAGCGGTATGACTCACCGGAATGTTTATTCCTCTGAGTCATACGGCTTGTCGCCACGTCCGAGCCCGCAGGTGTCACGCCCCGTGACACCCCGTGCCCGGGTGGCCGAGCCCTCGGGCGGCGTTCAGTCGTCGGCGCCGTGCCCGACGGAGGCGGCCGGGGCGCTGCCCCAGACGGCCTTGGCCCCGGAGTCACCCACCCGGTAGACCTGCACCAGGTTCGCTACCGCCACGACCACGGCCAGCACCGCGACCACCACCGCGAGCGCCCTCGGCGTTCGGCGGGAGTCGCTCGACCGGGTGTCGCGACGGTGCAGCCAGACCAGCGCGACGGCGGCGACCAGCAGGGGCAGGGCGAACCAGATCAGCGTGTCACCGAGTTCGGCGTGCTCGCCCGGGTCGCCGACCCGGTGCTCCAGGCTCTCCCCGCTGGAGGTGGCGAGCGGGATCGCGGCCGTCGCCAGCGCGGTGATCAGGACGACGAGCCCGCCGTAGCGGCCCCGCCACGACGGTCGGACGGCCAGCGCGGCGACACCGAGCGCGGCCAGCGGCAGGAGAACCACCACCGCGTGCACGACGAG
Organism: Micromonospora sp. NPDC005194; assembly: GCF_040608335.1. Lineage (NCBI taxonomy): Bacteria > Bacillati > Actinomycetota > Actinomycetes > Micromonosporales > Micromonosporaceae > Micromonospora > Micromonospora sp. NPDC005194. The sequence continues at coordinate 54,006 of NZ_JBEXIA010000014.1, read as the reverse complement.
TGGGTGCAGCGGCAGTCCGTTGACGGTGTCGGGCACGGGGTCTCCTCGGCGCTCGGGATGTCACTGCCCGTCACCATATTGCCGAATTCTTGCGAAGTTCTTGCGCCCTCGAATCCGAACCAGCAGCGGCGTCGGTGGGTCCCTCAGGATGCCGGCAGCAGCAGCGTGAAGGTGGCACCCGCACCCGGAGCGCCGGCCACCGTGATCGAACCCCGGTGCGCGTGCGCGACCTGCTGCACGAGCGCCAGGCCCAGCCCGAACCGGCGACCCGCCCCGGCCGTGCCGTGCGCGAAGCGCTCGAAGAGCCGGTCCGCCTCGGCCGGGTCGAGGCCCACACCGTCGTCGCTGACCTCGACGGCCACCTGATCGGCGTGCCGTCGCACGGTCACGGCGACGTTCCCGCCAGCGGCGACGTGCCCGATCGCGTTGTCCACCAGGGCGGTCGTCGCTCGCCGCAGCGCCGTGCGCGCTCCATGGACCAAGGCCTCGCCGGAGGTCTCCACGCGCAGCTCGACCGTCCGCTCCCGGGCGTACTCCTGCATGCTCGCGACCACCTCGCGGGCCACCTCGCTCAGATCGACGACCGCGGCCGGTGGCGGCTGATGCTCGGCAGCGGCAGACACCAGCAGGTCCTCGACCACGTCGCCGAGCGCCCGGGTGTCCGCCACGAGCTGGTCGAGCTGGTCGGTGAGTCGCGCCGCCGGCTGCGTCTGGGATCGTCGGGCCAGCATCTGTGCACGGGTGTGCAACACGGTGAGCGGGGTGCGCAACTCGTGCGAGGCGTCGGCGACGAAACGGCGTTGCAGAGTCAGCGCGGTGGCCAGGGGCGCGACCGCCCGCCGGGCGAGTAGCGTCGCGGCCACCAGCGCCCCCGTCAGGCCGGCCAGTTCGGCAACCAGCAGCGCGACGCCGAGCTGCCCCTGGCGTTGACGCAGCGGCGCGAGGTCGGCGGCGACGGCCCAGCGGCTGCCGTCCGCTCGGTCGGCGACCAACACCCGTACCGGATGGTCGTCTCCCGCATCCGTGTCGAATCGCCCCGGCTGCCGTCCCAGCGCGTCGCCGAGGACCCGGGCCAGCTCCGGCGAGGCGCTTTCAGTCACCTCGACGGCGCCGGATCCGGCCGCCCTGTGGGCCAGGAATTCGCCGGGCGGCGGGTCGTCGGTGTCCTCGGCCATCGCGAGCACCTGAGCCAGCTCGGTGTTCAGCGCCCGCGATTCCTGCCGGCTGGTGAGGACGAACATCAGCGCGCCGACCAGCAGCAGCACCACGCCGATCGCCCCGGCGGTCTGCGCCACACTGCGCCGTCGGGCCTGGACCAGTCGGGCCTCGTCCACGCCGTCAGACCGCGCCGATCCGATAGCCGAGACCGTGCACCGTACGGATCGCCCCCCGGCCCAGTTTGCGACGCAGGTGATGCACGGAGGCGTCGACGCTGCCCGGTGCGTCGGCGTGGTCGAACGCGCTACTCAGCAGCTCGGCACGCGTGAAGACCTTCGTCGGCCGGCCGGCGAGGGCGCGCAGCACGGCGAACTCGCGGGCGGAGAGCGGAATCTCCCCGTCGTCGTCGAGCACTCGCCGGTTTCCCACGTCCAGCCACCGCCGCCGCCCCAGCGGCAGCCGGCCCGCCGCGTCCTGGTGTCGACGGCGCAGTGCCCGCAGTCTGGCCAGCAGTTCAGGGACCTCGAAGGGCTTGACGAGGTAGTCCTCGGCGCCCGCGTCGAGCCCTTCCACCCGGTCGTCCAGGGCGCCCCGGGCGGTGAGCAGCAACACCGGGGACGTCACACCCCGCGCCCGCAATCGGGTGACCAACCCCAGCCCGTCCAACACGGGCAGCCCTCGGTCGACCACCAGCACGTCGTAGTCGCGGGCCAGGGCGCGGTGCAGGCCGCTCTGCCCGTCGCCGGCCACCTCGACCTCGTACCCCTCCTCGGTGAGCAGGTCGGTGAGCAGCGCGCTCAGCGCGCCGTCGTCCTCGACCAGCAGCAGGCGCGGGCGGGCAATCTCCACCCGGCCAGTATTCCCCCTGACCACGACCCCGCCCGGGATGCTCAGAACTCCTCGTACACCGCCGGGTCCTGGTCCGCGAGCCGCCCGTCCGGGCGGCCCAGCGCGGTGATGGCCTCGACCTGCGCGTCGGTGAGCTTGATGTCGAAGACGTCCAGGTTCTCGATCTGCCGCTGCGGCGACGCGGCCTTGGGCAGCGGGATCACCTGGCGGGCCACGTGCCAGGCGAGGATGGTCTGCGCCGGGCTGACGCCGTGGGCGTTCGCGATCTCGGTGATGACAGGATGCTGTTGCAGGTCGTTGCCGTGCCCGAGCGGGCTCCAACCCTGCACGAGGATCCCGTGCTCCCGGTGGTAGGCGATCGCCTCCTGCTGCGGGAAGTACGGATGCACCTCGATCTGGTTGACCACCGGGGCGACCCCGGTCTCGGCCACCAGCCGGTCGATGTGCTCCGGCAGGAAGTTGGAGAGACCGATGTGTCTCACCAGCCCGCGCTCCCGTGCCTCGATCAGCGCGCGCCAGGCCTGCACGTACAGGTCGACCTTGGGGTTCGGCCAGTGGATCAGGTACAGGTCGATCCGGTCGAGGCCGGTGCGGAACACACTCTCCTCGATCGTGGTCAGCGCCTCGTCGAAGCGGTGGTGCCGCCCCGGCAGCTTCGAGGTGACGACCAGCTCGTCGCGTACGTCACCCGCCGCACGAGCGGCCCGACCCACCGCGCCTTCGTTCTCGTAGTTGACCGCGGAGTCGATCAACCGGTAACCCGCCCGGATCGCTCGCCCGATCGCGTCGACACCCGCCGAGCCGTTCAGCCGGTACGTGCCGAGCCCGATCGCCGGCAGCGCGGTGCCGTCGGCGGCCGTCAGGTGCGGAATCGTCATGCTGGGGACCCTACCGGTGCGTCTCGGATGGCGAGTGCGGCCTGGATGAGCGCGGCGTGGGTCAGCGTCTGGGGGTAGTTGCCGAGGTGGGCACCCGTCGCGGGGTTCACCTCCTCGGGGTAGAGGCCCAGTGGGCTGGCGTACTCAACCACGGCCTGGAACAGCTCGATGGCCGCGCGGCGACGCCCGGTGCGGGCAAGCCCCTGAGCGAGCCAGAACGAGCAGGGTAGGAACGCGCCCTCGGTGCCGGGGAGGCCGTCACGTCCCGGCGGGTAGCGGTAAAGCAGTGGACCGCCGGCGGACAGTCGGCCCCGGATGGCGTCGATGGTGCCCCGTACCCGGGGTGACTCGGTCCGGTCCATGCCGAGCAACGGCAGCACGAGCAGAGCCGCGTCGAGGTCCTGGGATCCGTAGCTGCGGACGTAGCTGGCCGCCGTCGGGTCGAAGCCGCGCGTCCGGACCTCGGCGGCGATGGCATCTCGGGCTGTCTGCCAGCGTCGACGTTGGCGGTCGGGCAGGGGGTGCGTGTCGGCGATGGCCAGGGCGCGGTCCAGGGCGAGCCAGCCCATGAGCTTGGAATGGACGTGTTGCGCGGGCTCGCGTACCTCCCAGATGCCGGCGTCCGGCTCCTGCCAACAACCGGCGACCACGTCGGCGAAACCGCGCACCGCCCGCCACGTCTCGGGGTAGAGGCGGTGTCCGGCCCGAGCGAACGCCCAGGCCGCGTCGATCACCCAGCCGTAGCCGTCGAGCTGATGTTGGCCGGCGGCGCCGTTGCCGATCCGCACCGGACGGCTGTCGAGGTAGCCGGGCCAACCGCCCAGTTCTCGTTCCGCTGGTACGTGCCGGCCATGCAGGGTGAGCAGCGCCGGCAGGCGCGGTCGTTGCAACCGACTGGCGTGCAACAGCCACGCGAGGAAACCGCGGGCCTCGTCGGTCTTGCCGACGCTGAGAAAGGCGCTGACGCCGATGCTGGCGTCACGGGGCCAGACGTAGCGGTAGTCCCAGTTTCGTACCCCACCGGGATCCTCGGGCAGTGACGTGGTGGGCGCGGCCACCGGCGCTCCCGAGGGCGAGTAGGTCAACAGCCGCAAGGTGAGCAGGCTTCGTGCGACGTGTTCCCGGAAAGGCAGCCGCTCGTCGATCTCCGCGGTCCAGGCCCGCCACCGGGCCTCGTCCTCGATGAGCAGGTCCCAGGCGGCCGTCGGCTCGACGTGGATCACCGGTTCGCGGTGCGCCACGGCCAGCACGAGGGTGACCGGCCGGCCTGGCCGGACCGTGATCGAGGTGGGCCGACCGGGTTCGATTCTGAACCTGGGCGTGCTGTCCAGCGCGACCGCGAGCGGCCCCCACTCACACACGAGGGCCTGGCGTCGGTGATGGACTCGGGGCCGGCGGCGCCGTGCGCCAAGGCGGGGATCGAACTCCACCACCGCGTCGAGGGCTGCCTGCTCGGCCGACAGCCGTCGCACGATCAGTGTCGTGGGCAGCAGGCGACCGCTGACCTCGGCCACCATCGCCTCCGTGAGGCGGAGCCGGCCGCTGCCCACCGCCCAGGTGGTCTCCAGGGTGGCGGTGTGCTGCCGGTAACGCCGCTCGACGACCGTGGCCTGGCCGGCCGGGCCGACCCGGAACGTTCCGGCGTCCGGGCCTCCGACCAGTCTGCCGAACAGGGGATCGCCGTCGAAGCGTGGTACGCAGAGCCAGTCCATGCCGCCGTCACTCGCGACCAGGGCGGCGGTACGGGTGTCGCCCAGCAGGCCGTAGTCGCTGATCGGTGCCGAAGGCTGAGGACGCATCGGGTCGGGCCCATCAGTCATGGAGATCGCCCCGTGCCGAGCCGCGTTGGCAGGCGTCAGGCGCGGACGACAGCCCCGCGCGGGTCACCGGGCTTGCAGGAGCAGCCCGAGGAAAGCCCCGTAGACGACGTGGACGACAGCCGTGACCAGGGGAGTCTGGATGCCGTAGTTGACGGCGAACAGACCGGGCGGCTCCAACACCGCCGTGCTGGCCGGCCCCGCTCGCTGCGAGGCCATGCGCGGGTGGACCCCAGGAAGCAGCGGCAGAAGCACCGTCAGCGCGATCCCGACGTGCACAATCCCGAACAGCGCCCCAATCCACCAGGTGGCGCGGTGCAGCAGCGCGAACGCGGCCGCGTAACCGAGCGCGAAACCCTGACCGGCGCAAAGATGGAGGAAGAACCCGACGACACGCGCCCGATCGGGATCCTCGGTGACGAAGGCCCCGAGCACCAGGGGAAGGTCGAGCCGAGTGAGGCCGGCCAGTTGAGCTGTGATCATCGCCGCGGTGAGCGCCGCGGTGGCGACCAAGCCGAACAACGCCCATCCGGCCCAGTCCATCTCAGCAGTCGTCGACGTCGCGGGCGTTCTCGGTCATCGGTCCACCCTCCGGCTGAGCAGCGTGAATCCCACGGCCCCGACCGGACACCCGCCCACCGGGTGCCCGGTTTCTCACCATAAGCCACCGGAGGTGTCGCGCTGACCTGCTCGCCCAGACGTCCGTTGACGAGTTGGCAGCGAGACGGGGCAGTCGGTCAGTGCCTTGCCCCAACCGGGGTGGCCTCTGGTTCGTCCAAGATACTGAGGACAACACCGAGGGGACCCTGTTGTGGCCGGTTGGGAGCGGGTGCTGACGGATCTCGTCAGCACCAGAGGTGCGGCGCTGAAGCGCTACGCCTTCCTGCTGTGCGGCAACGACAGCGACGCCGAGGACCTGGTGCAAGATGCGCTGGTGCGGGTGTTCACCCGGCAACGACGCGACGAGATCGGCAACCCCGAGCAGTACGTTCGCAAGGCTGTACTCAACCTCTATCTCGACCGGGTCCGCCGGCGCGGTGTGTGGCGGCGGGTGCTGCCGTTCGCGCTGACGCCAGATCGGATCGACGACGCCTCAGACGCCGCCGACGCTCGCCACGACCTGCGCGCGGCGCTCTTGGCGCTCACCCCACAACAACGAGCGTGTGTCGTCCTCTACTACCACGTCGATCTACCGATTCCAGAGATCGCCGCGCAACTCGGCTGCGGCGCCGGCACGGTGAAACGCCACCTGTACGACGGAAGACATCGCCTGGCCGGCCTGCTGCACGACGACACCAGGGAGGACGACCGTGCCGTCCGATGATCACCTTTGGCGGGACAGCCTGGCAGGCCTGGCAGACCGGGCCGCTCCGCCGTCGTTCGCCGCCGATCGCCTGCGCGCACGTGTCCGGCGACGCCGTGGTCTGCTGGCGGCGGGAGCCGGTGCGGCGTCGATCATGGTGGTCTCGCTGGTCGCGGTCGCCGCCGCCGGGATCGTCGGCGGCGGCGATCCAACCACCGGCACGGGCGCCACGCCGGGGCCGTCGACTCCCACCAGGCCCACCGCAGAAGAGCCTGCGGCGTACGTCTGCGGCGACCGCTACGACCACCCGGGTTCAACTCCGGGAGGCATCCTCAGGGCCGAAGTGTCCTCGCTAACCAAGGTGAATGGCGACTCCGGTCCCACGATAACGGTGACATTCGCCGCCGCGCGGGCAGTCCATGTGGCCTCCAGTCCGCCATCGCTCCTTCAGGTGCTCTACCTGAAGGACGGCGTGATTGTCGGCGGAGGGCCGATGGTGAACCGGCAGGGCGAGACTCGCGGCCAGGGCGTCGACGCGATCCGAGACGGGTTCGATCTCGCTCCCGGCAAGCCTCACGAACAGCAGCTCGGTCCGCGAGAAACGTTGTGCCCGTCAGTGACCTGGTCCGAGATCTGGGCCACGCCGGACCGCTACGAGGTCGCGGTGGTGCTCGGCCCGGTCGAAGACCGTGGGAAGGAGCTCATTCTCGGTGTTCCGCTCCCGCCCTCGGTCGCCGCGCTGGTGGTGAAAGCGGCACTGCCGGGCTGAAACACGATGCTCAGCTGGAGCGTCACCTCATCACGCATAGCAGTCCAGAGGCGAGTGGCCGAACAGACCGAGTGTGGGCGGGCGGGGCCGCAGCGCCACGGCGACGGGCAACTATTGGTTCGTGGTGCTGGCGGTCGGTTGGAGGTGCGTGAGCAGGGTGCTCACCTCGGTGTGCAGGCGTCGCAGCTCCGCCGCCGTCGGGGCCAGCTCATAGCAGTGATGGTGCGTGGCGGTGGAGAGCGTCGCCCAGGCGAACGCCACCCGGCGGGCGGTTTCAGTGCCCGGCCCGAGTCGGCCGCGCAGCATCAACTGCTTGGCGCGGCCCTGCCGGCATACCGCCACGGCCGGCTTGACCCGCTGCCAGTAGCCGTCGATGCCGCCTTCCAGGGCGAGCCGGATCAGGCAGGCGCAGGCCCGCGGCCACCAACCGGCGCTGACCGCCGCGGCACCGAGCAGACCGGACCCGCGCAACAACTGGTCGGCCGCCGCCAGGCAGCGCTGTGGCGTCGGCGCGGTCACGACAGCGCCGCCGCGAGGAGGCGGGCGTCCGCGACCAGGCCGGGCAGGTCCGCCAGGTACGCACCGTGCACGCCCTCCCGGCACGCCTGGTACGCGTTCACCGCACGTCTTCCGTGCCGGCGGCCGAGCCAGCCGAGCACCTCGCCGCCCTTCTCGGCATCGTCGAACGCCGCCATCGCGACGATGGTGGCCAGCCGACGCGACGCGTCCACGATGGCCGCCTCGATGTCGGCGTGCGGAACACCCCGCACCACCCGGGTCCGCCAGACCGTCCGGTGGCAGGCAGCCTCCACCGCCGAGCGGCACAGCTCGGCGACCACTGGCCCGCGCACCTCGGCGGGGATCTCCTTGTTCCGCGACAACGCGTACGCGTCGTCAAGGTAGCGGGCCACCGGGTCGGAGCCGGGCCGCAGCGTCACCACCGACTTCTCCGCCCGGGTCACCTCGATGATTCGCGCCTTGCCGATGTCGAGCCGGCGCACCGCGTCCGGCAAGCGCGTGTCGTGGGTGAAGACCACCACCTGCCGCTGCTCGGCCAGCGCGGCCAGCACCCGGGCGAGCCCGTCCACCTTCGACGGGTCCATGCTCTGCACCGGGTCGTCGACCACGATGAACCGGAACGGGCTCTCCGGGGCGCAGCTACGCGGCAGGAAGGTCGCCAACCCGAGCGCCTGCATCTCACCCTGACTCATCACCCCGAGGGCCGTGCCATTGTCGGCGCCGTCCACGCTGACCGGGAAGACCACCCGCCGTCGGGTGTTCGCGCCTTCCAGCGTCATCGCACCCAACTCGACGTTGCTCTCCTGCCGCAGCTGCGCCCAGATCTGCTGGGAGTGCTCCGCGAACGGCGCGACCCGCTCGTTGCGGATCTGCGTACCGGCGTCCTTCAGCCAGGCGCGCGCGGCCTTCAACCGGGTCAGGGTCGCCTCCCGCGCCGGCAGCCCGTCGGCGGCGGCCACCCACTCGCGCACGTCGGCCGCCGCGGCCCGCCAACCGGTGTCGCGCTGCCGCAGGAACCCTTCGGCGTACGCGCGGGCCGCGTCCGCCGCGGTCACCACCGCCGGGTACCGTGCGGCCAGGTGGTCGGCCAGTTCGGCCGGCTCCCCGGGTACGCGCCGCAGCGCGGCCACGTCGTCCCGCAGTGCCCCGACCGTCGGCTCCGCCCCGGGGCCCTCGGGCACCGCGAGGTCGTCGATCAGGTGGTGCGCCTGCCGCAGCAGAGCCGTCAGCCGGGTCGTCGCCGTCTGGGCGGCGACGCTGCGCTGCCGAAGCTCGGTGAGCGACTGCGCGGCCGCGGCACGCCACCCGCCGTCCAGGGTGCCGGTGGCGCACACCGGGCACGACCCGTCGCCCTCGTCGTCGTGGTGTTCGAGGGCGAGGCGGAGCAGCTCGGCGCTGCGCAACGCCGCCCGGGACCGGCCACCGTCGTAGCGCATCGCCTCCGCCGCCGCCTCCCGCAGCTGGCCGGCCAGCCGGGTCACCTCGTCGACCGGCGGCGGGGCGAGGGCGGCGAGCTCCCGGCAGAGCAGCACCTCCCGGTCGGCGGTCGCCTCGTCCGGCTCGTCGAGGATCGCCGTCACCGCCGCGAGGTCGACCGCACCCCGGCCACGCAGCAGAGCGGCGGTCCGCCGAGCCCGATCGTCGGCGATTCCCGCAAGCGCGTCGGCCAGGGCGGTGCGCTGTGCGCGTACCTCCTTGATGGTGGCGTCGTGCGGCCGGGCGGCGCGCAGCAGACGCTGATCGGCGTCGGTGAGCGCGTCCAGGCCGAGGATCGCGAAGAGCGCGTCGAAGAGCTGGCTCTGCGTGCCAGCGGCGAGCTTGCCCAGCTCGGCGGCGGTGAGGAACGGCCGGTACAGCTCCAGCGGGCGGGCCAGACCCAGCTCGGAGAGGCCGATGTGCCGACCCTGGGCGCTGGTGACGGTCACCTCGGCGTCGGCCAGCTCGGCCCCGACCGGCCACGCACGGTTCACCCGCGTCGGCGTGGCCACCCCGTCGACCCGCAGCTCGACGTCGACCCAGCACGGGTCCGGGCTGTGCAGGTTGCGCCATCCCGTACGCCAGACGCTCGTCTTGTCGGCCCACCTGGCGCTGTCACCGGTCAGGGCGAGCTCGACGGCCTCGGCGAAGCTGGACTTGCCGGAGCCGTTGCGGCCCACGACCAGGGTGAGGCCCGGACCGGGGTCGATCTGGAGGGTCCGCTCCGGGCCGACGCCGCGGAACCCGGCGACGGTCACCGACTTCAGCCAGATCCGTTCGGTTGGGCCGTCGCCGGTGGGGGAGCGGGGGTCGAGCCGGGTGGGCGTGCCGGCGAGGGCTGCGGTCAGGTCGTCCTCGCTGGTGAGGGCGGCGAGGACCAGCTCGGCGGTCTCGGTCGGTACGTCAGCGGCGGCGAGCCGGTCGAAGATCAGCTCGATCAGGGGCGTGGTGGGCGGGGGAGGCTGGGTCATGGTCGTCTCCAGGCGTGTGGTGTCCGCGGACCGACGGGTCGTCGGTCCGCCCGGGTGAGCGGTGGATGTGCGTTACCGTGGTCGCGCGGTCAGAGCGTGACGTTCGCGTGCCAGTCGCGCAGGAACGCGTCGACCAGGGCGTGCGCCCGAGGACGCAGGTCGAAGGACTCCTCCTGCCGCCGGCGGGCCATGTGCGACAGGCCGTCGGCAGCCTCGTTGAGGGCGTGGCCGCTGTGTCCCTTGACGTGCGCGAACGTCAGATCGGGGCGGCGGGCCACCTGCTCGGCGAGCCGGACCAGGGTGGGCTGGTCCGACCAGCGGCGCTCCCGGAGGCTGTAGCCGGCCGGCATCGCGCCGGTCTCGCCGGCCTGCCAGCGGCGCAGATAGCGCAGGGCGGCGAGGCTGTCCAGCAGTACGGTCATGCCCGCTGGCACCTCGTCATACCCGGTGAGCAGGTAGTCGACCGCGCGTAGCTCGTTGATCAGCACCCGGGAGACGCCGGTCGGGTCGAGCCGACCGGTGCCCCGGCCGAGCAGGCCGTAATGGCCGTCGCTGACGACGTACCCGATGCCGCCGACGCGGCCCTTCCAGCTGGCGTCGGTCGCGGCGACCAGCGGCGCGGACGTCGCCGCCCAGCGGACCACCCGGCCGCGGCCGCGCTGCTGGTCGTCGCCGGACCGGCGGTGGATGCCGTGGTCGGCGGCCAGCCGCTCGGCGGTGTCGAGCAGCTCACCGGTGGAGGTCAGCTCGTCGTAGTGGGCGGCGGTGAGGGCCAGGCGGAGGGCGTCGCCGATGCGCTGGCAGTCGTCGCAGCGGGTAGGGCGGGTGAAGGCGCGCAGGGTGAGTGCACGGTCGTGCAGGGGAGGGGGGAGCAGGGCCAGGGTGCGGAGGAACTCATCGGGACGCACGACGCCTCCTGACGTCTCGGGAGAGGATGGTCGAGGCGCCGGCTGTGGCCGTCTTCCGCCTCGACGCTATGGAGCTGATGTCGTCAACGGATCAGGCGGGCGTGATGGTCCAGTTGCCGTCCGCCGTCACCTGAACGAGGGCGGGCGCCTGCAGGGGACGCACGCCGGAGTAGCCGCCGATCTCGTTGACGAGCAGGCCACCTTCGCCGGTCTCCATCGAGTAGGCGTGTACGACGAAGTTCGAGCTGCCCCTGGAGTGCGTGATCTTCGCGGCGGCGGCATCGCCGCCGAGTACCAGCACGTCGTCACCCTTGCCCGCAGCCTTTCCGGTGAGCGCCTTCGTGGCCATCTGCTCCACGCTGCCGATCGTCAACGTCCACGACCCGGACGCCTCCACCTCGAACTGGGTGGTCAGTGAACCGTCTTCAAGGTTGATCCACCGCTTACCGCTGTAGGAGCCGATCTCGTTCACCAGCAGGCCGTCCCCGTCGCTCTTCAGGGTGGTGTTGCTGGAGCACTTGCAGGTGAACTTGATGACCGACAGATCGGTCAGTTCCTTGATCCGTACGACGTCGTCGCCTCGTCCCTTGAGCACCTTCGGCTTGGGGGTCGGCGGGGCCGTGGTCGGCTCGGCGGCGGTGGTCGTGGGCGCGGTCGTGGTGGGCGCAGCCGTCGTGGCGGTGGCCGTCGGCGCAGCAGTGGTCGGCGTGGCACTGCTCGGAGCGGTAGACGTGGAGCTGCTCGCACTGGCAGCCGGCTCGGCGTCGTCGCCGGCGACCGCGCCGACGACGGCGCCCCCGCAGCAGAGGGCGATGACGAGGGCCAAGCCGCCGGCGGCCCAGGCCTTGGCGACAGATCGCTTGGTCGGGACGGCGACACCGGCCGGAACGCCAGCGAGCCGGACCGTCGGGTCCTCAGGCGGTACGGCGGCACCGGCCGGCGGCGCATCGCCAGCCGCCGCGTTGCGCGGCTCTTCAGACGCCTCGGGCAGGCGGGTCGGCTCGTCGGGCGAGGTCGGGGTGGTCGGATTGGTCACGACGGTTCCTCCAGTGAACTGACGATGGCGGGGGACAGCGGGGCGGGCGGGACGCCCACCCCGCTGTTGCAAGGGGATGGCGCTCGTCAGCCGAGGGCGACGTCGACGCCGCCGGAGAACATCGAGTCGTGCAGCTCGAGCTTGGCGAGCTTGACGTTCTTCGGGATGTCGAAGACCACGACGCCGTTGACCTGGTTGCCGGGGTTGATGTCGTTGAGGAACGTCTCGGCGTTCTTGTTGGCGTAGATCGCCGCGCCGGTGTCGGCGGAGTACTCGGTGCCGTCGGCCGCGTACGCCTTCTGGCTGCTGCCGTCGAACATCTGCGCTTCCTTGCCGATGTTCTTCACGTTGAGCGTGACCAGGCAGAACTGGCCCTGCGCCTTCGCGCCGATCAGGTCGGTGCCGATCTTGGCGACGCCGCACTTGGACGACTTCACCGTGAACTCGAACTTCCCGTCCCGGGCCGCCTCGCCTACCTTCGCGGTCTTCGCCGGGGCGTCCTCGCCCTTGTCTCCGGCGCTGGAGCTCGTGGACTTGTCGGCGGTACCGGAGCCGCAGCCCAGGGCGATGAGGCCGGTGGCGAGCAGGGCGAGAGTCGTGGTCTTGCGCATCGTTGTCCTCCTGAAGTGATCGTTGCGGGGTCAATAAGAGCATCGTCCGACAACAGTGTCAACAGACAATCTCGTGCTTGACAGATGTGCGAGACTTTCGGCGTGCAGGAGAACCCGACCATCACGGCAGCGGAGATCGCCCGGCTCGCCGGCGTCGGTCGTGCTGCGGTCAGCAACTGGCGTAAACGGCATCCCGACTTCCCTGCCCCGGTGGGCGGGACGACGGCGAGCCCCGAGTTCGACCTGATCCAGGTCGAGCAGTGGCTCCGCGCCCAGGGCAAGCTCCCCGAGCTGGCCACCGCCGACCGGCTCTGGCGACACCTCGCCGCGGCCAGCGACACCCCGGCCGCCGGCCTCGCCGCCGTCGGCGCCCTCCTCCTGGCCCGCCAGCGCGGCTCCCGAACCGGTCACCCCGACGCGCAACTCGCGCCGCTGCTGCCCGACATCGACGCCCTCGCCGACGAGCTGGGCCCGCAGGGCGCGTTCGACGAGCTGTGGCAGCGGTTCTCCGCACCGGGGCCCGGCCGCCCTTTCGCCACCCCCGACGACCTCGCCGACCTGATGATCGGGCTCGCCAACGTCAGCGGCGGCTCAGTGCTCGACCCGGCCGCCGGCTCCGGCGCCATCCTGCGAGCCGCCGTCCGCGCCGGCAGCACATCCGTGTACGGGCAGGAGCTCGACGACGACCTGGCCCGGCTCGCCGGCCTGTGGTTGGCCCTGCACGACGTACCCGGGGAGGTCAGCACCGGTGACTCGCTGCGCGCCGACGCCTTCGCCGGCCGCGCCGTCGACGCCGTCGTCTGCCACCCACCGTTCGGCGCCACCAATTGGGGTGACGAGGAACTCGGCCACGACCCCCGCTGGGTCGTCGGCACCACACCCCGTACCGAACCCGAGCTGGCCTGGGTGCAGCACGCCCTCGCCCATGTGCGGGTCGGTGGGCACGCCGTCCTGCTGATGCCACCCACGGTCGCCAGTCGCCGCGCCGGCAAACGCATCCGCAGCGAGCTGCTGCGCCGAGGCCACCTGCGCGCCGTCATCGCGCTTCCACCGGGGGTGGCGGCGCCGCACGGCGTACCCCTGCATCTGTGGGTGCTGCGGCGGGCCGCGACCGACGCGCCGCCACCGGCGCGTGCGCTGCTGATCGACGCCGCAGGCGGCGACCTGGCCGACACCGCGCCGCGCGTGCTGGCCGCGTGGCGGGCCTTCGCCGCCGCCCCGGACTCCGACATCGAGGAGGCCGGGTTCGCCCGCGCGGTCCCGGTCATCGAGCTGCTCGACGAGGAGGTCGACCTCACCCCCGCGCGCCGGCAACCCGCCGTCGTGGGCGAGGCTTCCGGAGAGCATCTGGTACGCACCAGAGAGCGACTGGCCGCCATCGTCGGTGAGTTGCCGGCGTTGCTACCGCAGGTCACGCCAGCACCCGACGGGCCGGACGGCCTCTTCCTCACGGTGGGGGAGCTGGCGAAGAGCGGGGCACTGCAACTGATCGGCCCGGTTCGCGCCGGCACGTCCACACCCGCACCGGACGGGCCACCAGTGCTCACCGTTCAGGACGTGCTCGCCGGGGTGGCGGCGTCCGGGCGAATCGACGACCGCTTCGGGCAGGAGATCCGCCTCGCTGTGGGGGACGTGGTGGTGCCGATGATCGCGCGGCAGCTCACCGCGCGGGTGGTCACGACCGAGGGGGCGCTGTTGGGGCGCAACCTCTACCTGCTGCGGCCCAATCCGGCGGCGTTGGATCCGTGGTTTCTGGCGGGTCAGCTGCGAACGTCGGCGAACGAGAAGCAGTCGTCGAGTCTCTCGGGCACGATGCGGTTCGACATTCGACGGGCGCAGGTGCGGCGACTCTCGTTGGAGGAGCAGCGGGCGCACGGCGACGCGTTCCGGCGCCTGGACGCCTTCGAGTCAGCGATTCGGCAGGCCGCGTCGCTCGGAGCGGAGCTGGCCCAACTCACCGCCGACGGCCTGGCTCGGGGAACGATCCGACCGGACGCCGCGCGGTGACCTCAGACCTCGACGATCGGCCAGTCGTCGCCGAGTACCTTGCGCACCTGATCGGCCCGAGACGTGATGAGGCCGGCAGCGCTGCTGATTGCGAGGAACGCCGCGTGGCCGGCACCGAGGCGGCCGGCCTGCCGGGCCATGCCCCCGATCACCGGGCAGTCGTCGGCCCGGTCGACGTGCAGGGCCGGCGTGACGACCTGGACGGCCGGGTTGCGACGCAGCATCGCCAGGTACTCGTGCTCGGTGTGGTCGAGCAGGCTGTACGCCTCGAGCAGGCAGACCAGCGGAACGGCAACAGTCGCGTCGGCGTCGGCCGCCGCCACCATCGCCTCACCGACGGCCTCGACGCCCTGGGCGTAGGCCATCAGGGCGCCGGTGTCGAGCACGTAGACCGGTGCGCTCACGCCGCGCTCGGCCGGTCGAAGTCGGCGCGGACCTCGTCGACCGGACGCTCCAACAGCTCCGCCACCCGGGCGATCGCCGCCTCGCGCATCTCCGGTGTCACCTGGCGAGAGGCGAGGCGCCGCGCCGCGCCTTGCGGGTCGTACGGGAACTCGCCGTGCCCGGCCGCCCGCAGCGCGGCCCGCATGTCGTCGGATATCCGACGGCGGCGCAGCGCTTCGGTGACGTACGCGGAAACCTGGCGGGCCGGGAGCGCATCCAGCTGCTCGGCCACGTCATCAGGGACGGAGATCGTCACACGCCGACTCATACTCGCGAGCCTAGCGAAGTATGAATCCTCCGTCAGCGACGACCCGCTGACACTTGGTTGATCATCTCCGCCGAGTGGGGGACCCCGACAACGCCGGCCAGCAGCAATACTCCTGACTTAAGGCAATCGAAAGGAACCTGGTGAGCACCAAGCACCAAGAGCTCGCGAACTTCATCTGGTCGGTCGCCGACCTGCTCCGCGGGGACTACAAGCAGTCCGAGTACGGCCGGGTGGTCCTTCCCCTGACCGTCCTGCGTCGGCTGGACTGCGTGTTGGAGCCGACGAAAGACGCGGTGCTGGCCCGGCATGCGCAGCTCAAGGACATGGGCGTGCAGAACATGGACCCGGTGCTGCGCAAGACCGCCGGGCTGTCGTTCTACAACACCAGCGAGATGTCCTTCCGCAAGCTGCTCGGCGACCAGGACAACGTGGCGCTCAACCTGCGCGCCTACATCGGTGGCTTCTCGCCCGGTGCGGTCGACGTGCTGGAGAAGTACGGCTTCGACACCCAGATCAGCCGCCTCGCCGAGGCCGGGCTGCTCTACCAGGTGGTCGCCAAGTTCGCCGACATCGACCTGCACCCGGACGTGGTCTCCAACCACCAGATGGGCTACGTCTTCGAGGAGCTGATCCGCCGCTTCTCCGAAATCAGCAACGAGACCGCCGGTGAGCACTTCACCCCGCGTGAGGTCATCAAGCTGATGGTCAACCTGCTCCTCGCCCCCGACGAGGACGACCTGATCACCCCGGGCATCGTCCGCAAGATCTACGACCCGGCCTGCGGCACCGGGGGCATGCTCAGCGAGGCCCAGGACCACATCCAGGAGCACAACCCGCACGCCACCGTCGAGGTGTACGGGCAGGAGCTCAACGGCGAGACGTACGCGATCTGCCGCTCCGACATGATGCTCAAGGGCGGCGACCCAACGAAGATCGCCTACGGCAACTCGTTCAGCCAGGATGGCCACGAAGACGAGCGCTTCGACTACATGCTCGCCAACCCGCCGTTCGGGGTCGAGTGGAAGAAGGTCGAGCCGTTCATCAAGGCCGAGCATGCCCGTGGCCACGCTGGGCGGTTTGGCGCTGGCCTGCCTCGGATCAACGACGGCTCGCTGCTCTTCCTCCAGCACATGGTCTCGAAGATGAAGCGCCCCGAGGACGGCGGAAGCCGGCTGGCAATCGTTTTCAACGGCTCGCCGCTCTTCACCGGTGCCGCCGGGTCGGGCGAGTCGGAGATCCGCCGGTGGATCCTGGAGAACGACCTCCTCGAAGGCATCGTCGCGCTGCCCGACCAGCTCTTCTACAACACCGGCATCTCCACGTACTTCTGGATCCTTACCAACCGCAAGGAGCCCGCCCGCCGGCGAAAGGTCGTGCTGCTCGACGGTCGCGATTACTGGACCAAGATGCGCAAGAGCCTCGGCGACAAGCGCAAGATGCTCACCGACGAGCACATTGCAGAGCTGACCCGCGCGTACGTGGACGCACTGTCCATCGCGGACGACCCGGAGCACCCGCAGCACGCCAAGGTAAAGATCTTCAAGACCACCGACTTCGGCTACCAGCGGATCACCGTCGAACGCCCGCTGCGACTGCGCTTCGAGGTCACCGAGGAGACGGTCGCGCTGCTCGCGGAGGCGAAGGCGGTCTTCAAATACGCGGAGCGGGAGTCACTGCTGACGGCGGCGAAGTCCCTGATCGGTACGTTCTCCGGGACGCGGGCCGAGTTCGCGATGAAGCTGAACGGGCTGGGGAAGCTGCCGGCGGCGGTGGAGAAGGCGGTGTGGGAGGCGTTCTCGATTAGCGACCCGGAGGGGGAGGTGCAGACCGACCGCAAGGGCAACCCGCTGTCGGACCCGGACCTGCGCGAGAACGAGAACGTGCCGCTGGACGAGGATGTGCACGACTACCTCAAACGGGAGGTACTGCTGTATCACTCGGATGCCTGGATTGATGACACAAAAACAAAGGTCGGCTATGAACTGCCTGTCAATCGGCACTTCTACAACTATGCACCGCCGCGACCCTTGGCTGCCATCGACGCTGAGCTGAGGGCTGTCGAGATCGAAATCCAGACCTTGCTACGAGCGGTGGTCAAGTGAGTTCGTACAAGTCGTGGGTGGCAACGCCAATCAAGCGCCTGGCTCGGGTGTCGTATGGGCTGGGGCAGCCCCCGCGGCTAAGCGCCGAAGGCGTGCCGATTATTAGGGCTACAAATATCACTGACGGGCTCATCGTTCGGGAAAATCTGATCTTCGCCGCAAAGTCTGACTTGCCGCTTGATAGAGCCCCGCTGCTCCGTTCCGGTGAGATTCTAGTAGTCCGGAGTGGCGCTTGTACCGGCGATTCGGCAATCGTGACGGATATGTGGGCCGGCTCGGCGCCGGGCTACGACTTGCGCCTTACTCCGCAATTTGCTGAACCCCGTTTCCTCGCCTATGCGCTACGTAGCCGGCCTGTTCGGGGCCAGATCGAAATCGCCAGAAGTCGAGCGGCTCAGCCGCACCTCAACGCTGAAGAACTTGGCGAGATTCGGATTGATGTCCCAAATAAAGACGAACAGCGGCGGATCGCGGACTTCCTTGACGGCGAGGCCGGCAAGATCGATGCCTTGGTCTCGAAGAAACAGAGAGTACTTTCTCTACTGGATGAGAAAATCAATAGTCGGATCCTCGAATTTATCGGATCAAGCCAGCTGGTCGGGTTGGCTGATCCGAGCACGTCCGTGATCCCCATTCGTAGAGCTCTGGCTAAGCTTGTTCGGCCTGCGGATCCGGATGGCGATGTCGTAACTGCTTTCCGCGACGGACAGGTGGTAGCCCGGTCGGCGCGTCGCCCTAGTGGTTATACCCTACCCACTGGCACCGAAGCGCAGGGGCAGTTCGTACAGACGGGGGACGTGGTGATACATGGCTTGGATGGATTCGCGGGAGCGATTGGAACATCCGAATCATCGGGAAACTGCAGCCCGGTCTATCACGTCTGCGTTCCGCGTGACAGAGGAAACGCGCTCTTCCTGGGAAGATTGCTTCGGGTGCTTGCGATCACTGGGTACTTGGGCCTCTTTGCTACCAGCACTCGGGAACGTGCGGTAGATTTCCGCAACTGGGATGGGTTTGGCCGAATTCCTATTCCCGCCGTCCCTCCCCGTTTGCAAGAGGAGATCGGAGGATGGATTGGCTCTGCTCGCCCCCTTCGTTCCGCCGTAAACCGGTCTTTTGTTCTCGCTGAAGAGCTCCGGCAAGCGCTGATCACGGCGGCGGTTACCGGACAATTCGACGTGTCGACGGCGCGGGGGGCGGAACTATGAGCGGCGTCGACCAGGAGAAGTCGTTCGAGGCTGCCATCCAGGGAGCATTGCTCCGCTCGCGATGGTTGCGCGGTCTGCCCAGCAACTATGACCGTCAGCTGGGCCTCGATACAGGGGAAGTTTTCGCTTTCATCGGCGCGACCCAACCCGACGACTGGGCGAAGCTGCTGGCCTACCAAGGAAACAACCCCGACGAGGCGCAGCGGCACTTCGCCCAGCACCTCGCGAAGCAGATCGACGAACGAGGCCCTCTCGACGTCCTGCGGAGGGGGATCAAGGACAAGGGCATCCTGATTCGCCTTGCCTACTTCAAGCCCGCTCACGCCATTACCGAGGGTGCGCTTAAGCTCTACCGCGCCAACCGCCTCACCGTCACCCGCCAGCTCGCCTACTCGACGAGCAACAACAACATCCTCGACCTGGTCCTCTTCGTCAACGGCATCCCCCTGGCGACCGCCGAGTTGAAGAACCCGCTGACCGGACAGACCGTCGAGGACGCCAAGAAGCAGTACCGCGAAACCCGCGACCCGAAAGAACTGCTCTTCGCGAGGCGTACCCTCGTTCACTTCGCTGTGGACCCCGACATGGTCTTCGTCACGACGAAACTGGCTGGCGACAAGACCCGGTTCCTGCCCTTCAATACGGGCTCCGATGGTCCGGGAGTGTCCGGCGGCGCCGGCAACCCGCCTGCGGGCGAAAGCGGCTACCGCAGCTCTTATCTGTGGGAACAGATCTGGCACCCGGACACGTGGATGGACCTGGTCCGGCGGTTCCTGCACACCGCCAAGGAGTCGCGGAACCTGATCTTCCCGCGCTACCACCAGTGGCACGCCGTCACCCAGCTCACCGAGCACACCGCCCGCAACGGCTCCGGCCACAACTACCTGGTCATGCACTCGGCCGGATCGGGCAAGTCGAACACCATCGCCTGGCTGGCGCACCGGCTCTCCAGCCTGCACACCGCACCGGCCCTCGATCAGGATGCCCAGGCCAAGGGGCTGCGCCCCAACGAGCCGGTCTTCGACAAGGTCATCATCATCACCGACCGCGTGGTGCTCGACCGGCAGCTGCAGGACACCGTCTTCCAGTTCGAGCACGTACCGGGCGTGGTGCAGCGGATCGACAAGGACTCAGCTCAGCTCGCCGCCGCCCTCCAGGGCGAAACCGCGAAGATCATCATCACCACGATGCAGAAGTTCCCCTACATCCTCGAGAAGGTGCAGGGGCTCAAGGGCAAGCGGTTCGCGGTCATCGTCGACGAGGCGCACTCGTCGCAATCCGGCGACTCGGCCGCCGCGTTGAAGAAGGTGCTGCTGAAGCTCGGCAGCGACGACGTGGACGAGTCGGGTGACCTGCTCACCGCGTCGGCGCTGGCCCGGGGCCGGCATGAGACGCTGTCGTACTTCGCGTTCACCGCCACGCCAAAGCCGAAAACCCTCGAACTCTTCGGCACGCCGCATCCGGTCACTGGCAACCCGCAGCCGTTCCATACGTACTCGATGCGGCAGGCCATCGACGAGGGCTTCATTCTCGACGTGCTGCGCAACTACCTGACCTACAAGTCGTACTGGAAGCTGGCCAACGCCAACCCCGATGACCCGGAGGTCGACCCGAAGAAGGCCGGCGCCCAGCTCGCCCGCTTCGCCAGCCTGCACCCCACCATGCAGGCGCAAAAAGCCGAGATCATCGTCGAGCACTTCCGCAAGCACACCGCACCGCGCCTGGGCAACCGCGCCAAGGCCATGGTCGTCACCGGCTCCCGCGAGGCCGCCGTCCGCCTGCACACCGCCATCAAGAAGTACGTCGAGATGCAGGGTTACGTCGGCTGCGAGTCCCTGGTCGCCTTCTCCGGCGACCTGGAGATCGACGGCGTCGAGCACACCGAGGCGCGGAGCAACGGCTTCAGCGAGGGCGAGCTGCCCGAGCGGTTCGCCTACACGGCCGCCGACGACAAGTACGCCGGCACGGCGAAGGCCAAGCAGGACGTCGAGCACAAGATCTTGGTCGTCGCCGAGAAGTACCAGACCGGCTTCGACCAGCCGCTGCTCACCACGATGTACGTCGACAAGCTGCTCAAGAACGTCGCCGCGGTGCAGACCCTGTCCCGGCTCAACCGCACCCACCCGCTCAAGGCCCAGGGCGACGTCTTCGTCCTCGACTTCGTCAACGAGGCCGGCGACATCGCCGAGCAGTTCAAGCCGTACTTCGAAACCGCCGCCACCACGCCCACTGACCCCAACCTGCTCTACACCGCCCAGAACGCGGTGACGGGTTACCCCGTGCTGGTCGACTCGGAGATGCAGGCGTACGCCGAGGCGTTGCTCGCCGTGGAGCAGAAGGCGACGAGTGACACCGCCCTCCAGCGGGCGCACGCCTCCCTCTACCGCTTCACGGAGCCGGCCGTGCAGCGCTTCAACGCCCTGGCCGCCGACGACCCCGAGGCCGCGGACGGCTTCCGGTCCGCGCTGCGCGACTACACCCGCATGTACGCGTTCCTCAGTCAGGTCGTGCCGTACCACGACGAGGACCTGGAGCGGCTCTACCTGTACGGGCGGGCACTGCTCAACCGGCTGCCCCGCCGCCAGGATCCGTCTGTCGACATCGGCGAGGTGGAGTTGACCCACCTACGGGTCAGCAAGACCGGCGAGCACGACGCGTCGCTGTCGCCGGAGGGCGAGCAGATGCTTCCCGGCTTCCTCGGCGGCGGTGCGGGCCGACAGCACGACCTGGAGAAGGTCGTGTTGTCCGAGCTGATTGATGCGTTCAACGACAGGTTCGGCATCGGGCTCGGCGAGGCCGACAAGGTCTGGGTCGAGCAGCAGATCGTAGCCCTGGCCGAGGACGGCACCCTCGAAGCCGCCGCGATGGTCAACGACGAGAGCAACTTCGGCGTGGTCTGCGACAAGCGGATCGAGGACGTGATCCTGTCCCGCCACGACGACAACGGCAAGCTGATGCAGCGCTACCTGGACGACGAAAGCCTGCGCTCGCAGCTCAACCAGTTCGCCCGCCGGCAGGCGTACCAGATGATCCGCAGCCGCAAGGGCATCGCCTGACCTTCCACCCTCGCCGAAAGGAGGACGGTTGTCTCCCGTCCGATAACCGCTTCCGCCTCAGAACCATAGGTAGGGCGAACTGTACGGTGACGAATCCGAGCTACGTCGATGGTTGCTGCAATGAGATGCGACATGCGTTGGGGGCGTGATGCGGGCGCAGGAGCGTGTCGCTGAGCGGTACGAATTGACGTACCCGGTAGGCCATGGCGGTATGGGCGAGGTGTGGGCCGGCTTCGACGAGAAACTCGACCGGCCAGTCGCCATCAAGTTCCTCCGCAAGCTCTCCATCCCAGAGAGCGAGCGGGAGTACGCAGTCGAGCGGTTCTTCCGGGAGGCGCGTGTTACCGCCCGGCTCGATCATCCAGGCGTGCCCAGCGTTCACGACGTCGGGGTTCAGGGCGACGACATCTACATTGTCATGCAGTTGGTGCCGGGCATGCTGGTCGCTGATCTCATTGCCGAGCGGGGGTGGCTCTCCGTGCCGTGGGCGGCGGCGATCGGTGCGCAGATTTGCTCCGTGCTGGCGGCGGCCCACGCCGCCTCGCTGGTGCACCGCGACCTCAAGCCGCAGAACCTCATGCTCACGCCGACCGGCGCGGTCAAGGTCCTCGACTTCGGCGTGGCTGCGCTCCTCGGGCCGGCTGACGTTCCGCGACTGACCGCCACCGGGCACACCCTCGGCACGCCTACATACATGGCACCCGAGCAGGCGTTGAGCAGCACGGTGGGTCCGAGAGCAGACCTGTACGCGCTCGGCTGTGTGCTGTTCGAGCTGCTGACCGGCAACCCGCCTTACCGGTCCGACAATCCGCTCGGCATGCTGCACCGGCACATGAATGACCCGGTGCCCTCCGTTGCGGACCACCGCGGGGGCGTGCCCGAAGAGCTGGTGCGGCTCGTCGCGCAACTACTCGCCAAAGATCCGCAGCACCGTCCGGGATCAGCCACGGAGGTGTATGAGCTACTGGCTCCACTCGGGGCAGTAGAGCGTGAGCTGGCCGCCGACCTGGCGCTGACCGTCGCGGGCGGTGAACCGGTGGACCCCACGATGCCGTACCGGTACCCGTTCGGCCCGTTGCCGCCACGTGTGCCACTGGCACCCACCAGGGTGGACGTCGTGCGGCCCCGCAACGCTCCGGAGGTCGTCGAGGCTCTCTCCATCGATGAGCTGAGTGAGGTAGCGGAGCGGGCGTGGGACCTGGCCGAGGAGGAGCGGTTCACCCAGGCCGCCGAGCTGCTGGAGACGGCCCTGCGGCCGGTCAGGAAGGGGCACGGCGCGAGGCAGCCGAGGATCCTGGAGCTGCGGCTCCACCTGGCCAACCTGTACGTCCTCGCCGGCGCGTTCCGGCAGGCCCTGCCCGAGTTTCAGCGACTCATTCCGGACCTGGCGACCCGCCCGGTGCCCGACCAGGAGCTGATCTGGCAGTGCCGGCAGCAGGCTGCGGTGTGCCAGGCGGAGTTGGGCGAGGCGACCACAGCCTTGGACGAGCTGCGTTCGCTGCTCGCCGAAGAGCAGCGTGCGCTGTCGCCTGAGTCGCCTGAGTTGTTTTCACTGCGGCAGCAGGTCGCCATGCTCGCTGCTGGGGTCGGTGACGTGACCGGGGCTCGTCGCCACCTCACGGATCTGCTTCGAGACGTCAGCGCGCTGTATGGGTCGCAGTCGCCAGCGGCGGTGGAAATCGAGACATTGTTGGTGCACCTCGATCGACTCGGCGAGAACGCGACCGATGAGACGAACCGACGGCGTGAGGGGTGATGAGCATGTTGGAGCTGGAAGACGCGCTGAAGAAGTGCGTCGAACGGGTGGCGCGATTCCGCCGTCAACACCAGCGCATTGGTGAGCAAAACACCAAGGCCGGGCTGATTGAATCAGTCATCGGAGCGCTCGGCTGGGACCTGTTTGACCCAGACGAGGTGCACCGTGAGTATCGTCGACGCGGTCCCGACAACCCGGTCGACTATGCCCTCCTTCTGCTGCGAACACCACGCCTGTTCATCGAAGCGAAGGGCCTCGGGGAGAACCTCGACGATCCGCGGTGGGCCAACCAGACCATCAGTTATGCCGCGGTTGCCGGCGTCGAGTGGGTGGCGCTGACCGACGGCGCCGAGTGGCGGATCTACAACGCCCACGCGCCAGTGCCCATCGAGCACAAGCTGTTCCGCGCGGTCCGTATCGAGGAGGGCCTCGACGATGCGGTAGACCTGCTGTCGCTGCTCAGCAAGGGCAACATGCGTGACAACCGCATTGAGGAGTTGTGGAAGGGCTACTTCGTCGATCGCCAGGTCCACGGGGAGTTGCTCGAACTTTTCGGTGACGGGGAGCCTGCGGCGGAGCTGGTGGCGATGCTCGATCGGCGCCTGCCCAGGCTTAGCAGGGACGAGGTCCGGTCCAGTCTCATCCGAGCCCGTGCCACCTTCGATTTTCCGTCGTCCGCTGCACCGACCAAAGTCAGTCCTGTCCCCGTAACTGAACCGGTGCACGTCGTGCGTCCATCGGCCACCCCTACTGTGCCTCAGCAGCTGACGCCACCCGGTTCGGCCAAAGGGCGTCCGCTCAAGCGGCCGGTGACCAGCGCAGAACGCGCGCTCAAGGTGATCGACCTGATCAGGGCTGGGAGGTTGCGTCCGGGCAGCAAGCTATACGGGAAGTATCTGGGCAAGCAGTACGTCGCCGAGGTACTCATTGACGGCAGCATCCGCTACGAGGGCCGGGTCCTCGGATCCCCGAGCGCGGCTGGGGAGGCGGTGAAGATCGACGTGTATGGGTCGTCGATCACCGCGACCCGGCGGGCCACCGATGGGCTCGACTTCTGGTCGGCAGAGGATGCCCGAGCCGGTGACATGGTGACCCTCAAGGAGATCCGACGCCGTGTGGCAACCGAGGGGGAGGCGTGAGACAGCCGCTCACCCTCGCGCAGATTCTCACAGTCCTGGACGAGCCGCAATCTGTCAACGATCTGCGCCGGTACTTCGGGGTCGATGGTCGTTCGCCGTTCACCGGCGGACAGTTCGAACGGCTCGGGGGCGGCGGTGACCGAGCGGAAACCCGCGACGTCATCACCGCGGAGGATCTGGTCGCGGTCGAACTGCTCAGCGTTCGAGTGCCGCCGCATACCTCTCTCGATCTCTTGCAAGGGGCGCTGGGGAAGGCCGTAACGGCCGAGTTGCGGGGCATACCGACGCACGTATCCCTGGGGCACCCTGACGCGAGCCAATACATCGAAGAGCGAGGACGAGCTGACCGGGCTTGGCGGTTATTGCGGAAGGCGGACGGCATTGGCTGGGTCGTGGCTGGGAAACTACTCGCGCGCAAGCGGCCCTTGCTCGTACCGGTCTACGATGAGATCGTCGCATGTGCTTTCCGGACTCGCAGAAACTTCTGGCGCTGGCTGCACGGTCGTCTGTTGGAGCAGGAAGCGACGCTCGCCAGCCGCCTTTTCGACCTCCGAAGGCGTGCTGGATTGCCTGCGGACGCCATCACTTTGCTCAGAGTTCTCGACGTGGTGATCTGGATGCGTCACCGCGACGAGCACACCGGCTACCGATGCCGAGGCATTCAACTTCCCTAAAACCGACCGCTAGTGGGCGCTGGGGTCGAAGCCGGTCTCATAGCCTGACGAAATTGTCAACTGATCGTTGCAGGGAGCACCGTGGGATTCCAGACGCCACAGTACAAGTTGTCCAAGCTGCTGGAGCAGGCCGGCAGCGGCAGCATCCAGCTTCCGGACTTCCAGCGCGGCTACAAGTGGGACGAGGAGCGCATCAGATCCCTGCTCGTCACGGTGACTCTGGGCCACCCGCTCGGCGTGCTGATGCTGCTTCAAACCGGCAACGACCAGGTGCGGTTCAAGCCAAAGGCGATCGAGGGAACTCCTCCGATGTCCAGTAAGGTGGAGCCAGATTTGCTCCTACTCGACGGGCAGCAGCGCTTGACGTCGCTCTACCAGTCCCTGACCGGCTCGGGTGTTGTCGACACCGAGGATGCCCGGAAGAAGCAGGTTCAGCGACGCTTTTACATCGACATCACCCGAGCCTTAAAGGACCCGGCTCGCCGGGACGAGGCGGTGGTGGTCCTGCCGGGCGACGGGATCGAGCGGACCAACTTCGGCAAGGACATTCGCCTCGACGTGTCCACGCCGGAGAAGGAGCGCGAACACGGTTACTTCCCGTTCCGCCTGATCTACGACTCGCCAGGTCAACTCGACTGGTTGTGGAACTTTCCCGGAGAAACGGGTGAAGCGGCGGCGCGACGAGCGCTCATCCAGCGCTTCCAAGGCGAGATCCTCACGCCAATGCAGAGCTACGAGATCCCTGCCATTGAGCTGGACAAGTCGACGACCAAGGGAGCGGTCGCCACCGTCTTCGAGAAGGTCAACACGGGTGGCCTTCCCCTCAACGTCTTCGAGTTGTTGACGGCGACCTTCGCTGGTGACGCCGCCTACTTCCACCAGCACGGGGACGACTTCCGGCTGAAGGACGACTGGCAGCTCACCGAGGAGATCATCTCCGCCCATCCCGTCCTGAGGGGCATCCGCAACACGGATTTCCTCCAAGCCATCACCCTGCTCGTGACCGCTCACGGGTCGTCGTTCACCTCCGCTCGGAAGGAAGACGTGCTGCGGCTTGAGCTCAGTCAATACCTGGCTTGGGCTGAGCAGGTGCGGGAGGCGTTGGTGTGGGTTGCGCAGTTCCTCCGGGACGAACACATCCACCGGGCGCGCGACATCCCCTACCCGACTCAACTGGTGCCTCTGGCAGTGATCCGCGTGATCCTCGGCGAGGCTGCGACCATCCACGGGGTTCGCAGCCGTTTACGCCAGTGGTTCTGGTGCGGCATCCTCGGCGAGCTCTACGGAGGCGCCACGGAAACCCGCTTCGCGCGCGACGTTGACCAGGTCCCGGCCTGGGCGCGAGCCGTGACGTCCCCGGACACCGCCCCCGAGCTTCCGGGCACCGTGTCGGGAGCGACGTTCGCTGAGTCCCGGCTGCTGTCTCTGCGAACTCGGCAGTCCGCCGCGTACAAGGGCTTGCACGCACTCCTGATGGCGGGGGGTGCCAAGGACTGGAGATTCCACCAGACCTTCGACCATACGCAGTACGTCGCTCTCGACGTCGACATCCATCACGTTTTTCCAAAGAAGTGGTGCGACGACAACAAGATCCCGCGCAATCTCCGGGAGAGCATCATCAACAAGACGCCGCTGGCCGGGAAGACCAACCGTTTCATCGGGGGAGCCTCTCCTGCGGCCTACGTGCCGAAGCTCGAAGGTGCCGCCGCCATCGGCTCCGATGAACTTGATGCCATCATCGGTGCGCACCTGATTGACACCAAGGCACTGAGGGCCGCTGACTTCGACGCCTTCTTCCTTGCGCGTCGGCGAGCTCTGCTGGAGCTGGTGGAGACGGCCATGGGCAAGCAGGCGCAGCGGGACGTTGATGCGGGGAAGTTGACCGGGGGTGGGGAGGCACCCGAGGCCTTCGCGGAGGAGGACGACGATCCGCAGGACACAGACGACGCCAACGAGGACGACCGCTAACTCGTCCGGCTGCTGTGGCTAACTCTCGGTCGGGCGCATCAGCTCGACCTGGTCGCCGGGTTTGACTTCCATCTCGCCCTTGCCGTGGCGGATCTCCAGCACCGGGACGCCTTCGTCCAGGTGCAGCTCATTCCGTTCTTGGCCCGTCGGCATTCGAGCGACGACCGACGCGCCGGCCGGCAACTCCATCTGCTGCCGCTCAGGCGCACGTCGTACCCGCGTTCCGTGCCCGCGGACCGTGCTGACCAGCCCTTCGGAACGCAGGATCGACATTGCCATCCGGACCGCCTCACGGCCAATGCCGTACTCCTGTGTCAGCCGCGATTCGCTCGGCAGCGACACCCCAGGCGCCAGCTCACCGGACTCGATCCGTCTCCGCAACAGGTCAGCGACCTGCACGTAAACGGGCGTGTGTGAGCGCGGATCGACGGT
Organism: Micromonospora sp. NPDC005194; assembly: GCF_040608335.1. Classification (NCBI taxonomy): domain Bacteria; kingdom Bacillati; phylum Actinomycetota; class Actinomycetes; order Micromonosporales; family Micromonosporaceae; genus Micromonospora; species Micromonospora sp. NPDC005194. The sequence continues at coordinate 26,657 of NZ_JBEXIA010000014.1, read as the reverse complement.
CATGTCTGGTAAGCCTTGTCCCCCCGTGGGCCGTGGTGGTTGTGCCCCTGTGCCCCTGTACGTATATTCATCAAGGCGGCGGAAGCTCAACGCGGGACGGGGATCTATAGCCCGGTCGAGTGACGCCGTGCAGCAACCCCGCTGCCGTGCTGCCAGTCGACGCTGTGGTGGCAGGCCGGGTGGGTTCGCGCAAGCGGTGTGAACACGGGCCCACCCTCCATCAAAGGGAAGGCAGGTCGAGTAGATGAGCGCCCGTAACCAACGACCGGCACGGGAGGTTGGAGCGACCATCCGCTCCTCGACGCACACCAGTCTGCTGCCGTGGCAGGTGCGCGAGCGCCGCTTCGCACCGACCGGGCTCGGGCGTCGCGGGCTGAACCCCGACGACGTGTACGCCTTCCTCGACCGGGTCGCCGTCGACATGGCTGCCGTCTACGCTGCTCTCGCCGAGAGCCGCCTCGAGACGGCCCGGATCAAGGCCGGCGTGCGTCGCCGGCAGGCCGGCGCCAGCAACGAACTGGACCACACCCAATGAGCCAGCGGTACGTCATCCACCTGCCCGTCGTTGCCACCGACCTGCCCGCCGCGCAACGCCTGGCCCGGGTCATCGGTCGCTGGATGCTGGTGCTGCCGATGGCGGACCCGGGGGAGACCACGGTCTCCGAGGAGGACCAGCAGTACCTGCGACACCGGGTCTTCTGCGACCTGCGGCTGGCCGGCGGCCGGCGGTGCCTACTGCGCGATGGCCACGAGGGCGAATGCTCCCGCCGCTTACGCAGGTGACTGGAGCGATGCCTGCGACGGACCACCATGGACACGGCCGTACAGGCGGGCCATGATGCGGTGTGCCATTCATAGCGAGCCAGGTGATGCACACGATCTGCCAGAAGGCCGAGGGCAGGAAGGTCAGGGCTGCCGTCGCCTACGCGGGCGACGGAGCGGCCGACCTGCTGCCGGTGAAAGCAGGCGACCTGATCGTCGTCAACGGCAGCAGGAACGCAATCGCCAGCGGCGCTACCTCCGCTCGTCTGCTGCGGAGCTGGTATGAGCAGGGTGTCCTGCTCTATGCCCATGAGACCCTGCACGCGAAGGTCTTCGTCATCGGTCGGACCGCCTTTGTGGGTTCGGCCAACCTTTCGCTGCGTGCCCACAACGACCGTACGGTCGAGGCGGCGATCCAGAGCACCGAAGCTGCAGTCGTCGTCAGTGCTCGGGAGTTCATCGACGCGATGGCTGCCGATGCATTCGAGGTCGACGAGGCTTGGCTCGATTGGGCGGACACGGTGCCGGTGCGTGCCGCTGGTGGCCCGGTGCTGTGGAACCCGGATCCACCGTTCGAACCGAACGAGCCGTACGACGTCTGGGTGGGCCCGGAGGAAAGCGTCGAGTGGACTGACGAGGAAACCGCGCTCGCGCAGGCGGGCTATCGGATGCACAGGGTTGCCGGGGGCAGGGGCAGGTACGGCACGATCGCCATCAGCGAGTCCGCGACGGACGCGAGTTCGCTTGTTCAGCCCGACATGGTGGTGCTCATCCGCCCGCGCAGCGTTCAGCTGGTCAGGTTTCTCGATCGCCGTCGCCGTGGGGGAGCGGCCATGGGCTTCTACCGGACGGACCGGGATTGCGTCCGTCGAACACTGGGCGAGGTGGCGGCCGCTCTCGACAGCACCCTAGCGAAGCTGCGCGAGGGGGACTGGGTGCGGATGGATTCACCGCAGCGTGAAGCGCTTCGTGAGTTGTTCAAGCTGCCGAAGCTTCCTGCTCGATCATGACGAGCGCCGTCGCCATGTGAGCTGGTGAACAGCACCCGCCGGGCGTCCCGGTGTTGGCTGGGGATGTGGCAGGCTCCGCCGGTGACGATCACGACGGCAGGTGCGCGATTCCTCGCCGCCTTCAATGACATTGAAAAGCACTTTCGCTCTACTCTGCGGGCCGACGTGGCAGTCGGGTTTGCCCAACTGATCCGGGACTATGGGCAGCGGAGGCCTCTGTCGCAGCAGCAGAAGAACGCCCTGGTCGCGTTTGCCTCGCTGCGGAACGCGATCAGCCACGGCACCTACTACGGCGGCCGGCCGATTGCCGACCCGGTCGAGACCGTCGTGCAGGAGATCGAGCATCTCCGACAGCAGATCATCGAACCGCCGTTGGCGCTGACTGTCCTCAGAACCGGCAATGTTTGCGCGGTGCACCCGGACGACCCGATCAGCACAGCGCTGGAGCACGTCCGTTCCTTCGGGTACTCACAGTTGCCGGTGTACGACGACGCCTACGTGGGCGTGCTGACTACCAACGCCATCGCGCGGTGGCTCGCCGATCAGTTGGTCAGGAACACGGGAATTGCCGAGGAGGAGCCGGTCCGGCAGGTGCTGGGGTTCGCCGAGCCCGGGGAGGGCGCCGCTCTGGTCAGCAGGGCGATCACCGTGGTGGAGGCGATCGACCGGCTCAGCCGAAGCCGGCTTGCCGGTCAATTGAATACGACGCTCATCATCACTCAGAACGGCATGCGGACCGACAAGCCTTTGCGCCTGGTGGTTCCGTTCGACCTACCGGTCTTGAGCGAGGCGCTCGCCTTCACCTGAGCTGCCCAGGCAGGGCTGGCCGGGGGCAGCCTGCGCCGGGCCAAACGGCAGCCGCTCCCGCCGCCGCAGACTGCAGCCGGTCGACGAGGGCCGACTCGGGGCCGAGCAGACAGAATCGGTCGACGATGGCGTCGGGGACGCAACTGCGGTGGTGGTGAAACCACCACTCCTGATTCGCCCGATCCGGATGAGGCACGGTCACCCCCGGTTCCCGCAGGCTGTCGAGGTACCAGGGCGCTGCGCGACAACCAGTTGGGTATCACGGGACGCTCAACGAGCGGGAACGCCAGGGAATTCTTCCTCCGCCGCCGGGAACCCAGGGGCCAGCCAGTTCGAACACGTCGTGACGCCATCAGGCGACATCGACCCGAACAGCGTCGACGCGGTCTTCCTGGGCAGGGTGTTGACCCTTACGCCCGAGCAAGACGCACCGAACCGAAACGCGGCGCATTGAGGTCAGGGGCGCACCTGACTGACGGTTCGACGGCGATCGGGCAGGAGAGGAGAATCAGGTGGAATACGATGATTTCATCAACGCAGTGGCCACGCGGCTGAAGGTGTCGACCGATCAGGCGGCGACGCTTACCAGCGCGACGTTGGAGACATTGGCAGATCGGATCAGCGCCGGCCAGGCTGAGGACCTTGCCTATCAGCTTCCCGACGGGCTCGACGATCACCTGCGCAAACCCCCACCGCTGAGAAGGCAGGAACATGCCCAGCCGTTCGGGCTCGACGAGTTCGTGCGGCGGGTGGCGGACCACCCGGCCGTCGACCGTGCGCTCGCCGGTGCCGGGGTCCGCGCGGTGCTCACCACGCTCCGTGAGGCTGTTTCCCGTGACGAGTTCGAGGACGCGATGGCCCAGCTTCCGAAGGAGTTCCGGCAGGTGATCGAACCGGTGGGCGCCGGTGGCCGCCAGCGCCGCGGGTAGCACACACGGACCCCGCGACGCACCCCAACTGGTCACTGGTGAACTACGCCGAATTTCTCGAAGCGGTGGGGAAGCGGGCCCGAATGCCGGCGGCGAACGTCGTCGGAGCCACGCTGACGACCGTGGCGGAAGGGGTCAGTGGTGGGAGGGACGAGCGGACCGCTGAGGGCGCCCGCGCCGTGTTGACGACCCTGCGCGAGGCGGTGAGCGCGAAAGACCTCGAGAACCTGGAATCCGAACTGCCAAAGGACTTCCGGCTGCTGCGTGCGGTGGGTCGCAGCGTCGGGGCCTGAACCGAGCCACTTCCTGGCCCGATCCGGGTACGGTGCGCGGGTGGAGGTTGGATTCGCCCCGCCCGTCTCCGGCTCGTGGGCCACACCGGAGAACATGATCCATGTCGCCCGCCGCGCCGAGCAGCTCGGGTACCACTCGCTCTGGACGTTCCAGCGGCTCCTGGTCCCCGCCGACCTCGCGTGGAGCGAGACCTACCACAGCGTCCAGGACCCGCTGACCACGCTGGCGTTCCTGTCGGCCCACACCACGCGGATCCGGCTCGGCGTCGCGGTGCTCAACATGCCGTTCTTCTCTCCGGTCCTGCTGGCCAAGCAGACCGCGACCCTGGACATCCTCGCCGGCGGACGGCTCGACGTGGGACTCGGCCTCGGCTGGGCGGACGAGGAGTATCAGGCGACGGGGGTGAGCAAGCATCGGCAGGGTCATCGTGCCGAGGAGTTCCTTGCCGTTCTCCGTAGTCTCTGGCAGGACGACGTCGCCGAGCATCGCGGCGAGTTCTACCAGGTCCCGCCGACGCGGATGGAGCCGAAACCCGTGCAGCGGCCACACCCGCCGATCCTGCTCGGCGGCCAGGCGCCCGCCGCGCTGCGCCGGGCCGGCCGGCTCGCCGACGGCTGGGTCAGTGGCAGCCAGGCGGACCTGACAGGCATCGGCGAGGCGGTCGCGACCGTCAAGGCTGCCGCCGCGGAGGCCGGCCGCGATCCCGGCGCACTGCGCTTCGTCTGCCGCGGCGCGGTCCGTGTACGGCCGACGAGCCCGCCCGGGCGCGAGCCGCTCACGGGCACGCTCGAGCAGATCCGGTCGGATCTTGGCAGACTCGCCGAAGCCGGCATCACGGAAGTGTTCGTCGATCTCAACTTCGATCCGGAGATCGGCTCACCCCGCGCCGACCCGCAGGCGTCGCTGCGCCGGGCCGACGAGGTGCTGGAGGCCCTTGCTCCGACCCACTGACACCCCGGCCGGTGCTCACCCGGCCGGGTCGGCTGCCGCGTCCGCCGCGGACCACGCCGACCAGCCGGTCACCGCGATCGCGATCACCGGCCCGGCTGGCGGCTGCTGGACGTACTGCGGGTACTTGTCGGCCAGCGCCGCGCGGGCCGCGGCCTCCTCCGCGTGGTCCTCCACCAGCCGACCGTGCCCGTCCAGCCGGACCCACCACAGCCGCGACCAGTCCTCGTCGTACTCGTCGATCAGCAGGCAGGCATGCCCCGTCGCCCGGATGTTCTCCACCCGGCGTAGCCGCCGGTGGCGCTTGGGCTTCTCGTCCACGGCGTGGTAGACGACATCATCGAGCAGGACGAAGCACACGGGCACCAGGTGGGGACGCCCATCCGCCCGGACGGTGGTCAGCCGGGCCACCCTGGCCGACTGGACCCGATGCCGGATTTCGTCGGCGGGCACAGGCCCGACGGTAACAGCCGACACCCGTCGTGGTGACTCGTTGTGGCCGGCGGGTGTGCCGGCGGCGTATGCGGGTAGGCCCTGCCGATCGGACCCGGGGAGGCGTGATGGCGAGCGAGGCGCCCGACTACTTCCAGCCCGAGGCTGGGCTGGTGCTCACGCACCTGCTGATCGTGCGGGACGTGGACCGTTCCCGGGAGTTCTACCAGCGGGTGCTGGGCGCGACGGTGGTGCGGGAACGCCAGCCGGCGATCCTGCGGTTCCACAACAGCTACATCGTGATCAACGACGAGGGTGGTCCGACCGACGACAAGCCGGGTGTGCAGGCGAAGGCGCCGCCGGATCCGAACACGCTCAGCAGCGCGATGAACGTCCGGGTCACCGACGTCCGGGCGGTCTACGAGCAGTGGCGGTCACGGGGTGGGGAGTTCCTGACCGAGCCCAAGGATCATGGCGTCGAGATCCGGTGCTACCTGCGCGATCCGGACGGCTATCTGATCGAGCTCGGTCAGGGCACGGGGATCCGCGCCGGGATGGGTCGAGCAGCCGCCGCCTGAGCGACCGACACCGGGGAACCCAGCCCGGACCAGCCATCGTGATCGGGCCCCTGGTGATCAGGCGGTGGGTAACGTGAACGTCGTGGAGGATCTCGGCGCGAAGGTCTCGTACCTCGCGCTCGCCGTCGGCACCCGGGTCTACGACGTCGATTCGGCACCCGTCGGCGTGGTCGAGCACGTGCTGACCGACGAACCGAAGGACATCTTCCACGGCATCATCGTGGCACCGCCGGGGCCGGACCAGTCCCACCGCTTCGCCCACCGGGAGCAGATCGCCGACCTGTACGAGCGGGGGGTCGTGCTGTCGGTACCGGTGCGGAGATGCACGAGCCGGGTGAGGACACGCCGGCCAGAAGGGCCGAGGCCGCGGGTGACGACCCGGTGCAGGTGGGCCTCCGCCACGCCTGGGAGTGGCTGAGTCGCCCCCGCTGAACCTGGGGGCAAGATGTTCCGCTGGGACACCGCCCTGAGCGAGCCACACCGACCTTGTGCTCGGCTGCCGGAAGCCGAGCCGTAACCGGCTCGCTGCCACGGAACTACGCTTCGCGATGCATCATCTGGTCTGCTCAAAGCGTGACCATGGCGACGGTGCGGCCGTCGGCGTCGGCGAACTCGACTTCGTACGCAGGCGGGGGGCCGTCAAAGACCTGCACGACGGTTCCCACTGCCCCGGCAGGAAGGCCTTCTCCCGGAATGGCTTCTCGGAGCTCAACCACGTCGTACAGCTCAAACATGTCAGCGTTCCTTCGGCGGAAACGGGATGGTCACCATCCGAGGCGCAGATGCGCCGTTCTCCAGGTGCGATTGGACCGAGTAGCTGACCCAGGTGCACGCCACCAACCCCGTCGGAAGGTCGCTCTCGTCGGCCTCTGAGCAGGTCCTGGCGTACGGGGACGGCCCGGTCACCCCGATCCCGGCGAGCCATCAGCACGCACCCGCCGCGGCCCACCAGGTCGAGACGACGATGCGAGAGTTCGAGGCGGCCGACTCCAGGCCGTGCATGCCATCGTTGCCGTCAGGTCAGCGAGCATCATGACCGGGGAAACGGATCTAACGCCGCTGACCTTGTGGGCACGTCGTAGCGGTTTCGGCGCCCAACTCCTGGGGTGACGGGACCGCGTAGCGTCATCGACTAACAGGATTGCTCGAGTCGGGGTACCCGGCTGAGTAGGTTGCGTCCACCAGTTCCTGAAGATGGCGAATGACGTCGACCTTGTGCTCGGTCTCGGGCAGTTGCCGTTCGCCAGTTGTCACCAGGTCGTTTCGCCAATGACTCACGATCTCCAGCTGTGCTGCCGCGGGCAGGTCGTCGACCCACAACGACCCGAGGTTGTTGTCGACGATCTCCTGCAGGCGGTTAGCGGTCTGTCTGTCCGAGAGGCGGGAGATCAAAAACTCCAGCGTCCAGTCAAACAGCCCTCCCGATGAGGTCCAGTCGACGCCGGGTTTCAGCACGATGAGGCCAGCCATCATTTCCCCACGATGAATACTCGCGGACCGAGGTTTCGATCCGTGATGAACTGTTCGATCCGGGCAACCTGTTCCGGGATGAACTGCGACACGTCCACCGGCACCAGGTCAGCTTTGTCCAAGTGTCGTTCGATCTGATACTGCAACTGGGGCCACTGACGGTCAAAGAACTGCGCCGGGAAGTTGCCCACCGCATCGTAGGTCCGTCCGGCCTCGTCCACCCAGTCGGCAGAGGAGGCCGGGGGAGCGCGGTGGAGTATCACGCTCATTTCCTGCTCTAGCCGGACCGCTGTCTCCGCCTCGCCGGGACGGAACCTCCCGGTCGCCGGATCCATGCCGAGATCGTGTATCCGCTGCTGCTCCGTCGCCGCAAGCGTTGGGGGCTCGCGAGGCGGCTCAGGTTCGGGCGTGTTCCGGCTCGGTGGCGATTCTCCTTTCTGGAGTCGCCCGAGCGCCTGCTTGAGTTTCTCGATCAGGTCGCCGAGCCGGCGTACCTCCGGGATCAGCCGTCGCAGGCTGGCCAGCAGCCCCCGCAACAGCCGCGCGATCCGCGCCCCCCACGACGCCACCAGCGTCGTGACCTGCTCCACGACCAGGGGCGTGGCGAGGCCCGCCGTGACGACGAGTTCGCCCGCGTACGTGATGAGGCGGGACACGCAGGTGGCGATGGCGTCGCGGACCAGGAGCCGGACGGCGGCCACCAGGCCGGCGGCGCCCTCGGTGATCGCGGCCATGGTGTCGGCGCCCTGGGCGAGGCCGGTGATCGCCTGCTGTTGTTCGGCGGCCCAGGCGCGGTAGGCGGGGCCGGCGCTGCCGCCCCAGCCGGCGACGTCGTCGCGGACGGCGCGGGTCAGCTCGGCGGCTTCCTCGCGGAGCGAGGCGGCGACGTTGCGCCAGGTCTGGGCGTGTGCGGTGATCTGTGCCGGGTCGCCGGCGAGCCAGTCGAGCGCCTCGCTGAGCGGCTTGACGTGCTCGATGAGCCAGGCGATCCCGTATTGCAGCAGGGCGCCGACCGGGTCGGAGACGAAGGCGAGGGCGTCCAGGCCGGCACTCACCACACCGAGGCTGCCGTCGATCCAACTGCCGTTGCGGACGCCCTGCGCGATGAGTTCGATGTCCTCGCAGATCCACACACCCGCCCACGCGCCGGGCGGGGTGTCCGCTGTGGCGGCGACGAGCGGGTTGGACGTCACGGGCGTTGCCGCACCCCGTCGAGCAGGTGCTTCGCGCGGGCGTCGGAGTGTCGGTAGCGGTCCGCTCCGGTCCGCAGCCTGCCGGCGGTGTCCCGCACCGACCCGGCGGCGGACCCGATCCCGTCGACCAGGGTGCGTTGCAGGCCGTCGAGCAGCATCGGCATCATCGCGCAGAGCTGCCCGTAGGCGTCGGCGCCCAGCCGGACGTGCTGGCCCGCCTGCTGGGCGGTGTCGAGGCTGCCGGCGCAGCGATCGAGGCGTGCGGCGTGGGCGGTCAGGTCGTCCGGGTCGACCTGGATGCCGTCACCGGCGGGCATCGCTCGGCCCCTGGTCGCGGCTCAGCCGACTGCGGTACGAGTCGATGATGGCCTGGGCGCTCGCGTCGTCGCCGAGGGACTCCGCGGTTACGTCAGCCACCTGCCGCAGCAGGTCGGTACGCGCGGCTCTCGTGGTGTCGAGGATCTGCCGGGCGGTGCGCGCCGCGGATTGTTGCCGGATGCGTTCGTCGAGCCGCAGGTCGATCAGCAGGCCAGCCGAGTCGACGGTGACGTCAATCGTCCGGTCGGCGTTGCGGGCGCTGCCGGTCAGATCCTGCATCCTCGCTGACAGCGTCTTCGCCCGTTCCGCCCGTTCGGCGAGCGACGACTCCCACTCGTCGAGCCGGCGTCCCGCCGCGTCGAGCGCAGCCTCGTCCGCCCACATGCTGACCCTCCCCAGGGGACCACCGCCGGCCACCGCCGGCGAGATCACCGGTACGCTACCAACCGGTGGCGCTGTGTGCATGCCCGGATATTGGGCGGCGTCGTCGTGCGAGTCGCTCCGGAGGGCGTCACTTCTTTTTGGCGACGGCCTCGCGCCAGAGCAGACCTGCGATGCTCGGCCGAACCTCGGTGGTGATCACCGCCATCGCCCGCTGGACGAACCGGTCGTCGGTCAACTGCGCCAGCATGCTCGCCGCCAGGTCTGCGCGTGCCGTGAACAGGCCGTCCGCGACGTTCTCCGCCACCTCGTAGCGCGTCGCGGTGGGGTGGTCGAACAGGCCGGACGGGCGGGCGATTGTCCAGTCCAGGTCGCTTTCGCGTACGAGCGACTCCATCCGGCGCATGTCCTCGTGGGCGGTACGGCCCACCCGGCGGTTGAACAGCGGATCCAGCACGTTGTTGAAGAAGAACTCGCCGGTCGGCCGCCAGGTCGGGTCCAGGACGCTGGAGCTGACCGTGACGAGCCGCTGCACGCCGTGGCGGTGCATCGCCGCGACGATGTGCGCGTTGCCCCGCGAGTAGCGGACCCACCGGCCGCCAGATAACCGAGCAGGCCCTGGCCGCCGGCCACGAGGTCGTCGCGGTCACCCGCCGCCCCCACCACGTCCGGCCTCGCGCCGGCCTCACCGTGGTCGGCGCCGACGTCGCGGACCCCGACGCGGTCGACCAGGCCGTCGCCGGCAGCGACGCCGTCCTGTCCAGCCTGGGCGTGCCGCTCACCCCGAAACCGATCACCGTGTGGCGCCGAAGACGACGGTACGCATGGGTGCACTCCTCGTTGCTGTGGTGAAGGTGTTGACCGTGCCACCGCAGGAGCGCATTATTCAACCGTGTTGAATAAAACGCGGGGTCGGCCCCGCGGCAATCCCGATACCCGGGCCCGCATCGCGGAGGCCGCCCGCGACCTGTTCCGCGAGCACGGTTACCCGGGTACGACAGTGCGGGCGGTCGCCGCCGCCGCGGGGGTCGACCCGGCGCTCATCAGCTATCACTTCGGCTCCAAGCAGGGCCTCTTCAGCCAGTCGCTGAACCTGCTCTGCGTCGACCCCACCGCTCTGGACCAGGCTCTGCGGGGCGACCAGGCCGGCCTGGCCGACCGCCTGCTCGACTCGGTCACCGGTCTGTGGGACGCCACAGTCCCCGCCGAGAACCGGATGGCGGTGCGGGACGACGACACGATGCGCGCCCTGCGTGACTACCTGGACGGTGAGCTGCGCCTCCGCATCGCTGAATTTCTCGGCGGCCCCGACGCGACCGAACGCGCCACCGCCGCCGTCGGCGTACTCGGAGGGTTGATCTTCACGCGGTACCTGAACCCGATCCGTTCGATCGGCGCGCTGTCCCCGGCCGACGTCCGGCGCGTCTTCGGTCCGGCGCTGCGGGCGGCCCTGCACGCCCGGCCCCGCCGGCCCTGACCCGCCGCGCACGACGTACGCTCCGGGCCGCGGACACGAGTGAGGTGTTGTCATGGCGTTCACCACCCGGCCGACCCTGCAGGGAACCTTCGGCATGGTGTCGTCGACGCACTGGCTCGCCAGCCAGTCCGCGATGGGGGTCCTGGAACGCGGCGGCAACGCCTTCGACGCCGCGGTGACCGCCGGGTTCGTCCTGCACGTCGTCGAACCCCACCTCAACGGCCCGGGGGGCGAGGTGCCGGCCATCGTGGCGACCGCCCAGGATCCTCGCCCGAAGGTGCTGTGCGGGCAGGGCCCGGCGCCGGCCGCCGCGACCATCGCCCACTTCCGGTCCCTCGGCATGGACCTCATCCCGGGGGCCGGCCCGCTCGCGGCGGCCGTGCCCGGCGCGGTGGACGCGTGGCTTCTGCTGCTGCGCGAGCACGGCACGTTCTCGATCGCCGACGTGCTGGAGCCGGCGATCGGCTACGCCGCCGCCGGTCACCCGCTGGTGGGCAGGGTCGGTGAGACGGTCGCGGCCGTGCGGTCGCTGTTCGAGGAGCACTGGCCGACGTCCGCCCAGCTCTGGCTGCGCGACGGCCGGCCACCGGCCGCGGGGGAGAGGTTCGCCAACCCGGCGTACGCGCGCACTCTGCGCCGACTCGTCGTGGCCGGGCAGGCGGCCGGCGCCGACCGGGAGGCGCAGATCGAGGCCGCGCGCCGAGCCTGGGGTACGGGCTTCGTGGCCGAGGCGATCGACGAGTTCAGCCGGCGGCCGTTCCGCGACTCCAGCGGACGCGCACACACCGGGCTGGTCACCGGCGACGACCTGGCCGCGTACTCGGCGACCTGGGAGGCCCCGACCACCCTCGACTGGCAGGGCTACTCGGTGGCGAAGACCGGGTTCTGGGGCCAGGGCCCGGTGCTGCTCCAGGCGCTGGCCGTCCTCGACGCGCTCGACGACGACGGCGCGTACGAGACGGCCACCGCCGCCGGCGTCCACGCCCAGGTCGAGGCGCTCAAGCTCGCCTTCGCCGACCGCGAGGCATGGTACGGCGACAGCGCCGACGTGCCCGCCATGGCGCTGCTCTCCCCGGCGTACGCGCGGGAGCGGGCGGCCCTGATCGGTGACCGCGCGTCGACCGAGTTGCGACCGGGGAGTCCCGACGGGGCGCAGCCGCGCCTGCCGACCCACGTCCGACGCGGCGCCGGCAGCCGCGTCGACGCGTCGGACCCGACCACGGGCGAGCCGACGGTGCGGTCGGACGGGGTGACCCGGGGCGACACCTGCCACGTGGACGTCGTCGACCGCTGGGGCAACATGATCTCCGCGACGCCGAGTGGTGGCTGGTTGCAGAGTTCGCCCACGATCCCGGAACTCGGCTTTCCGCTGGGCAGCCGGCTTCAGATGTTCTGGCTGGAGGAGGGGCTGCCCTCGTCGCTCGCCCCGGGCCGCCGACCGCGCACCACGTTGAGCCCGACGATGGTGCACCGCGACGGAGAGCCGGTCCTGGCATGCGGTACGCCCGGCGGTGACCAGCAGGACCAGTGGCAGGTGCCCTTCCTGCTGCGCCACCTCGTCGGCGGTCAGCACCTGCAGGAGGCCATCGACGCGCCCGCGTGGCACACCGTCAGCCTGCCGGCGTCGTTCTATCCCCGCGACTCGGAGCCGGGCGTCCTGCTCATGGAGGACCGGTTCGACGCCGACGTGGTGCGGGCCCTGCGGGCGTACGGGCACGAGGTGCGGCTCGCCGACGCGTGGAGTCTGGGCCGGCTCTGCGCCGTGACCCGGGACCCGGGCACGGGCGTGCTCGCCGCCGGCGCGAACCCGAGAGGCATGCAGGGCTACGCGTGCGGCCGCTGACGCTCAGGCGCCGCGCGCGAACAGGGCCAGGCGTACCCGGTTGGGGCTGTCGGTCTTGGTCATGAGGCTCGTGATGTGGGTCTTGACGGTGGTGACGCCGATGTGGAGCCGTTCGGCGATCTCGCTGTTGGACAGGCCCTCGGCGACCAGGGTCAGCACGTCCTGCTCGCGGGCGGTCAGCCCCTGCACGGGTCGGGGCGGCTCGGCGCGGGCGCGCACCGCGCGTTGGACGAGGCGGTGCAGCACCTCCGGGGTGAACGGGCTGTCGCCCGCGGCGGCGCGGCGGATGCCGTCCAGCAGCTCGGTCGGGGGCGCGTCCTTGAGCAGGAAGCCGCACGCCCCAGCGCTCAGCGCGGGGTAGAGGTGGTCGTCGTCGCTGAACGTGGTCAGCACCAGCACCCGGGTGGCGGGACGCTCGGCGAGGATCCGCGACGTCGCGGTGATTCCGTCGACGCCGGGCATGCGCAGGTCCATGACGACGACGTCGGGGATGAGTCGCGCGGCGAGGACGACCGCCTCGCGGCCGTTGTCGGCCTCGCCGACGACCTCGATGTCGGGCTGCGCGTCGCACAGCATGCGCAGGCCCGCGCGAATGAGGTGCTGGTCGTCGACCAGCAGGACCCGGATCACGCGGGCTCCGGGGCGGCTGATGCGGCCGGTACCTCACGGGCCCGCGGCGCCGGCCCGGCGGCGGTCTCGGGGAGCGTGTTCGGCAGGACGGTCCGCACGCGCCAGCCCGTGCCGGTCGGTCCCGCCTCCAGCCGGCCGCCGAGGACCTCGACGCGTTCGGTCATGCCGGTGATGCCGTGGCCGCCGCCGGCCGGCACGGGCGTCGGCGCGCGGTCGCCGTCGACGCCACCCCCGTCGTCGGTGACCTCCCAGTGCACGGCCCCGCCGTGCAGGGCGACCACCAGGTGCGCCCGCGCGGCCGGCCCGGCGTGGCGTGCCACGTTGGTCAGCGCCTCCTGGGTCAACCGCAGCACCGCCAGGCCACGCACCGCGTCGAGGGAGCCGATCGCCGCGTCGATGTCGGCGTCCACGGTGATGCCGGCCTGGCGGGCCCGGTCGACGGCGGCGCCGAGCGCCGAGGGGAGCGCCGAGGGCTCGATCGCGGTCAGCGCCGCGTCTCCGCGTACCCCGTCGGGGTTGCGCAGCACCGCGACCAGCCGGCGCAGCTCCGCCAGGGCCGCGGTGCCCGTGCCGTGCACGTCGTCGAACACCTCGTCCACCCGGGGGTCCAGGTCGGTGAGGACGTGCCGGGCCACACCGACCCGCAGCACCATCGACGCCACGTGGTGGGCGACGACGTCGTGCAGCTCGCGGGCGATGGCGCTGCGCTCGTCGGCGCGCGCCGCGCGGCTCTCCGACTCGCGGCGCCGCTGCTCGGCCAGCGTCCGTTCCACGGCCTGCCGACCCAGCTCCCGGTTGGTCCGGATGACCAGGCCGAGCAGCACCGGGACACCGACCTCCAGGGCCAGCCCGACGACGCCGGAGGCGACCTGGCGCAGCGGGTCGCCGATCGAGTCGGTCAGGTCGACCACGGCCAGCAGCCCGGCGCCCAGCCAGATGGTGCGGGCGCGAGCCGAGAGCATGGTGACCTCGAGCAGAGCCCAGCTCGCCCCCACCTGGTTGATGGTGAAGTCGTCGATGAGGCAGACCGCGACCGCCAGCAACGCCGTCTGGAGCACCAGGTTGACCACCGGCCGGCGATACGTCACGAGCGCGGCGGCGAACGCGGCCACCGCGAGGATCCACTGTGTCACCGTTGGCGCGGAGCCGGAGTGGGGCACGACGAGGAGGTAGCCCAACCCGCTGAGGTCGAGCAGCACCATCCGCACGCGCGCGTCCCGCGTGTCGAACAGTCGTCCCAGCCGCCCCACGGTCGTCAGCCTAGGTGCTCACGGTCGGTGGCAGCGACCGCCGACCGCCGCCACCGCGTCCGTACGCCCAGGTAGGCGGCCAGCCCGAGTGGTCCGAGCAGGATGGTCAGCACCAGCACCGGAGCCATGACCAGCGCCGGCACCCCCCGTTCCCGGCTGTCCCACCACGCCCAGCGGCCCACGAACAGATCGAACGCGATCAGGTGCGCCCAGCCCGCCGCCGCGCCGTCGGGCGTGCCGAGCAGGTCGCGTACCCCGGCCAGGGTCGGCGACGCGACGGCGGGCAGCACCTCGCCAAACGCCGGGACCACCAGCAGCGCGTAGATCACCACGACGGGCAGCACGATCAGCGGTGAGCTGATGATCCGGGCGGTCCAGGACCAGCGCGGCACCAGGATCATCAGCGCCCAGAACGGCGCGGCCACCGCGAACATCAGGGAGAACAGCGTCGCGGTCATGCCGCCAGCGCCAGTTCCGGGCGGCGTCGGCGGGCCAGGACCAGGCCGCTGGCGGTCGCCGTCGCGACCACCAGGGCCGCGACGGCGGCCAGGGTGCGGGCGTCCGGGCGCAGCAGCGGCTGCCCGCGCAGGGCCTGCCAGGTCAACAGCATCGTGAGTACGCCGTACGCGCCGCCCGCGACGACCAGCAGCCGGACGCGGGTGCGCGTGTCGAGCCGGGTCGCGAAACGGGTCAGCAGGATCGCCAGGATCGGCAGGGCCTGCAGGGCGTGCAGCCCCACGAAGTGCCCGATCCGCAGGTCGCCGCCGGCGGTGCTCCAACCGACCACGGGCAGCCCCGGCCCACCGTCGGCCACGCCGACGCTGTGCGCCCCGGAGATGCCCTCGATGCCCGGGTCCTGCATCGGCAGCACCATCGGTACCGCCGCGAGCATGCCGAGCAGGGACAGGCCGAGCCCCCACCCGACGGCGGTCGCGGCGACCCGGTCGGGGATCCGCCGGATCAGCACGACGATCCCGATGACGAGGTGCGCGAGGAACAGCACCATGATCGCCGCGCCCATCGACGCGAACAGCGCGGTGTTCAGCGCTGTGGTGTCGTTGAAGTGGCTGGTCTGCCCGCGGATCACCTGACCGACGATCCACGCGTTCTCCAGGACCGCCACCGCGACGATGACGATCACCGCCCACTCGGCGATCCGGCTGCGCCGGGGCAGCAGGGAGAGCATCCAGGCGAGCGTCGCGCCGTACAGGACGAAGGACACCGCGAACTTGAACGGCTTGAGCCAGATCGGCGCCCCGGTGAGGACGCGCGGGTCGACGAGGATGCCGACCGTGGCGATGACGGCGAGCACCGCCATCGCGCAGACGAGAATCAGGAGGGGGCGGTTCCAGTGTGTCGCCCGACGCAGAACGGTAGTCATGTCTGTAGATGCTCGTGGCCGTTCCCGCCGGTCGCGTCCGACCGCGGGCCCCGGTTGCGGCCCGGGGTCGGAGCGCATCTCCTCCCTGGGTAGGAGGCGCGATCGGGGCGGCCCGCCGCCGGTGCTGGCACAATGGCCGGCCTGCCGACCGGACCGGGAGTGACCATGACGATCAACGAGGACCGCGTCCAGCCGAACGAGACCACCGTGCCGCTGCTGCCCTGCCCGGCGCCGGAGGAGACCCTGGCCTTCTGGCGTGCCCTGGGCTTCGAGGTGACCTACGAGCAGATGAGGCCGTACGTGTATCTGGTCGTTCAGTGGAGCGGGTTCGCCCTGCACTACGGGCCCGCGCCGAAGGACCTCGACCCGGCGAAGGAACAGACCGGCGGCTGCCTGGTGTTGGTCGACGCGGTCGCGCCGTACCACGCGGCGTTCGCCGACGCGATGCGCCGCGCCCACGGCAAGGTGCTGGTCAAGGGCCTGCCCCGACTGACCCGCTACCGTGCCGGGGCATCACGGTTCAGCGTCGTCGACCCGTCGGGCAACACCATCATCTTCATCCAGCGAGACGAGCCGAAGGATCTGGAGTACGGCGGGTCGAAGGACCTGCAGGGGTTGGCCCGGGTGCTCGACAACGCGCGGATCCTGCGCGAGTTCAAGCTGGACGACCGGGCCGCCTACCGGGCGCTCGACTCGGGGATGCGTCGTCGCGCCGAGGACGCTCCGACGGTCGAGCAGGCCACCGCGCTGGCCGGCCTGATCGAGCTGTCGATCGCGCTGGGGAAGACCGATCGGGTGCCCGAGTGGGGCGCCCGCCTCCGCGCGCTGACGTTGACCGAGCCGGAGCGTACGCAGGTGCGGGCCTACATCGCGGACCCGGTCGTCCTCGAACCCTGGTGGTCCGATCCGCGCTGACCACACGGACCGGGGCGAGCCGGACACGGCCCAACCCCGGTCGGCGGGGTCAGCGGGCTGCGGGACGGCGACGGAAGAGCGCCGTCACACCGGCGAGCATGACGAGCAGCAGGCCGGTGAACCAGTTCATCACCGTGATCGTGCTGACGGCTCGCGTGGCGATCCCGATGCCGACGGCCGGCAGGCTCATTCCCAGGTAGGCGATGAGGAACAGCCCGGCCAGGGCCTCGCCGCGCCGGGCGGGCGTGGCCATCGCCGCGACCATGCCGACGGCGGCCTTGAACAGCACGCCGGCCCCGACACCGGCGACGACACCACCGACCAGGAACGCGGTCAGGCTGGCGGTGTGCATACCCACCAGCACGACGGGCACGCCGACCGCCTGCGCCAGCAGCCCGAGCCGTACCTTCGCCGGGGCGGGGAGCCGATTGGTGACGGTCTGCGCCACGGCGGCGCCGCCGAACACGGCGAACACGACCGCGCCGGCCAGCGCCCGCGAGGGCAGGTGCAGGGCTCCCGCGACGAAGCTCGGGGCGACGGAGGTGAACAGGGCGAACACGGCGAACGACGCGAAACCGGCGCCGGCAGCAGCCACGTACCCGGCCTGGTCGCCGTGGTCGGCGCTGATCCGTTGCGGCCGGTACGTGGGCTTGACCAGCCGTTCCTTGACGGTCTCCGGGGTCGCCGCGACCGCCACGATGCTGGCGGTCAGCAGCACGGCAAACACCAGGTACGGAGTGCGCAGCGGCGCGTGGACGTACTGGGCGAGGACGCCCGCGACCAACGCGCCCACGCCGAGGCCACCGATGTTGGCGGCGGTGGAGACCACTTCGAAGCGCTGGCGCGACGCGCCGGGCCGGTGCGCCGCGTGCAGTTCCTGCAGGTAGGCGGTGGCGGTCGCGGTGATCATGCCGATGCCCAGTCCGCTCACCAGGCGGGCGACCAGCAGCACCGGCAGCGACGCGTCGCCCAGGAACAGCGCGGCGGCGACCAGCTCCAACACCAGCGCCGGAATGAGGATCTTCTTCCGGCCGACCCAGTCCGAGACGTGCCCGGCGAGCACCAGACTGATCACCACACCCACCGTGTACGACGCGAACACGATCGTGGCCATGAACGTGGAGAAGCCGTCCCGGGCCATGTAGAGCGGGTAGAGCGGGGCCGGCACCGTGCCGAACGCCATCGCGGTCAGGAACGCCAGAGCGATCACCCAGAAGCCCCGGCCGTGGCGGCGAGACGATCCTTCGGCGCGGGTGGACGCGGCGGCGGGCCGGCGGGATGACAGGATCGTCGACGACATGACCCCACTGTCGCTCCACGCGATCATCGCGTGCAACGAAAGTTGACGCTAGCAGCGATCAGTATGGGTGATACTTGGCGGCGTGGAACTCCGCCAACTCGAGTACTTCGTCGCCGTGGCCGAGGAGCAGAACTTCACCCGCGCCGCCGCCCGCCTGCACGTCGTCCAGTCCGCCGTCTCGGCGGCGGTCAAGACCCTGGAACGCGAACTGGGTGCGCCGCTGCTGGACCGCAACTCCAAACGCGTACTCCTCACCGACGCCGGCGCCGCGCTGCTGCCCCGCGCCCGCATCGCCCTCGACGCGGCCCGCGACGCCCGCGACGCGGTCGCCGAGGTGCACGGCGGCCTCCGTGGCACCCTGCGCATCGGCACGATGACCTCGATCAGACTCCTGCACCTGCCGGCCCTGCTCGGCGAGTTCCACCGCCGGCACCCCGGGGTGCTGCTGCACACCAGCGTCGCTCCGTCCGGCTCCCAGGGGCTCATCGACGCGCTCGCGGAGCGCCGGCTCGACCTCGCGTTCGTCTCGCTGCCCGGCGCGCCGCCGGCCGAGGTCCGCTTCACGGAGCTGGCCCGCTCGGTGATCGATCTCGTCGTGCCGGACGATCATCCGCTGGCCGCCCGCGAGGCGGTGACGCTCGGGGAAATCGCCGGGCTGAACTTCATCGACTCCCCGGTCGGGTACGGCAACCGCGCCGTCACCGACCGGGCGTTCGCCACCGCCGGCCTGTCCCGGCGCGTCACGATCGAGATCCCCGACATCGCCACCGGCGCCGACCACGTCCGGCACGGCCTCGGCATCGCGCTGCTGCCCCGCTTCGCCGTCGCCGACGCCGGGGGCGTGCGCACGCTGACGGTCACCGACGCCGACCTCGACTGGACGGCGTCGCTCGCCACGCCGGTGGACCGACCGGTGGGCGCGGCCGCCCGCGCCCTCATCGCCCTGACCGGCGAGTTCCTACCCTGACCCGCGCGCTGCGGGGCGGGTGCAGCCCCGCAGCGCGTGGATCAGAAGGGCCACCGGTCGTCGGACCCGGCCTCGATCAGCGGGATCATCGCGAACGCGGCGTCGGACAGTCCGCCGAAGGTGTGCCGGTTCGTGACGGTCGGCGTGTGCCCGACCCGGTATCCGGCCAGGTTCCAGGTGTAGATGGGCACCTCCGCCGGCACCGCCGCGACGACATCCGTCGAGCCGTGCCAGTGGGCCTGCTCATCGGTGAGGATGATCAGCCGGTCGTGTCGGCCGTGGTGCTCGCGGACCGCCTTCTCGGTGTCGGTTCCCCTGCCGAGGAAGTAGCCGCCCTCCTTGAACCGCCGCACCGCCGCGAGGACCGACTCGCCCGCCACCGCAGGGAACACCAGGCTGTCATTGGAGAACGACACCACCGTGGCCGACTGTGCGCGGGCGGCCAGCGCGAGACCGAACACCGCGGCGGCGTCCCAGCAGAGCAGCGTGCCGTCCTTGCTGAACGGGCTCTGCATCGAGCCGGACGTGTCGATGAGGATCAGCGTCCGCCCGTCCAGGGCGGGCACGTTCGCGAGGGCGTGCTGCAACGCCTTCTCCAGCGGGTACGCCCAGCGCAGGCTCGGCGCCGCGTTGTACGCCGACAGGAAGCGCATCGGCAGCACCCGCGAACTCGCGACCTGAGCCGGGTCGGAGAGCGTGGCCGCCACGGTCTCCGCGACGGTGTCGCTGACCCCGGCCCGGTCGAAGTTGCGCAGATTACGCAGCAGCGCCAGATAGCCCATCGTCGGGATGACCGACTCCCATGCCGCCGCGTCCATCGCGCTCTGTCGCCAGCCGGCCAGCGCCTCCCACGTCATACCGGCAGCGTCCAGCGTCGCCGGATCGGTGACCTCCCTGCGCTGCTCGACAGGCATCGCCATGAGCGCGTCCCGCGCCCTGAGCATCCGCAGGGACGGGGGTACCGGGTTGTCCCGCCGGTGCCGCCGATCCAGCGCGTGCCGGAACAGGTCGCCCTGTCGCTCATCCCTGGCGGTGGGGTGGGTCAGCTCGATGACGTCACCGAAGCGCACCTGGTTGGCGATGGAGTCGTACTTGAGCAGACTCCGCTCGGTGTAGAGCCGGACCGCCGCGTCAGCGATGCCCCGCTTCACCGGCTTGGGCAGTGCCCGGCCATGACGAGCCAGCCAGTACGCGAGCGCCTCGCCCGGCTCGTCCGCACGCTGCAACGCCGCATTTACGACCGCGCGGGAACCCGGAATTCCCGCCGCTACCTGGGCACGGGCACCCTCAAGGGCCGCCACCACGGACGCTGAGCGCATCATCGCACCGGTTCGGAGCCACGGTACGAAGCGCGCGAACCAGTCGGGATCCGCGACGGCGACGGCGGCGACCAGGTCCCGGAAACGGGCCTCCCGGCTGGTGGAACCCTCGTAGAAGGTGTCCTCGCCCACCATGTTCGAGACACCGAGCAGGAACAGTTCGAGGCGCGGCTCACGGACGAAACCGGGTGCGCCCTCGCCGGTCGCCGGCCGATGCCGGCTCGTGCGCAGCTTGACGTTGAACTTGGCCATGACGTCCCCCACGTCAGTCAGCCGAGAAGGCGCCACCACAGCGCACACCCGAGATCAGAGTCGGCCACGGACTAGTCCGCCGTTCTGTCCGTTGAACCACCGACCCGAAGGTGTCGGGGGGATTCGAACCACCATCTGCGGAGCCGGGAAGTAACCGTTGCCTGCGCACCGGGTGTGCGTGTGGTCGCGCTTCCCGAGATCGAGGTTGGCGACGGATGTCCTTCACCGGGGTCGAAGCCCCTCCAGATGTAGCCGTCGCCTACGCACCGGGAAGTGCGGTCACGACCGTAGCGGCAGCGGTGCGGGAGGGGCAACGGGTTTTGTGATCTTGTAATCGAAGGCGGTGTGGTCGCACCGCACGCCCGAGATCAGAAGTGGACACGGTGTTCGCGGGTTCGAACCGCAGGCCCTTGTCGGGCCTTCACCAGGAAGTAGCCGTATCCGTCGCACCGGGCGTGCGGCGAGAGCACCTCCCGAGATCGAAGCGGCGACGGCGACCGGCCCTCGCGGGCCAAGGTGACCTGGGCCGCTGGTCGACGCCACGTGACATGGCGGTGGGATTCGAACCCACGTCTCCCCGATTGGAAGCGGAAGTAGCCGTTGCCTGCGCACCGGGAGGTGCCCCATGACGGTAGGCCCGCGTTGCCACGCCAACAACCCGATTCCACATCCGCTGTCGAGGACTCCGGGCGGTGGGCGCAGCCGGCGGCCGGCGGCGACCGTCGGTCACCTCCGTGGGGGCGGATGCGGTGGTGAGCGGTATACCTCAGAGTCATATTCATACCTCTGAGGTATACCGCTCACCAGCACATCGACACGGCGGGCAGCCAAAGCGGATGACCAGCGCCCTTCGCCGCAGCCCCAGCCCCGTCTTGAGTTAGGACTTATTCGTCTAGATCATGGGCAGAACCAGCGCGGTCGAGGCCGCCAGCTCCCGATCGAACACCTCGTCGCGCGGGACGAACACCATGGCCTGCCCCTCGCCGAGCACGACGTCTTCCTGACGCGCGGTGGTGACGCCATGGAAGACGTGCACCGTCACCGTGTGCCCGAAGCCCGCCTCGTACGGGCGCGGACCGCTCCACAGCAGGCGCAGCTCATCGGCTGTCAGGCCGGTCTCCTCCAGCAGCTCGCGGCGGGCCGCCTGCTCGGGCGACTCGCCGGGCTCGATGTGACCGCCGGGAAGGCTCCACTGGTTCGGCGAGACGGGCGCGTGCTCGTCGCGATGCTGCATCAGCACCGCCCCGGAGGCGTCGACGAGCAGGACGAGGGCGACGTCGTAGGTGGCCATGCACGAGACCATGCCACGCTGGCCGGCCCTCGTCGCCGGTCGTCGGGCGTACCCTCCGTGGATGGATCTGGATCATCTTTCGGTGGCGGAGTTCGGGTTCCCCGGGCCGCTGCGGGACACGCTCGTGGCCGCGATCCTGGCCGGCGCGAAGACCTCCACGTCCGCGCTGCTGCTCGGCTACGAGCACGCGAACGAGCCGCTGCCGGAGGCCGGTCACGTGCTCTGAACAGCCCTGGGGCGGCCGCCGGATCAGCCCTGCGCCGCGGTCGGTCCTGGGCTACCTGGCCTTACCCCAGGGAAAGAAGAAGTCGTCACTGTTGGCGAGCCACCAGTAGTACTCGGGAGACTTGTGGTTCCTGCACGCCACCCGCGTGACGGCGACCGATGCGGCCCGGATGCGATCGGCAGCGACGCCGGGAGCGATGATCGCGGTGGGTGGGAATTCCGTCTTGATCCGCCGGCCGAGGTCGTTCGCGGCCGCCTGCAGGTCGGGCCACTCAAGCCGCTTCCGCATCAGGTTGAGTTCTTCGGCCTTGCGCGCGTAGTAGACGGTGAGCACGAGACCAACGACGCCGGTGATGAACCCGCCGATTCCCAGCCATCGATCCATCCCGCCAGCGTAGGCGCGGCCCGCCAGACCTCCACGCTCGCTCGCACGCCGTGGTCGCCGTCGAGTCGTGGGGATCTCAGCGCCAGGCTGGTCTTCGTAACCTGGATCCGCGAGACTCCCCGGTATGGGTGATCGTTCGCGCCGGTGGGCGTGGGTCGGAGTGCTCGTCATCGGGCTGATCCTGTATCTGGCGGTGCTGCGGACCCTCGTGCGCACCCAGAACCCGAACTTCGTGCCGGCACTGATCCTGCTCGGCGCGACCCTGGCTCCCCTGACGTTCCTCACGTTCGCCCAGGCCCGTACCGGGCGTTGGCAGGTGCCGGCGTCGGTGCTGGTGACATCGGCGTTCTTCGGCGGGGTGATCGGCACGGTGGTCGCCGGCACCCTGGAGTACGACACTCTGCGCGGCCTCGGCGCCCTGCCCATGCTGTTCGTGGCTTTGATCGAGGAGTCGGCGAAGCTGATCGTCCCCGTGGTGCTGCTGTTCACGGCCCTGGCGCAGCACCGTCGCCGTCTGCCGTCCGACGGTCTGGTCATCGGTGTGGCCGCCGGCATGGGTTTCGCCGCGTTGGAGACGATGGGGTACGCCTTCACCGCGCTGCTGAGCTCGCAGGGCAACATTGGCGCGGTGGAGCAGACCCTGTTCATCCGTGGTCTGACCGCGCCCGCCGGGCACACCGCCTGGACCGGGCTCACCGCCGGAGCGCTGTGGGCGCTGCTGGCCAGCCCGTCGAGCTGATCGCGGCCCTCCTACACCATGCCGTCGGCGGCCAGCGCGAAATGGCCCGCTCTGCTGATCCCGCTGCGGCCGGGCTGGCACCTCATCTACTGTCGGACTGTTCACATTTAGTGGCTTTCGTCGGGAAGGTGCAGCGATGGGGGTGCGCCGCTGGGTCGAGAGCTGGCCGCTCTACCGCCAGCTCACCGGCACCGACCCGCTCGGGCGGGGCGCGGCGGCCAAGTCGGCCCTGTCACTGTCGCTGACCGCCCGCACCGACACCGCCGACTCGGTCGCCCGGTCGGTCTGTCCGTACTGCGCGGTGGGTTGTGGCCAGCGGGTGTTCGTCAAGGACGGGCAGGTCACACAGATCGAGGGTGACCCGGACAGTCCTATCTCGCGGGGCCGGCTCTGCCCGAAGGGCTCGGCGAGCAAGAGTCTGGTGACCAGTCCGCTGCGGCAGACGACGGTCCGCTACCGGCGGCCGTACGGCACCGAGTGGGAGGATCTCGACCTCGACACGGCGATGCACATGATCGCCGATCGGGTCCTGGCTGCCCGGGACGAGACCTGGGAAGACCGTGACGACGAGGGCCGGCCGCTCAACCGGACGTTGGGGATCTCCAGTCTGGGCGGGGCGACGCTGGACAACGAGGAGAACTACCTCATCAAGAAGTTGTTCACCGCGATGGGGGCGCTGCAGATCGAGAACCAGGCGCGTATTTGACACTCCGCCACCGTCCCCGGTCTGGGGGCCAGCTTCGGTCGTGGCGGCGCCACCCAGTTCCAGCAGGACATCGCCAACGCTGACGTCATCGTCATCCAGGGTTCGAACATGGCGGAAGCACATCCGGTGGGTTTCCAGTGGGTGATGGAGGCCAAGCACCGTGGCGCGAAGGTGTTCCACGTCGACCCGCGGTTCACGCGGACCAGCGCGGTGGCGGACGCGTACCTGCCGATCCGGGCGGGCACCGACATCGCCCTGCTCGGCGGCGTGATCCGCTACATCCTCGACAACGAGCTGGACTTCCGCGAGTACGTGGTCGCTTACACGAACGCCGCCACCATCGTGACCGAGGAGTACCGCGACACCGAGGATCTGTACGGGCTCTTCTCCGGCTTCGCCGAGGACAACGCCAGCTACGACCAGAGCAGTTGGCAGTACGAGGGCGTCGAGGAGAACATCCCCCCCCGGGACACCGAGACGCAGCGGGAAACGGCGGCCGGGCTGGAGCACGAGTCGCACGGCGCGCCGGTGGGCGGGCAGACGCAGCGGGACGAGACGTTGCAGCATCCGCGCTGCGTTTACCAGATCCTCAAGCGGCACTTCTCCCGCTACACGCCGGAGATGGTGGAGCGGGTCTGCGGCATCCCGCAGGAGAAGTTCCTCGAACTGGCGCAGGCGTGGACGGCGAACTCGGGCCGGGACCGCACCGGCATGCTGATCTACTCGGTGGGGTGGACGCAGCACAGTGTGGGCGTGCAGTACATCCGTACCGGGGCGATCATCCAGCTGCTGCTGGGCAACATGGGCCGTCCGGGTGGCGGGGTGATGGCGCTGCGCGGTCACGCCAGCATCCAGGGTTCGACGGACATCCCGACCCTGTTCAACCTGCTGCCCGGCTATTTGCCGATGCCGCACCACGCCGACCACCCGACCCTCGACGAGTGGGTGGACAGCATCCGCCACCCCGGGCAGAAGGGCTTCTGGGGTGACGCGCGCGCCTACGGCGTGAACTTGCTCAAGGCGTACTGGGGTGACGCGGCCACCGCCGACAACGACTACTGCTACGGCCACCTGCCGCGGATGACCGGTGACCACGGCACCTACCAGCAGGTGCTCAACATGATCGACGGGAAGGTCAAGGGGTACTTCCTGCTCGGGCAGAACCCCGCGGTGGGCTCGGCGCACGCCCGCGCGCAGCGCCTCGGCATGGCCAACCTGGACTGGCTGGTCGTGCGGGACCTCTTCATGGTCGAGAGCGCCACGTTCTGGCAGCACGCCCCGGAGATCGAAACGGGCGAGATCGTGCCCGAGGAGTGTCGTACCGAGGTGTTCTTCCTGCCGGCCGCCTCACACGTGGAGAAGGAGGGCACGTTCACCCAGACGCAGCGGTTGTTGCAGTGGCGGGAGAAGGCTGTCGAGCCGCCGGGCGACGCCCGCTCCGAGCTGTGGTTCTTCTACCACCTCGGACGCCTCATCAGGGAGCGGTTGGCCGGCTCGACCCGGCCCCGCGACCGGGCGCTGCTCGACCTCAACTGGAACTACCCCACGCACGGTCCGCACGCCGAACCGAGCGCCGAATCGGTGCTGTACGAGATCAACGGGTACGAGGTGGCCAGCGGCCGACCGCTGTCGAGCTACACGGAGATGAAGGACGACGGCTCCACCGCCGGTGGCTGCTGGATCTACACCGGGGTGTACGCCGACGGCGTCAATCAGGCCGCGCGCCGCAAGCCCGGCTCGGAGCAGTCCTCGGTGGCGCTCGAATGGGGTTGGGCGTGGCCGTCGAACCGCCGCATCCTCTACAACCGTGCCTCGGCCGACCCGGAGGGCAGGCCGTGGAGCGAGCGCAAGAAGTACGTCTGGTGGGACCCGGAGAAGGCCGAGTGGACCGGCTACGACGTGCCGGACTTCGAGAAGACCAAACCGCCGTCGTACCGGCCGCCGGCCGACGCGTCCGGGCCGGCGGGGATCGCCGGCGACGACCCGTTCATCATGCAGGGCGACGGCAAGGGCTGGCTCTACGCGCCCACCGGCGTGCTGGACGGGCCGCTGCCGACGCACTACGAGCCGATCGAGTCGCCGGTGCGCAACCCGCTCTACCGCCAGCAGGCCAACCCGGCTCGCAAGGTCTACATCCATCCGATCAACACCCTCAACCCGAGCCCGCCCGAGCCGTACAGCGACGTCTTCCCGTACGTGTTCACGGTCAGCCGGCTCACCGAGCACCACACCGCCGGCGGCATGAGCCGGACCGTGCCGCACCTCGCCGAGCTGCAACCGGAGATGTTCGTCGAGGTGTCGCCGGAACTGGCCGCCCAACGCGGCCTGACCCACCTGGGCTGGGCGCACCTGGTCACCGCCCGCGCGGCCATCGAGGCGAAGGTCCTGGTCACCGACCGGATCACCCCGCTGCGGGTAGACGGTCGGATCATCCACCAGGTCTGGGTGCCGTACCACTTCGGTTACGAGGGTCTGGTCACCGGCGACTCGGCCAACGACCTGTTCGGCATCACCCTCGACCCCAACGTCCTCATTCAGGAAAGCAAGGTCGGCACGTGCGACGTGCGGCCCGGACGACGCCCGAGGGGCCAGGATCTGCTGAACCTCGTATTCGACTACCGGCGACGGTCGGGGCACCTGACCCACCGCTACCCGCCGCTGATCACGACCGACGTCGCCGACAGCAGCAGCGACCAGGAGGCCTGACCGATGCCCCACCCCAACGCCCTGTACGGGCCGCTCGACCCGGCGCCGGACGCTGGCTATGTGGACGCGCCGCCGCGGATGGGGTTCTTCACCGACACGAGCGTGTGTATCGGGTGCAAGGCGTGCGAGGTGGCCTGCAAGGAGTGGAA